>JAAELU010000619.1 GCA_024226255.1 bacterium | reverse complement strand
GTCCCGCCGGCCTGCATCGACGTCAGGTACTCGTGGGACGTCGGGAGGATCTTCGACAAGCCCACGTCCGACACCTTGGCCAGGTACGAGCCCGTGTATCGCGACCGCGACCGCGACCGAGACACGCATGGAGCTCCGGTCTCCGATGCGGCTCCTCCTGCCGGCCTCGTCGGCGAGGCGGCCGGCGGCTCGCGCTTTGACTCGCGCAAAAGGATGTTGGAGCTCTTCAGGTCCAGATGGACCACCCGCTTCTTCTCGTGGAGATAGTTCAGGCCGGCGGCAACGTCCATCGCAATGAAAATGCCGCCGTCGTACCAGCTCACCGTGCGGGGGCAAGGGCCGTGACCGAGCGCGTTCCACAGGTCGCCACAGGGCATCAGCTCCGTCACCAGCCGGATCTCGTGCGGCCGGAACATGGCGCCGATGAACGACACGATGTACTGGGAGTGGCAGGACTTGAGCAGCCTGATCTCCTTCAGGACCTCCTCGCGAGACATGTCCGCAAAGGATTCCAACACCGCATGAGACGGTGACACTCGTGAATATCCCGACGATCCCTCGGCATCAGAGGCGGATTCGTCTTGTATCCCGTTGTTTTCAGTACTCGATTCGGAAGAATGCTGTCGCATACCTCCTATGCACTTGATTGCCACCGCCTCGGATCCAAGCAGGATACCCCGATACACCTTTCCGAAGCGGCCCTTGCCGAGCACCACAGGCTCACCCGACACCGGGTCCTTGTCGATCGTCACC
>JAAELU010000618.1 GCA_024226255.1 bacterium | reverse complement strand
GTGGTCGTCAACGACATTGGCGGCGGCGGCACCGACTATGACGTCATCGTCATCTCGGACAACTATAACGGCGGCGTCATGGCCGCCGTGGAGATGGACCGCCTCATCTCGGCTGCTGGCAAACCGCAGCAGGTTGCATCTATCACCTGCGAGCCTAGCGCCGTCTATGCCGCCCGTCGTAACGAGGGCTTTGAGGCCAAGATGGCCGAGTTGGGTTACGAGATCGTCGCCACCCTCTCGGGCAACAGCCGCATGGAAGAGGGCTACAAGGTCATGCAGGACATCCTGTCGGCCAACCCGGACGTTTCGGGTGTGTTCTCATGCAACGACCCGATGGCCGTTGGCGCTGCCCAGGCCGTCGGTGATGCGGGCAAGAGTGGCTCGACCGACATCTATGTCATCGGCTTTAACGCCGACGAAATCGCCCTGGAAGCGATCAAAGCGGGCACTATGGCTGGCACAATCCAGCAGGTGCCCTACGATATGGGCAAGATGACGGTTGACCTGGCCACACAGCTCATGTCGGGCGCGAGCCTCGCATACGACAATGACGCTGATCGTGAGATCTTTGTCCCCGTGAACTTGATCACAGCGGACAACGTTGACGCCCTGCTCAGTCCAGCACCAGAGGTCGATCTGACCGGCAAAATGGTGGGCTTTTCTGTATACGACATGCAGTACGGATTCTTCCAGGATATGGAAGCCGGTACTCGTGAAGCAGCACAAGCGGCAGGCTACGACTATGTCCTGGTCGACCAAAAGTCGAGCGAGTCGACGATGGTGGCCAGCACTATGGACCTGCTGAACCAGGGCATCGACGCCCTCATCATCTCGCCCTTCAAACCCGATGCTATGGGGCCGATCGTGGATGCGGCCAACGAAAAAGGCATCCCCGTGGTCGTCAACGATATTGGCGGCGGCGGCACCAACTATGACGTCATCGTCATCTCGGACAACTATAACGGCGGCGTCATGGCCGCTGTGGAGATGGACCGCCTCATCTCGGCCGCTGGCAAACCGCAGCAGGTTGCATCCATCACCTGCGAGCCTAGCGCCGTCTATGCCGCCCGTCGTAACGAGGGCTTTGAGGCCAAGATGGCCGAGTTGGGCTATGAGATCGTCGCTACCCTCTCGGGAAACAGCCGCATGGAAGAGGGCTACAAGGTCATGCAGGACATCCTGTCGGCCAACCCGGACGT
>JAAELU010000617.1 GCA_024226255.1 bacterium | reverse complement strand
CGGCCAGATATTGTTCGAGCAACTGATCCACGACCCGGACAGCGGCCAACTGATAACCGGCTCGTTCATGGACTACACAATGCCGCGCGCCGATGACCTGCCGAGCTTCGAGATCGAGATCAACCCGGTGCCGACGGCGGTCAACCCGCTGGGCGTCAAGGGTGCCGGCGAAGCCGGGTGTGTCGGCTCGATGCCGTGTTTGATGAGCGCCATCCTCGATGCTTTGGTGCCCGCGGGTGTGACCGCGCTCGACATGCCAGCGACGTCCGGGCGAGTGTGGCGGGCGATCCAGGAGGCATCTTCTTAGGTGCCCCTTAATTACTGATCGGCAGCATGCCTTCCTCTTTCAACCACTCCAGTACGATATGGGACTGGACATGGGACACGGCGGGGTGAGGCAGTAGAATTTCGCTGATCAACCGATTCATCTCGTCGAGATCCGCCGTCGCCACGCGCAGGAAAAAGTCGGTCGGGCCGGTCAGCTTGCAGGCCTCGAGAATCGATGGATTGGTCTCCAACAGCCGGGTGAAGGCCTCGATTTGCGGTTGCTCATGGTTGCTGAGCGAAACCTGGATGAAGGCTGAAATACCCAGTCCGACCTTCCGCTTCGACAGGCAAGCGCGATAGGATTTG
>JAAELU010000616.1 GCA_024226255.1 bacterium | reverse complement strand
GTCGCCCATCTCCGTTCCCCCGCCGACTGGCGCATGGGCGGTATGGATGAAACCGACATCGCCCTGCCCGCCCTCCTCCAGCAGGCCGGCTACCGGACGATCCATGCCGGCAAGGCGCACTTCGGTCCGAACAGCACCTTCGGCGGCGACCCGACCAACATTGGCTTCGACGTCAACATCGCCGGCCACGGCGCCGGTGGTCCCGGCTCCTACCTCGGCACTGCCAACTTCGGCACCGGCATCTGGCATATCCCCGGCCTCGAGGCCTATCACGGCCAGGACATCTTTGCCACCGAGGCCCTCACCCTCGAGATGAACAAGGCCATCGAACAATCCGTCACCGACGGCGTTCCATTCTTTGCCTACATGGCACACTACGCCGTGCACGGCCCCTTCATGGAGGACACCCGGTTCTCAGCCAACTACCCGTCGTTGTCCGGAAACACCAAAGCCTTCGCCACCATGATCGAGGGCATGGACAAGTCGCTTGGCGACATCATTGCCAAGCTCGACCAGCTCGGCGTCGCCGAGGATACGCTCGTCATTTTCCTCTCCGATAACAGCGGAGACATGACCAACACTCCGCTGCGCGCCAAGAAAGGCTACCGCTACGAGGGAGGCATGCGCGTTCCCATGATCGTCGGCTGGGCCAAGCCTGATGGGACGAACTCCTTCCAAGCCTCTCTCCCGGTCCCGGCCGCCAGCCGCGAGGACGACATCGTCGCCTGCTGGGACATGTTCCCGACCGTCGCCGCCGTCGCC
>JAAELU010000615.1 GCA_024226255.1 bacterium | reverse complement strand
GCTGTGGCGGCGAACGCGTCGAAGATTGCCGTTGGATCGGTGAAGAGTCCGGCGAAGATGAGCGGGGCCAGAACGAAGCCGTTCTTGATCCACTGTCGTGGTCGCATCAGCTTCACGAAGGCACCGACCATTGGTACTGTTCGACTGATGGCTATTGCCGCAATCATGGCATACCGTGTCCAACGACGGCCCAACCAAACACTGCATTCATCTGTAGTTTGCTACCTGATGAGAATTGCACTGGGTTATGCCCTCTTCGCTGTCATTGCGACGATAGCCAACATCGGGAGCCAAGATATCAGCCTGATGGTATACGGGGGCTCGATCTCGCTCATAACGTCGTTGACCCTGGGTACGGCGATTGGGCTTGTCGTCAAGTACAGCTTGGACAAGCGGTACATCTTCTGCTACCAGATCAACAATGTTCGCCACGAGGGCCGTACGTTCTACCTGTATGCGGTCATGGGACTGGCTACGACCGCCATCTTCTGGTTGTTCGAGCTCGGCTTCGACTATGTATTTGACTCAAAGCAGATGCGATATGTCGGAGGTATGGTGGGCCTCGCTATTGGGTACTACACGAAGTATCAACTCGATCGACGGTACGTCTTTACGTAGGCAAGGGTGTAGATGCAGCTAACGGGTTGGGGTAGGTATCCGTTCGTCGAATCGGCGGTGACCCATCCCGACAGTGGGGCAGCGGCTCTCGAGGCGATCCGTGGCCCTTCGGCTCACGGTGAACCGCTAGGACAGATCCCCCGGGGCCTTGGCCGTAGTTACGGCGACAGCTCCTTGGCTCCGTCGGTGATCGATACCGCTCGTCTCGATCGCTTGATCGACTTCGACGAGCAGACTGGTCTGCTCCGCTGCGGAGCCGGGGTGAGCTTGGCTGAGATCCTCGAGGTCTTCGTGCCCCGGGGGTGGTTTCTCCCGGTTACGCCGGGCACCAAGTTCGTCACCGTCGGTGGTGCTATCGCCAGCGATGTCCATGGCAAGAACCATCACATCGAGGGCACATTCTGCGATCATGTGACCCGGATGGGGGTCGCCACTCCGGCCGCCGGGATTGTGGAATGCAGCCCCGACGAACACGCTGAGCTCTTCCACGGGACCTGCGGGGGGATGGGGCTCACCGGTGTCGTCGTGGACGCAACCTTCCGGCTGCAACCGATCGAGAGCGCCGGCATCGACTCGACCATGATCCGGGCCGCCAATCTGAGCGAAGCCCTCGATCTGTTTGCTGAACACGAGAAGACGACCTACTCCGTGGCCTGGATCGACTGCCTGGCCCGGGGCCGAGCCCTTGGAAGGTCCTTGCTGAGCGTGGGAGAACACGCCTCGGGTGGGGAGCTCGAAACCGGCAG
>JAAELU010000614.1 GCA_024226255.1 bacterium | reverse complement strand
GAAGTCAGCTACGTGGTCGAGCACGTAGTAGGGCACATCGAGTTGGGCGGCGACCCGCCGAGCATCTTCGGCGTCGGCAACAGTGCAGCAACCCGATGTCGGCATCGAGCCGTCGGCACCCTGCCACTGTTTGAGGGTGACTCCGACGACCTCATGGCCTTGCTCCAACATGAGAGCAGCCGCGACTGAGGAGTCCACGCCACCAGACATCGCAACAAGAGCCTTCATCGCAACTCCCCGACGACTGCGACGACCCGCTTGGCGGCGTCCTCGCCGTCGGCAACGACGTTCACCCAGCCAAACGTGAAACGAACGGACTCGGACGCGGTGGCATTGCCGGCACCCATCGCCGCCAACACGTGAGACACCTCGATGGCTCCGCTCTGACAGGCCGATCCGGCAGACGCCGCCACCCCGGACTGATCAAGCCGGATGAGCAGAGTCTCCGATGCAACGCCGGGGATACGCAGGTGGCTGTGTTGGCGAAGTCGAGGTTCTCCAATCGTGAGGACAACGTCGTCGAGTTCGGCCGCCAAGACAGCCTCAAAGCGGTCTCGGGCGCCTCCCACGCGGTGTCGGAAGTCATCGCGATCAGCCACGCTCGAT
>JAAELU010000613.1 GCA_024226255.1 bacterium | reverse complement strand
CCCCTCGCCTCGCAAGCTCGGCACTCCCCCCAAGTGTCTGTCGCCCAAAGCGGCGCCAGACGGGGGGAGAGACAACAGCTAACGCACAGAGGGCTGGAGCTGCGCAGCAACTACCAAGGAACGCCGCAGGCGTTCCCGGCGACGCACCGTGCGATCGCACAGTCACCGCCCGGCCTCGGTGCGGCGGACAGTTGCTGCCGCGAGCTTGTGTGCTCGCGGCGGTGCTATCTCTACTCCGCTACGTATCTGGGGTAGGTCTTTTTGGCGGCGCGGGCTTCCGCCAGGTCGATTTCGACCGTTACGTGAGGATCCTCCGCGGTTGTGACCGCCAAGACGTTGCCTTCCGGATCGATGACCCAGCCGGAGCCACCGAATAGCACTCCCTCTGCCGACCCCTGACGATTCGACGAGAGGCAGAACGCTCCGGCCATCACGGCGGCGGCGCGGCCGCCGGCCAGCCACTTGGCGCCAGTGGCTGCGGGTGTGGCTCGGGGGACTAGCAACAGTTCGACTCCCTGCGCTGCATAACTGCGGGCATGCTCGGTGAACCACATGTCGGTACAAAGCATGAAACCGCAGGTTGCCCTGGCGATGGAGGCTGAATGGAACGACCTTTGGGGCGAACGCCGATACCAGCTCGCTTCCCAGAACCCGGGCTCGTCGGGCAAGTAATACTTGATGTGGGTCGCCGAAGGTCCGCCTCGGGCCGTCCAGGTGAATCCTTCGTTGTGGGGTGTTCCACCGTGGCTGATAGGTCTGCTGGCGGCGACGGCTGCGCCACCAAGTTCGCCTAGGCGTGCCATCCACTCCTCGTGACGGGCGACGGCGGCTGCCCAGTCGTTCTCGTCGACAGCGTCAGACGCAGCCAACCAGCGATCAAACGGCATCTCTCCCAGCACGACGAGGTCTGGGCGGATCTCCGCGACATGCTCGATGAGCCGCGTCCATTCGTCTTCCGGCGTTCCGTCTGAGAACTGGGTGACAGTCACTCGCATCCGCGGACTGTACCGAACGGGCGCCACTAGTTGGAGAAGTTGTTGCGGCGCGGCCGCTACGGCCGCGTTGCGGCGGCAGACGTGCTCACGCGCGGATCCACCGCGGCGAAGACTTCGTCATCTTCGACTCCGATTAGCGAAACAGGGCCCCACCCGGCGTTCCAGTTGGGAACCCGTTCGACATTGTGTCCCCGCGCCTCGAGGCCGGTCGCTACATCGTCCGGCGTCCGTTCTTCAATGTGGACGGCGGACGACTCGCCGGGGCCCCACCCGTCGACCTGCCATCGCGGGTGCGGCTGACTGGCTGCTCGGGGGCTATCGCCGTAGAGAAGGTGTGCTGCCACCTGCACCAGTAGCTGGGGTTGGTACTCGCCGCCTCGGGTGCCGAGTATCAACCGCAGCTCGCCGTCGGCGGTCCACAAGGTGGGTGACAGTGTGTGCAGTGGCCGCCGCCCCGGAGTCAACTCGTTGGGATGGCCGGGAATGAGATTGAATCCGGCGCCTCGATTGTGGAGAAACACTCCTGTGTCACCAGCCGATAGACCAGAGCCGATGCCTGCGAAGTTCGACTGGATCAAGGAGATGCCCACGCCATCACGGTCGCGCACGCACATATACGCGGTGCCGCCCGGGGCCGGGTTCGACTGAGGCCACTCGGTGATCGAATCCTTGCTCAGGGACTCGAGGCGCGTGGTGAGCCGATCAGTCGACAGGTACTCGTTCAACTCCAGGGGGAGCGTGGCGGGATCCGACACGAGGTCGTCGCGCTCCCAGGCCATGGCGCGGTAGGCCTCGATGGCGGCGTGCACGAAGGCCGGGTCCGACGGGTCCCGCGGTGGCTCGAGCTGCTCAAAGAGCCAGAGCGCCGCCAGTGTGATGTATCCCTGAGTGTTGGGCGGCACGGTCCAAGCGGTAAGTCCGAACACGTCGATGCCGATCGGATCCACCCAATCGACGGCGTATCCAGCGAGATCGGCCCGGGTCAGGCCACCAGCGGTGGCGTTGACGATGGCATCGGCGACCGGACCCTTGTAGAAGGCGTCGGGGCCGGCTTGTGCAATCGCCTCCAGTGTCTGCGCCAGGCCGGGTCTGCGTACCGTTGCGCCCGGCTCGGGAACCGTGCCTTTGACGTAGAGCGGTGCCGACGATGGCTGGAATCGAATCATTCCCTGAATCCGGGCAAGCGAATCGGAGAGCTCGGGCGAGACAGGAAACCCGTTCCTCGCCAGGTCAATGGCCGATTCGAGTGTCTGCTCCAGCGGCAGGACCCCGTGCTCTTTGGCTAGCTCGACCCAGCCGGCGACGCACCCGGGCACTGTGACGGTCCACGGGTGCCGGTACGGCATCTCATCATGGGAGAGGCGCATCTGTTCGGCTGAGGTTCCAGAGCCTGCCGTGCCGGATGCGTTGAGGACGGCGGGCGCTTCTTCGCCCGGTTTGTGAATCAGAGCGAACAAATCCCCGCCGATTCCGCAGGTGTCCGGGGCAACCACGCCCTGCACGGCATTGGCCGCGATCGCTCCGTCAATGGCATTGCCGCCGCGAGCCATGATGTCGAGAGCTGCTTGGCTTGCCAGAACATGTGGCGTTGCCGCATAACCCGCATCGTGCTCATCTGACACGATGAGCGTGGCCTCCGGCGAGCGCGTTGGAGGAGGGCTGTCTGTCACTCGCTCAGAGTAGGCAGGCGGCGATTGAGCGCGTCCAGGACGGCGCGCACTGCCGCTTCAGATTCATCCTCGCCGGCGAGGGCTGAGCCGACGGCTAGCTCGTTGTCCTGGGTTGTACCCCCGAGCACGACGGCAATCGCGATGCGGCGCATCCCGACGGTGGCGATCCCAATCGAGTCGAGGACGAGCGGTGGCAGGTTCAAGAAGATCTGATCGAGGGCATCGATGGTGGCTTCGCCCACCAGCCTGAGTCGAGCGGAGCCAACCACAGGGCCCAGTGAACTCCCGGTGTGCTCGCCGCTCTGCCAGGACAACGTCACGTGGACTGTCGTTCTTGCGCCGTCGGCCTCGTCAAAGATCTTGACGAGGCGGGGTCGCGATTCGGCTTGTACCGCCATGGCCTGAGCGGCCAGCTGGACGACGGAAATGACTCGGCGGTCGATATTGGTGCCGTATCTGGCCATCGCCAACGACTGCACGTCGCGCACCACCTGTTTGGGTGGCTTTGAAGCGGCAGCCAATACGTGAACTTCGGCGACCCGTTCGCCTTCGGCCACCACCCGCACCGCGTCCACCGAGTCCAGACGACTCAGCGTTTCTTCGAGCTCCTGATAGTTCAGCATCGAGTCTCCATGGCGGCGTAGCGTAGCCGCCGATTACCGGGAGTAGCAGAGTTCGCGATTTTCGTTCTTGCTTATTCGCGCTCTGCTCCGGTATCGTACGTCCGTGGTCGGGTTCACCACGAACCCTCCACAGGCCTCGGGTGGGCCTGAGATACCGCTTCGCTAAGGCGGAATCTCGTGTGGGGATAGGCGTGCACATAGACAACTGAAGGTGTCCCTACGGATTTCGATCTGTGGGATGGGGGTGACGCCCGGTGCTGCTCGAACGACTATCGGAAGAGATTCCGTCCTCAGCGGAGCGGATCATGACTCGAACCGGCGAATCCATGCCAAGTTTCGAGATCAACAATCCTGAGGATGATTTAACCCGTGAAGAGCCGTTTGGTAAAGCTTGCGTTGACCGTCGGAAGCGTGTTGACGGCCTTGTTGGCCGGAGCCGCAAACCTGAAAATTACGTGACCACTATCCGAGCAGCCCGGGCGATCGCTCTGCCTTCTTGATCTGCAGGCCAGGACCAGGATGAATCAGCAGAACCCGACGCGACAACAGCGAGTTCGTATCCGGCTAGCGGTCGGCTTTGTGCTTGCGGCGGTCGCCCTTCTCGTCTGGCTGCTGCTGCCCGGTGACTTGCCTGACCCCCCTTGGCTTCTCGTCGTCTTCGCACTTGTCGGCATCTACTTCGATTGGACTGCCGTCGAGATCAACGACCACCTCGTCATCAGCACGTCGCTGCTGGTCCAGATAACAGCCGCCGTTGTGTTTGCCGAGTCGCAGCCAGTGGTTGCGGTGGCCGTCATCGCGGCCGTGAGTCCATTCCAGCCCGCCGACTTCCGGTTGCGGCGTTGGTTCGAACCCTCAGTCAACTTCGGCCAGATCGTCATTTCGGCTACTGCCGCTGCTGCCCTCTTTGCCTTCATCGCTCCCGCCGCCGCCGTCACCCCGGAGAATCTGCCACGATTCGTCGCTGCCGCAGTAGCCGCCTCGGCTCTGCAGGGGGCCTTGAACTTCACGCTGGTGCAGTTCATCTTCCGTTCGGTCTTTGGAGCCCGCCAAGTGCGGCCCTGGTCGAACATGCTCAACATCATGCTGCCGTACTTGGGTACCGGCGTATTGGCAGCATTGCTCGGCGCCGCCTACCACCTGCGAGGCCTCGTCACCCTGCCTCTCATCTTTGTCGTGTTCTTTGTCTCACAGATGACCTTCGTGTCATATGCTCGACTCCGCGAAGCTCAGGACAGCACGCTGCGCGGCTTCGTCAAGGCGCTCGAGGCCAAGGACCTGTACACACGGGGCCACACCGAGCGAGTCGCCTATTTCTCAGAGCTCATCGGAACCGAAATGGGGTTCAACGGCACGCGACTGGAGAAGTTGCGTTGGGCGGCTCTCATCCACGACGTCGGGAAACTGGCCGTTCCCCGCGACCTGATTCGCAAGCGGGCTCGCCTCTCGGGCGATGAGTGGGAGCAGATGGAGATGCATGTGCACCTTGTCGAGGAACTCCTCGCCGAGGTCGACTTCCTGCAGCCAATGGTCGATATCGCGGCACATCACCATGCTCACTACGACGGCAACGGCTACCGCGGCGGCCACGAGCATGAGGGACCGCCGTCTCTCGAGGCCCGCATCCTGGCCGTGGCAGACTCGTTTGATGCCATGACATCGACCAGGTCCTACCGGGTGGCGCTATCGCAGGAATACGCATTCACCGAGCTGCGCGAAAACGCCGGTACCCAATTCGACCCGGATGTAGTCGAGGCCCTCATCGAAATCATCGATGCCCGTGGCGAGCGCTACGGCTCTCCAGACGTCGACAGCGAAGAGGAAGCCCGCCGCCGAGCGGAGGGGATTCGCCTCGATGGCTGAACGCAAAGTCAACGGCATATCGTTGACCGTGTTCATCGCTTGTCTTGCGTTCGGCGCCGTGATGGCGAGCGTGTCGGCTCGAGACATCAAGGTTGTCCTTCTTGGCGCAGCCATAATCGCTCTGGCCCATCTGGTGACAGTCCCGGCGCCCAGCGGCGAGCACCTCTATTTGGCCATCGGCGCCGCGACGGCTGTGCCTTTCCTGGTCCGTGAGCATGCCGGCATGTTGGCGATCCTGTCTCTGGGCATGGCAATGGCGTGGGGTGTTTTTGCCGTCAAGAAACCGGTGGCCGGCCTGAGCGGCTCCCAGTTCCTCGCCGAGGTGACATCGCTGATGGCGTTTGCCATGACGGTGGTGGTTCTCTCCGAGTTGACGATCCGCAGCGACTTTGACATCGATGCCGGGACACTCCCGATTGTGGCGGCCGGCGGAATCGTCTGGTTTGCCGTCAGGGCACTGATCCGCTCTCTGGTAGGACTCGAAAGCGAAGGCTTGTCTGCCCGCTTCCTTTGGCTGCTGGCCCTCGAGGACTGGGCAGCCATCGTCAGCCTGTTCACGTCCGGTGCGTTGTTTGGGCTGGCCTTCGAAAAGATGCGTTGGTGGGCTATCCCCCTGGCGCTCTTGCCATACGCCTTCAGCCACCTGGCGTTTGTCCGCTACAACAACACCCGGATCACCTACGGACAGACCATCCGGGCTCTGGCCCAGATTCCCGAAGTCGCCGGCCTTGCTACCCCCGGACACAGCGAGCGCACTGCCAAGGTCGCCGTAGCGATTGCCCGTGACATTGGAATGCACCCGGACGAGGTAACAGAACTCGAGTACGCCGCCCTGATGCACGACATTGGACGGATCACCCTCAACGAGCCGGCCATCCTGCGCGCCGGTTATACCGATGAGGATCTGGCGCGCTGGGGAGCCCAGATAATCGGAGAAGCGCCATTTCTGGAGAAGGTGGGACTCCTAGTACGAGAGCAGCATCGGCCCTATCGCAACATCGGCGAGGAACGCGACGAGTCCGTGCCGCTCGCCTCCAAGATCATCAAGGTGGCCAGCGCATACGACCAGGCGCGCAACGATCAGCTCTTGTCTGCCGTCGATTCGCTCGAGCTGCTCCACCTCGGCTCAACCTACGACTATGACCCTGACATCACGGCTTCGCTACGCCGCATCGTGGCTGCATCGGGCGACCTGCATCCCAGCAGCCAGGTCTAGGGGTCTATTGGACAATCCGATGTGGCGCCTCTGCGGGTCTAATCGCCCCTGCCTTCGCTCAACAAGGCTCGAAGTATCTACCGATACTCCTTCGCTTGTTGACCTGTGGCAGAGACAATGACCCGCCGCAGATCCATCCACAGCGATCATCCAACAGACCCCTAGGAGATCCGCAGAGCCAGCATCGGAATGTTGAACAGTTTCTCAGCTGTCTGCCGCCGACCCCGGCACGCCTTGGACCCGATGGCGAAAGAGCCGCAGAGGCTGTTTCAGCTGATCCTCGATGAATACGCCGAGCCCGACCGCGAGGAATACGTCTCCGAGCGAGATAACGCTCCCTGGAAGCGGGATCACGTCAGATAGGAATGGCAGATGGCTCGACGCGTCTAGAACGACATGTTTTGCATCGAAGACAACGTCGCCGGTTCCGCCGGCCAGGATGATCGCTTCCTCGAGCACCGGCATCCCATTGTTGAGAGTGATCACGGTGAAATTCATCAGGAGGCCAATGCCCGCGATCCACATGCCTGCTTCCGATCTGTTGAGCCAGACCATGATGAGCAGTACGACATAGGAAGTGAGCAGCAAGGCTATGGCGAGTCGTGAGTTGTCGACCGCATTGGCCACAATCTGGAGGCCGAAACCGATGAACAAGAGGGGCCAGCCGCGGGCGTAGATGTCGGGCAAGTTCGACAATTTGCCGCCCCTCAAGAGCGATACCACCACCGAGACAACAAGTACGGCCACGAGCCAGGTCATACCGGGACGATAGCCAGTGCCGGCATTTGGATTGCCGCACGAAACCGAATGACGGCGGGAGAACGCGTCGAGTCGAGCGAGCGGTGATATTGTGACCGCCGGCACACCGGCATAATCAACAGCGCCGCTGTTGTTGCTCAAGGGCAAGCCGTTGTTGTTCGTTAAGAGAAGAAGCAAGGGACCAGAGAAGTACAGGACGTCCGTTCCAATGGGGAATGATCGCCGAAGAATCAAAAGCGTTCTGATTGGGGTCGTGCTCGGCCTTTGGATCCTCTTGGTCGGCACCGCTGTTGTGTGGGGCCTCCAGAACGAGGAGAACGACATCGAGGACAGAGTGTCTGGCGCTCTGGCCGATGCCGGCATCCCGATCCAGGAGATTGAGGTAGATGGGCGCGACGTCGCCCTTGGGGGAGCAGCAACCGCTTTGCAGCGTTCCGAGGCCGAGGCAGTCGTTCGCGAGATCACCGGCATCAGGTCGATCGAGTGGAATGACCTTCCAGACGTCGTGATCATCACAGACACGACCCAGGGTCCAGATGACAGCTCGGCTCCGGACACGAACGTCCCCAGTTCGTCGGTGGCACCAGGGACTTCAACGGCTCCGACCGTGGCGCCGGGCCTCGCCCATATCAACGCCACGCTCGATCAAGGGATTCTGAAGCTCTCGGGAGCAGTGCCTGATGCCGAAGCGGCAGCAAGGATCGCCGCGGTTGCCGATCTGATCTATGCCCCATTCCTCGAGGGATCAGTTGAGGTCGATACTTCCCTAGAGAACGCCTCTTGGGTGCCAAACGCCTTCCGTGTCATCTCCGTGCTGCCGGTGCTCAGCAATTCTGGGATTCAGGTCGCCGGTCAGGAGGCAGTCATAACCGGCAGTGCCCCTAGCGACCTGCGCAAGGCACAGCTTGAGGGAGCTCTTGGACAGGCTCTCGGTGAGAGTGTCAGAGTCACGTCGGAAGTTGCGGTCTCCAATCTGGGGCCGCCGTCGTTTGCCGCTGAGGCGCCGGGAGACGGCACGGTCGTGCTCAGCGGTGTTTTGCCGAGCGACGGGGTCGCCCAACGGATCATTGGAGCCGCCGGGTCGGTATACGGAGAAGGCAACGTCATCAGCACGGTCGAGGTGAGAGACTCCATTGCGGAGACCTTCTCCCTTTATCGGGTGCCTCTGGTTTTTGTGCAGTTTGCTCCGGTGCCGCAGTGGGAATTCAACATCGAGGACGACCTCATTACGGGTGCATTGCGCGGCGGCGCCACCTTTGAGTACGGCAGTTCAGGGTTGTCCGATCAACTCGTCGTTCTACTGAATACCGCTGCCGGTATCTTGCTTCGTAATCCCACGTTGGTCGGTACGGTCGAAGGCCACACCGATGACGTGGGAAGCGATGCGTTCAACCAGGGCCTCAGTGAGGACCGGGCACAGGCGGCAGTCGACTACCTGGTCGCTGCCGGCGTCGATCCCGCCCGAGTGGTGGCGATCGGTTACGGCGAGACTCGCCCCATCGGCGACAATTCAACTGAGGAAGGCCGGACGATCAACCGTCGGATCGAGTTCTTCCTCGGACCAGCACCACAAGGAGGCGAGTGATGCGCGGATCTCTGTACGCCATCGGCGAGATAGTCCTATTCCTGATTGGCGCCAGCCTGCTTGGGCTGCTGCTCGGACTGCTGATCCGCCGTCCGCGCCCGCAGACGGTCAAGGCCGCAGCTTCGGCTGGGCCGGAGCGCATGGAGGTCGAACGCCGGCTGGCGGCGGCGCAATCGCGCAGCGAGGATCTCGAATCCAAGCTCAACGCAACGCTGACCAAGATCGACAACCTGCAGCTACAGAACAACAAGCTGGCCGAGTTACGCACCGCCGATGCGGCAATGAAGCCCAATGTCGATGTCGATGCGCTCGAGGCACGAGCTGCGCTTGTCGACCGACTGGAAGGTGAGTTGGCCGAAAGAGACTCGATCCTCGCCGATAAGGAGCGAGAGTTGGCTTCTGCCGCCAAGCGGCTGGCTTCGAGCGAAGGTGTCACCGCGTCCCCAAATGAGGAACCTGCTGTCGACGAGTTCTTGCCACCTCGCCAGAACCCAACCGGCCCAGGCGCCCTCACCGACATCATTGAATTCGAAGTCGGCGGCGCGGACTGAATCCAGAAATCAGAAGCCAGAAGCCAGAATTCAGAAACCAGTCCTGCCTGATCTGACTTCTGATTTCTGACTTCTCGGGTTTAGCCGCCGAACCATGTGGAGATGGCGGTATCGATTCGGGCCCCGTCAACCTCGCCGATTATCACTTCGAGGATCACGCCTTGGGAGGAGATGATGTAGGTCATCGGCAGTCCAAAGGTCTCGTAAGCCGTGTAGACCTCTTCTCGGTCATCGAACCCGATTGTGTAGCTGACACCAATCTCCTTGGCGAAATTCTCTGCCGCGACCGGATCATCTTGGACCGCCACGCCGACGAATTCGACGTTGGGATGGCGGGCGGCCGCCTCGTTCAGGGCAGGCATCTCGGCCCGGCATGGCGGACACCACGAGGCCCACAGGTTCAACAGGACCGGTTCTCCAGAGCTGGCGAGATGGTCGTACAGAGCGAAGCTGGCTCCATTCATTGTTGCCAAGGAGAAGTCAGGCGCTTGGTCTTCTGTCCCCAGGGTGCCGTCACCAATGTTTTGCAATGTCGACGTGGTGGCGACACCGGGTTCAGACGGTGATCGACTCGCCGCGTATGTAACGACGGCCGCAGCAGCAATCGCGACCGACGCCAAGATCCAAACGAATCGTGATCGACGCGGACGATCCGCGGCTGCGGTGACAGTATCTTGCTCCATCGCCGTTAGACGCTAACCCATTCCTCGACATGCGCTGCCATGGACATCGGGGTGGCGCCGGTAAGATCGCCGCCATGTCATTCATCAAACGGAACCGCGCCGAACTCGAGGCGCGCGGCGTCGATCCCAGCCGTGTCCCCCCGGGTCAATATGTGACGGAACGGTTCCCGGTCCTCCACGCCGGAACGGTCCCAACGGTCGATCTTGCTGCATGGCGATTTGGCATCAAAGGCCTTGTGGGCCAGGAGAAGGAGTGGACCTGGGATGAGATGACAGCCATGCCGACAACGAAGCTGCACACAGACATCCACTGCGTGACCAAGTGGACCAAGTTGGATACCAACTGGGAAGGAATCTCGGTTAGATATCTGTGGGATCAGCTCGACGTCGACCCTTCGGCGACTCACGTGCTCGTGCACGCCTATCACGGTTTCACAGCCAACATCCCGATCGAAGACTTCACTCGTGAGGAGAACATCTTCGCTCACACGTATGAGGGGGAGCCGCTCGAGCTGCAGCACGGCTATCCACTCCGATTGGTAATGCCCCATCTCTACTTCTGGAAATCGGTGAAGTGGACCCTGGGATTCAACCTCCTCGACGCCGATGAGCCCGGATTCTGGGAGCGCAACGGCTATCACATGTACGGCGATCCCTTCAAAGAGCAGCGCTACTGGGGTTCGTAAAAGGACCGCGTAGGTATCAAGAACCAGATACCAATGAATGCGCGCCCATCCACGGCTCCTCCTGTCCTCTCCTGAATTCCTGGCCATTCCGGCCGACAGGGCTCCGGTACAGGCAAAGGAGTGTCTACATGGCCGGCAGTGTCCTGATGGGACCGTTTCTCACGCGGACCGAAGCAGCTCGAGCAGCAGGGGTTGCCCCACTCGATCTGGTGGTGCGACGCGACCTGCTTCGCATCGGGGGACGCTCACTCGAAGAGGTCTACTTCGCTTTCCAGTTCCACAAGGGCGGGGGAGTCAGAGGCGACGTGTCAAGCGTCGTTGACAAGCTGGCCGACGAATGGGACCACATGACCATCGCTCACTGGATGGGCCGCCCCAATTCCAAACTCGACTCGTTGTCGCCGCTGGCCTGGCTGGATGGAGGCCGCGATGTAGCGCACGTTGTAGATGCCGCGGCCTACCTCACGTCGACCGAAGACCAATCTCAGGGCGCCGTGCGCAAGATCGGCGAGGGAAACTCACGGGTTGCCTAGCCGGTACCGGCAGGGCAATTGAGCCTGGTTTCGAGGAAACGGCAGACCTGATCCACTGTGTCTCTGAGGTTTCCGTTGTTTTCAACGGCTAGGTCGACGCGTTCCAGTGGGTCGGTAATCGCCTGGAACGAGTCGTACATGGCCGGACCGGCCAAGTGGTTCCTCTGTGTCCTCGCCCTCTTGGCGAGGTGGGCAAGTGCGACATCTCTGGCCACCACGATCTCGATCAGCACCAGCCCGTTGAGTTGTGTCGCAGCCGCTTGAAAGAATGGATCGCGAATGTGGCGTCGGTGGAACGTCTCCTCAACAATGACATGGTCATGCTCTGCTGCCATTTCCGTGAGTTGGTCCAAGGCCTGATCAAAGACCGCCGTGCGGAAGTCGTCGGGAAACGGGATCGACCCTGCGACCCAAGTTGTGAATTCAGGGTGGGCCTCGCCGATGTCGCTCTTGTCGTCGTCGATGGCGTGGTAGGGAATGGCGAGCCGACTAGAAACCGCTCGAGCAACCGTTGACTTACCAGCACCGATCGTTCCAGCAATGGCGATTAGCACCGCGCAGTCGCTATCGCTTGGCGATTTCTACAGCAGCCGCGACCGACCCCAGGTGTTGGTCGCCATGTCCCGGCAGAACGACGTTGGTCGGAAACCCGGCAAGGACGTCGAGCGATTCACGGGCACGAGCCGGGTCGGTGTGGAACATGTCCGGGAGCATTTGAGGCCCAGCGGCCTGCGTGATCAGATCGCGGGTCACCAGGGCATCGCCGCTGAAGAGTGTCTTCGAGTCGCGGAGGTAGAAGCTCGAGTGGCCGATCGTGTGACCGGGGGTATACACCACCCTCGGGTTGCCGGGTAACTCGAGCACGTCCCCGTCGCTGAACGTAACCACGGATTCGATCCGTGGTGCTTTGGTGATCCCTTCCTTCAGCAGCGCGATCAGAAACTTCCACGTGCCCAGCTTGTGCAATGGCAATTGGGGGATCTTGACGGCGTGACCTTCCACGTCTCCCGTGGCGATGGGGGCTTCGACTTCATGAGTTCGAACCTCGGTGCCGCTCTTTTGGGCCTCGGCGGCAAAACCGATGTGGTCGGCGTGGGCATGAGTCAAGATGATGGCCTCGACATCGTCACGCATCAAGCCGATCGAAGCCAGTCCTTCCTCCAGCTTGGGAAGTTCCTTCGAACACCCGGCATCGATGACCGTTGCCTTGCCACCTTCTGTCAAGAGATAGAAGTTGTGGTGAGCCGTCCCCAACCGGTAGATGTTGTCCGCAACCTGTTTCATGTGCCCTCCTCCCGTCGTTGAGGACAAAACTACCGAAGCCGGGCGCCGCGTGTCGTGTAGCGAAAGAAACGCCGATCTTGGGCGTGGTCGGCGTTTTCGACAGTGCTACGTGCTCGGTGGCGCCGACCGGGGCAATCCTTCGTCGTATCCTGGGGCCCAGAAACACAAAGAGGTGGACATTTTGGCGACGACAGATCCTTTTGAAGCGAAGGCCGTACAATCGACGGCCGATGGCGATCGCACCATCTTCCGGCTGGACGCCCTCAAGCATCTGGGCGACATCGACTCGCTGCCCTACACCATCAAGGTGTTGCTCGAGTCCGCGCTGCGCAACCACGATGGCGAGACGATCACCGACGACGACGTCCACGCCTTGGCTCAATACGACGCAACCAAAGTCGCCGAGACCGAAGTTGCTTTCGCTCCGGCTCGTGTAGTTCTCCAGGACTTCACAGGAGTGCCGGCCATAGTGGATTTGGCGGCGATGCGGTCCGCGGTCGTAAGGATGACCGGGGATGAGACATCGGCGCAGAAGGTCAACCCGTTGGTGCCGGTGGATCTCGTGGTCGACCATTCAGTTCAAGTCGACGTTTTTAACCGTCCGGACGCGCTGATGATCAACTCTGAGCGCGAATTCGAGAGGAACATGGAGCGCTACGAGTTCTTGAAATGGGGCCGCTCTGCTTTCGACAACTTCTCCGTGGTCCCGCCGGCGACGGGCATCGTTCATCAGGTGAACCTCGAATACCTTGCCAAGGTGGTTTGGGATGACGGCGAGTCCCTCTACCCGGACTCTCTAGTCGGAACCGACTCGCACACCACGATGATCAATGGTCTTGGAGTCGTGGGCTGGGGTGTTGGCGGTATCGAGGCCGAGGCCGCGATGGTGGGCCAGCCAATTTCGATGCTGCTCCCTGAGGTGGTCGGCTTCCGTCTGACGGGCGCGCTGCCAGACGGGGCGACGGCTACCGACTTGGTGCTGCGAGTCACCGAGATGCTGCGAGCCCACGGAGTCGTGGGCAAGTTCGTTGAATTCTACGGTCCCGGTATGGAGTCCATGCCTCTCGCCAATCGCGCAACGATCGCCAATATGTGCCCTGAATATGGGGCAACCGTTGGCTTCTTCCCAGTCGACGGACGCACCCTCGAGTACATGCGCCTCACCGGGCGCGACGAATCACACCTGGCCGCAGTCGAGGAGTACTGCAAGACCCAAGGTCTCTGGCGCGACGATGACCGCGAGATTGTCTACAGCTCGACGCTGGAACTCGATATGGCAACGATCGAGACCTCGCTCGCCGGACCGAAACGTCCTCAGGACCGGATCACGCTGAGCGACATGAAGTCGCAATGGGCTCGTGACCTCGAGGGCGGACTTCGTCCTCCAGGCTCGTCGGCCTCAGACCCTGTCGCCACGCAGTACGACGGGGACTCGTTTGAGCTCGAGGATGGCGATGTGGTCATTGCCGCCATCACGAGCTGCACCAACACTTCGAACCCGGATGTCATGGTCGGCGCAGGGTTGGTCGCCAAGAAGGCCCGGGCTCTAGGGCTGACCCGGAAGCCCTGGGTGAAGACATCGTTGGCGCCCGGTTCGAAGGTCGTGACTGACTATCTCGATCGTTCCGGCCTTACGTCCGATCTCGAGGCGCTCGGCTTCTTTCTCGTTGGCTATGGGTGCACGACCTGCATTGGGAACTCCGGCCCTGTACCCGATCCGATCAGTAGGGCAATCAATGACAACGACCTGGTCGTGACTTCCGTCTTGTCGGGGAATCGCAACTTCGAAGGCCGCATCTCACAGGATGTACGAGCGAACTACCTGGCCTCGCCGCCGCTTGTCGTCGCCTATGCCCTAGCGGGCACCGTGGACATCGATCTGACTACGGAGCCGTTGGGGACGGGCAGTGACGGCAATGACGTCTTCCTCAGCGACGTCTGGCCAAGCCAAGACGAGATTGACCAGGTGGTGGCGGCCAGCGTCACCAGCGACCAATTCCTAACTCAGTACAGCAATGTGTTCGAGGGCTCGCGAGAGTGGCGCGATATCAAGGCGGCCGGTGGTGCCTTGTACTCGTGGAACGAGTCATCGACGTACATCCAGGAGCCGCCGTTTTTTGTCGACCTGGGTCCCACGCCAGATCCGATTCAACCGATCAACGGTGCCCGAGCACTGCTCAAGTTGGGCGACTCGATCACGACCGACCATATTTCACCGGCCGGCGCGATCGGCCAGAGCACGCCGGCCGGTCAGTACCTGCTCGACAACAGTGTTGAGCCGCGTCTGTTCAATAGCTACGGGTCGCGGCGTGGCAACGACCGTGTGATGACACGCGGAACGTTCGCCAACATCCGGGTACGCAATCAGCTGGCTCCGGGAACCGAGGGCGGGTTCACGACCGACTTCACCGACGGCGAGGTTCGCAGCGTCTACGACGCATCGCTGAACTACAGGGAGGCCGGTACGCCGCTGGTGGTTCTGGCCGGCAAGGACTACGGCATGGGGAGCTCACGGGACTGGGCCGCCAAGGGCTCGTTCCTACTCGGGGTTCAGGCCGTTATTGCCGAGAGTTACGAACGGATCCATCGGTCCAATCTTGTGATGATGGGCGTCTTGCCACTGACGTTCGGCGACGGTGACACTGCGGATTCGTTGGGACTCGATGGAACCGAGACGTTTGCGATCGAGATCGACGATTCACTGCAGCCCCGCCAGCCGGTCTCGGTTGTCGCGACCAGGGCTGATGGCTCGACTGTCGAGTTCACGGCGCTGAACCGCTGCGACACACCGATCGAGATCCAGTACCTCCGCCACGGAGGCATCCTGCACATGGTGTTGCGTCGCATGGCTGCCGGCTAAAAGCCTGCGTATTGCGTATCACGTAGAACGGATTCTGCTTTGGGGCGCCGACGGCACGACAAGTGGCAGGCTCGGTCACGCGCGCCAGGCGAACCCAGCCCAACGCCCAACCGTCGCGTATCTGGAGGTCCTCTAGCTAATACTCGTCGCTGACTTGCTCGGCGGTTTCGAGGACGCGCAAAGTGTTGTCGCCGAGGACGGCGCGGATTGCCGGTTCCTCCCAGCCGCGCTTGAGAAGCTCCAACGTCAGGTTGGGATAACACGACACGTCCTCGAGGCCGGGAATGAGGATGTCGATCCCGTCGAAGTCCGATCCGATTCCAACCGCGTGCGGGCCGGCGACGCGGGCGATGTGCTCGATGTGGTCGACAACCGTAGCCACCGATCCGCGGGGGAGGGCTGCCCGGCTCTCGGCTAGAGCCGCGTCGGCGGCAGCAGGGTCTCCGAGTTCCGCTATCAATCTCCGGCCCTCGGCGAACATCTCGACCGACTGTGCAGCCGCCTCTGAATCGACGAATGCCGGATAGAAGTTCACCATGACCACTCCGCCGCTCGCTCCGACGGCCTCCAGCACATCATCTGGAACATTTCGGGGATGTCCGGCGAGGGCAAAAGCGTTTGAGTGGGAGGCGATCACAGGAGCTTGCGATGTCGCGATGGCGTGGCGCATTGTGTCTGCCGAGACGTGTGAGATGTCAACCAGCATGCCGATCCGGTTCATCTCACGGACCACTTCGCGACCAAAATCGGTGAGGCCGCCGTGTTGCGGTTCGTCCGTCGCTGAGTCGGCCCATGTAATCGTGTCGGCGTGAGTGAGCGTCATGTACCGAACCCCAAGCTCACTGAGTTGGCGAAGCTTGTCGATCGAGTCTTCGATTGAGTGGCCACCCTCTGACCCGAGCAACCCGGCAACGTGGCCCTGCTCGCGGACCCGTCGCAGGCCGGCGCTGTCACGAACCAATTCCCATTTCGGATCATGGGCGCACATAGCCTCGACGAGTTCGATCTGCTCGACCGTCGTTGCGAACGGTTCCTCCGTCCAGGCCGGCACGTATACCGACCAGAACTGGCCGCCGACGCCTCCCGCGATCAATCGATCTGTGTCGGTATGACGCATCGGCAACGGCCCAGTGGTGTCCGCATCGTCGAGGCCCTCGTGATGAATCCGAATGGCCCAAGGTAGGTCATTGTGGCCGTCGATCACGGGTAGGTCGGCGTGAATTCGCCGGGCTTGGTCAAGCGTCAACTGTCGGGCTCCATCCAGGTCTCGATCGAGACGCCGAGACCGTCGGCGATGCGGTTCACGTATGCGTAATACCCGACCACCTCAGCGATGTCGAGGACATCGCGGTCAGAGAATCCGGCATCCCGCAGTGTTGCTACGTCCGAATCCGTCATCGCTCCGGGCCGCAGCGTGAGTTTCTCGGTGTAGTCGAGCATGGCGATCCGTTTGGGGCCCAGGCCGGCCTCGCGCCAATCGGCCTCGATCCGGACCAGCAGTTCATCGTCTTTGAGGAGCCGCCGCAGACCGCGGCGATGGTGAACCGTTCAGTAGTGGCAGTCGTTGAGCCGGCTCACCGTTAGGGCGATCAGCTCCCGCTCCACCTTGCGGAGGGTGGCAGTCCCAGCCATCGCCGAGCGGTAGAGGGCATCGTGTGCCGCCAGAGCCCGAGGATTCAGTGAGTGGATCTGCATGATGTTGTCGACTCGACCGGTCGCCCTATCGGCGACTCGTTTCGACAGAGCACCTAGCTCGCCGTCCCATTCGTCTTCGCGAATTGTTTCGATCCATGCCATGTCGTCACGATAACGGGGTCCACGACAGGGCAGTGTCCCAAGCATCCCGAACGAGGAACCAAGGTCTCACATTTCAGTGACGCAGTCTTCCTCGTTGGTGGTGTGTGGGGTGACGATGGCCATTGGCTGTTGGTTGGATGCTGCCAGGAGGCCGGTGACGATGCCCTGGTCGAGCTTGCAGATGATGGCTGGATGGTTGACGGCTGTCTCTCCGAAGGGGCAGAAGCTTGTGACCAGCGTGTTGTCATCAGTGTTGGCTTCCGTGTCGAAGCCCATTCCGATCATTGCCCGGGCAACCGCCTTGGCGGCGACGTCGAAGCCGCTGTCGTCGGGTAGGCCGATCTCGGCGGCGAGTTCTCGTCCGTACTCACGCCCCACGGCCTCGGCCGCCGCCGATGCTTCGTCCGGTGCGATCCGTTGGATCACCCGAACAAGAAGTTCAGCAAGTAGGTCGTAGCGACGGGTTGGGAATTGAAGGTGAACTTCCTTCTTGGTTGCCTCGTAGTGTTTTGCGGGTCGACCGGCTCCCGGGCCCTGCTTGCCGGAGCGACGACGCTCAGTAACGCTCAGGTAGCCATCCTCTACCAACCGGTGAAGGTGGTGCCGGGCAACGTTGGGGTGGATATCGAACAGTTCGGCAACTTCTGCGGTCGTGATTGCCTCGGGAGCCTCTCGAATCGAGATGTAGATCCCGCGCCGAGTAGCGTCGCCCAACGACGATGCGAGGTCCTCAACCTGACGATTGAATACTTCCAGTTCCATTACGTCACCTCGTCGATCGCCAGGTTCGGCGTGATTTCGACGATTCCTGGTTTAACTATAGTTTCTATCTACTACGCAGATAGGAGAATGACTTGGTAGATGCCGCCGCCGTCAGGGCAGCCATCGAATTGGTGGAGGATCCCGAGATTCATCGTTCGCTCAAAGAGCTCAACATGCTTCGTGAGCTCGACGTCGCAGACGACGGAGCGGTGCGGGCGCTCGTTGCACTCACCATTCCGGGTTGTCCGCTCAAAGACACTCTCACCGCAGATGTTGCAGCCGCCGCCAAGAGTGTTGCCGGCGTCACCTCCGTCGAGGTCGAGTTCACCTCGATGACTGACGAAGAGCGCTCCAAACTCATGACCGACATCCGCGGGGGAGCCGGCGCTAGGGAAATCACCCTTGGCAAGCCGGGATCGAATACCCGCGTTCTCGCCATTGGCTCGGGCAAGGGTGGAGTCGGCAAATCCTCGGTAACGGCCAACCTCGCCGTCGCCTTGGCCGAGAGGGGCAAGCGTGTCGGGGTTATCGACGCCGACGTGTGGGGCTTCTCGATCCCCAAGATGCTTGGCATAGATCGCAACCCAACTGTCATCAACGAGACCTTGATCCCGCCGGAGGCCTACGGAGTCGCCGTCATGTCAATGGACTACTTCGTCAAGCCGGATCAGGCAGTCATCTGGCGGGGCCCGATGCTGCACAAGGCTCTCGAGCAATTCCTGGCCGATGTCCATTGGGGAGAACCCGACTACCTGCTCATCGACATGCCTCCTGGCACGGGGGACGTGGCTATCTCGATGTCCCAGTTCCTGCCGCGGGCGCAGTCGGTCGTCGTCACCACGCCGCAGGAAACCGCTCAGCGAGTTGCCAAGCGTGCCGGTCTGATGGCAGAGAAGGTTGGCCAGGAGATCCTCGGAGTAGTCGAGAACATGTCATGGTTCACCGGTGATGATGGGCAGCGGTATCCGATCTTCGGGGAGGGCGGAGGGGTTGCTCTGGCCGAAGAGCTCGGCGTGCCACTGTTGGCCCAAGTGCCGCTCGTCGTGTCCTTGCGAGAGGGCGCCGACCAGGGAATCCCTGCGCTCCACGGCGACCCGGATGGAGCGGCGGCTGCGGCATTCCGGTCATTGGCCCAAGAGATCGAGGCGCACAAGCCGCGACTACGGACTCATCCCGAATTGGTCATCCGCTAGTCGGCGGCGATGATCTACGATCGGCGTCACATCCACAGCTTGCGGAGGCACAGTTGAGCCACAAAATCACCATGCGAATCGGCCTGCAGTCGGTACGCGAACTAGAACTCGAAGTCGAGGACGCGGATGCGGTAATCGCCGCGCTCCACGACGCGATGACGAGCGATGATCCAATCGCATGGATAACTGACACCAAGGAAACCCGCCACGGCATCGCCGTCGACAAACTCGCCTTCATCCAGATCGACGCCGAGGAAGACAAGATGGTCGGGTTCGGCTGAGGCTGATCAGACCTTGTCGGGGTGAGCCGAGCTGGAAACTGTGCCCGAAGTCAACTACATGTTGGGGTCGAAGGCGTAGTCCTCGATGTAACATCCGAAAGTAGGGGGCTCACGTCCTTTTGGCGAAACAGCTCAACCCTCAGGTAGGAAACGCCGTAATGTCGTTAGGGAAAGGGCGTTGATGTTCGAACCGATATTGTCATATCTCGATCCTGGCACTGGAGCCACCTTGCTCCAGCTGGCGCTTGCTGGCACCGCCGGTATCGCTGCAGCCAGCAAGATGAGAATGAACAAGATCAAGCGTCGCCTCAATCGCGACGAAGAGGCCGAGCCTGTCCAGGCTGAGGGCCATGTCGAGGAACCAACTTCGACGCAATGATTGAATCTGGGTCCTTCCGGGATCCGTCTGCTCGTGTGTTCTATCACGAAGGGCGGGTTCTGCGCGGCCTGGCACCCGATGCCGCTGATGTAGATGCGGCTACGCGTGCCAGTGGCTTGATGGGTCAGCTGGTCTCGAAAGGCCTCTTTGTTGACAACTGGATCGTCGATGATGTTGAGCCTCCGGAAGGTGTACCACGGGCGGCCGTCGTTGAGTCGGCTCGATTGCCGGTCGTCAGCTATCCGTCCGAGTGGTCGTTCGCGATGCTCAAGGACGCTGCGCTGGTGACACTCGATGCCAACTTGGCCGCCTTGGAAGAGGGATTCATCCTCAAAGACGCTTCTGCTTTCAACTTGATCTTCGATGCGACGACGCCGGTGATCATCGATGTCTCATCGATCGACCCTTTCGGCGAGAAGGGCATTTGGACGGCCTACTCACAGTTCTGTGACCACTTCCTCGCCCCGTTGATGCTTGAGTCGTATGCAGGGGTTCCGTTTCAGCGATTCCTTCACGGCAAGGTCGATGGCCTGCCAATTGGTGACCTCAACCGGATGCTGCGCGGGCGCTCGGGAATTCACAAGGGCGTGCTGTCACACGTTCGGCTGCGCAGCGCATTGGAGCGTCGCGCCTCGCGGATGGATACCCAAGAGCGCAGCGACGTCGGAGGTGCCCAGCTGCCGACCGAGGCAATCGTCGGGTCGATGCAGAAGATAAGAAAGCTGATCTCCGGCCTCGAGTCAACGGCCGGAAGCACCTGGGCCGACTATGAGGAGGCTCTACCCTATGCTCCCGCGGAAGTGGAGGCCAAGGCCCGATTTGTGGAAGAGGTCGCCGCGGCAGCAGCTTCACACGACGTGGCCCTCGATGTCGGCGCCAACGCCGGGCGTTTCACCAAGATCCTCAGCAATCACTTCGATCACGTGATCGGTATTGACAAGGATGCCGGCGCAATCGACGGTCTCTATCGGGCGGCAGGGGATGCCGGACTAGACAATCTCACGCCGCTTGTAGTCGACATCACCAACCCGACGCCGTCATTCGGGTGGAGGGGGAGCGAGCGAGCTTCCTTCGTCGATCGCGTGAAGCCTTCATTCGCAACTTGGCTGGCGGTGGTCCACCACCTTTGTCTGGGAATCGGTATCCCAATTGATCAGGTCGTAGCACTCATAGCTGAATCGAGCGATGAGGCTGTGGTCGAGTTTGTCTCTATCGAGGATCCCATGTCTCGGAGAATCTCGGCGAGCCGGCAGGACGCCTTGGCACCCTACTCGCAAGAGGTTTTTGAGGAGGCCGTCGCCGGCACCGTTGTCTCAAGGTCGCAGGTGACGGAAACCAGGGCGCTCTATCACTTGCGAAGCCTGTGAACAACGGCGTGAACTTGCCTGATGGCCAGACCAATCCCGCCACGAAGCCTCGCCTAGGAGACCAGGGCGAGCACGTTGAGTGAAGTAGCTCCGCCCCCGCCCGCTGCGGAATCGCGGGCTTCGTTGGTCTTCTGGATAGTTCCGGTGGCATGCGCGATTCTCATTCCCACGTTGTGGTGGACCTCAGCTGACTGGCCGTTCGCGTTTCGACCTGACCTAGCGGCGTTGATGACTGCGACCGTTGGTGCATATGCTTTGGGAACACTGGCGGTCTTCTCTCGGGGCTTTCGGCATCGAATCAGATGGTCATTGGGGCTCACCTCCGCAGTCCTACTCGTGACCTTTCAGTGGCCAGCGTTCACGCGGGCCGGCGAGGCCTTCTCCGACGAACTTGGGATAGCGATTGTTGCCGACCTAGTGCCGGTCGCTCTCGGTGTGGGCCTCCTGTGGATAGCGGCCCGGCTTGGCGACGAGCTGCCATTTGCGCTGATCGCCGGTGTTGCCTTGAGCATCGTCGTCGCAGTATTGGGGGCGATCTCCTTCTCGTTGGTGGCGCCTGCGTCGGACAGCAACACGCCGCGCGTCGCGCCTGACGCTGCTCCAGATGTGCTGTTCGTCGTTGTCGATGCATACGCCCGGGCAGACTGGTTGGACCAAGAATTCGGTTTCGACAACCGAGAGTTTCTTGTCCAGCTGGAGTCTCGCGGATTCGCGATTGCTTCAGCGGCCACCCCCAACTACGGGTATACCTACGCCTCCGTGTCCACCATGCTCAACTTGGACTACGTGTTCGAGCCGGGCGTGGTGAGCGATGCAGAAAGAACTCAGATGCGCGCTGCACTCACCGGAGCTACCGGGTTGCTCCCATTGTTTGCCGCCGCCGGGTACGAGACGGCGTATATCGAGAATGCGTGGGGCGGCTCACAATGCGGCTCGGCGATCGACTGGTGTATCCGCGACGGAATCGGTGAGCGAGCGTTGTGGAACCTAGGTCAAATGACGATCCTGGCTCCTGTCATCAAGGCTCTCCGTCCGGATCCATTCAATGCCCTGTCGGTGTCACGCCTAGAGGGCCTGGGTGATGCAGTCACTTCACCTGCCGCTGGGGGAAGGCCTCGCTTCACCTTCGCACACTTCTTGCTGCCGCACACGCCGACTCTGCTCAACGCCGACTGTACCCGTCGCGACCGTAGCGATATCACACGATGGGGTGGCGAGCGGGGCCCTCTTCTTGCCGCCCGTCGAGATGGCTATGTGCAGCAGACGATCTGCGTGAATCGACTTCTGGTCGAGGCTCTCGACACTTTTCTGGCAGAGCATCCCGATGGCATCGTGCTGATAACTGGGGATCACGGTCCGGGATCGACTCTCGATCCCAATCTCCCGCTCGAAAACCTCGCCGCTGACACGATTGAAGAGCGGATGAAGACCCTCAGTGCCTATCGAATGCCGGGTTGTGAAGGGTCCTTCCGCCAGGATCTGACGCCCGTGAATGGCGCCCGTCTGATCGCCAACTGTGCCCTCGCGAGCGACCTCGACAGCCTGCCCGATCTCAACTATTGGGCAGATCTCGACGGCGAGGGAGTAGTGACCGACTTGACGGCGCGCCTCGGCGGCTGATTGCGCTGTAGACAACGATTGCGCTGTAGACAACACAGACGGCCCAGATAAGAGGGGCCCAGTTGCCCAGTTCGCTGGTGAAGGATTCTGGCTAGAGCTAGGACGCCTGGCGGGCGCGTCGGCGCTCAGCGAGCCAACGCTTGCGGAGGCGGCGCCGGTCTTCTTCGGCGAATCCGCCCCAGACACCGGCCTCCTGGTTGGTCTCGAATGCGTACTGCAGGCACGCCTCGCGGACGGAGCAGGCGCCGCAGATGTCGACGGCTTTGTCGATCTGATCGACTGCCGGTCCTGTACTCCCGATGGGGAAGAAGAGATCAGGATCGGAGTCACGGCAGGCGGAAAGCTCGCGCCAGTCAGTGATTGTCAGCAATTTGTTACTCCTCGAGCGCCGTGCCGCTGCACGGTTTCATACGTCTTCGGGTTGGCGAAAGTGAAACCTTTCACAATCTCGAACTGAACCTTATACGACGCGAAGTCCCGACGCAACGAGTTTCTGGGATTTCTGCATTATTTTTGGCAAAAGTTGAATTATCCTTGTCGCATAGCCAAAAGTGGTACATGCCAGTCGAGGAGTGCTAGCCCAAGTGACCATCAAAGAAGAGTTCGCGGCCAACTTGAAGGCTGCGATGCGAGCCAAGGACAAACCACAGATCAATGTGATTCGCCAGATTGAATCTGAGATCGGCGTTGTCAAGTCTGCACCGGGGTTTGATGGTGAGATCGACGATGAGCTCTACACCAAAACCATCTCCGCCTATGTGAAGAAGATGAAGAAGGCCCAGGGCGAATTCGAGGCGGCGGGGGAGCGGGGCGCCGAGCAGGCTGCCAAATTGGCCTACGAGGTCGACTATCTCAGCGGCTGGTTGCCGGCGCAAGCTGACGAGGCTACGACTCGGCAGCTCGTCAAAGATGCGATCAACGATCTCGGAGTTGACGATCCGAAACAGATCGGACGAGTCATCGGACACATCATGAAGGCCGGGGCTGACCTCGACGGTGGTCTGGTCAATCGATTGGTGAGAGAAGAGTTGGGCGCATAGCCGCAGGCTCGCTGCCGGACCATCGGCCGATGCTGGCTCAGCCGAGCGCCGGCACGCCTCCCAAGGGGGCCGAGTGGCTTCACGAGATCAAATGGGACGGTGTGCGCGGTGTGCTGGCGTGTGATGGTGACAGCACCCGGCTGCGATCTCGGACGGGCAACGAGATGTCGGCGATCTATCCGGAGCTAGCCGCCGGAGCGCATCACCTTCGGCCCGGCACCGTCATCGACGGGGAGATCGTCACTCTCGACGCCGATGGTCTCCCTTCATTCGAACTCCTCCAGAGGAGAATGAACCTGCACCGTCCTGTTGCTGATGTCCGGGAAGCGGTGCCGGCCACCTATGTCGTGTTCGATCTTCTCCACGACGCAGACAGTCTGTTGAGCCACTCACTCGAGGACCGGCTCAGTCGGCTCGCCGCTCTGGATCTGCCTGCAGGCTTCGTCCGGTCGGCGACGTTCGATGATTCAGACGCGACATGGCTGTTCGTCAAGGAGAAGGGCATTGAAGGTGTTGTGTCGAAACGAAGATCTAGTCCGTATCGCCCCGGAGCTCGTTCTCCAGATTGGGTCAAGAGTGTCGTTTTCAGGTCGGTGCGGGCCGTAGTCGGCGGATTCACCGAAGGAGAGGGCGGCCGGGCTGGTGGCTTTGGCGCCCTTATCCTCGGGCTGCCTGTAGCCAGCGGTCTGCGGTGGATCGGTTCGGTGGGTACCGGATTCTCCGACTCAGACGTGCGCCATATCCGGCAAGCTCTCGACGAGATGACCGTTGCCGATTCTCCTTTCGAGTCACACCCGGATCTGCCGTCGCAGGTCACCTGGGTCGCGCCGGCTCTGGTCGCCGTCGTTCAACACAAACAGTGGACGGGCGCGGGCCGACTGCGTGGTCCTTCGTTCAAGGGGTTCACCGACTATCCGCTGACGGACGTCACCTGGGATTCAGAAGGGCCCGATGCGCCCGGCGGATAGCAGTCGACAGATTTTCCGGCGTCCGCGAAATATCTGCTTGAAGATTCGCGCTCCAAATGCCGATCCCTACCAGATGGGGATATTGCAGGCAGTAGTAGTAGCGGCGACGATGATGCTCATCACGTTCGCTTGGCAGCTCACGTTCGAAGCAGAAGCACTAGAGGAATCGCAGTAGTCAGTATCGCTCGGCTGGCGCCTCGCTCTAACAATCAGTAGTCACCCGATTGGCCGCGCGTCCGGTCTGAAGGCGAAGCCGGTGCTGACCACTGAATACTGGCTACTCGTTATCCGGCCTTCTTGGCCTTGGTGGCTTCGACACTGGCTTTGAGAGCTTCCATCAGATCGACCACACCCGTCGGAGTCGGTACCTCGGGGGCGACGATTTCCTGGCCGTCCACCTTCAATTGTGCCGCGGCCTCGACCGCCTCACGAGACTCGTCATTCCATGCCGACGGATCGAACGTCGCAGTCAGATTATCGATGATCATCTCGGCCATCTTGACTTCGTCCTCGCGGACCTCTTGCTCTTCGGCTTCGAGCGTTTCGAAGGCCGGCTCGCGGATCTCATCAGGCCAGTACATCGTCTCCATGATGATGACGCCGTCGTCGGCTCGCAGAGTTGCCAAGTACTCGCGTTCGCGAATGGCCACCTTGGCAATGCCCACCATGTTCTTTGTGGTGAGGGCCTGCTCGAGTATCCGGTAGGCCTTGACGCCGGTCTCTTCGGGAGCGAGGTAGTAGGTCGATCGATAGTAGATCGGGTCGATTTCAGATTGATCGACGAACTGAACGACGTCAACCACGCTGCCACTGCTGCCCTTGGCGATATCGGAGAGCTCCTCAGCTGTGAACACGACGAAGCGACCCTTATCGATTTCGTAGCCCTTGACGATGTTCTCGTACGGGACTTCCTGTCCATCGGTTTCGGCGACCCTCTTGTACTTGATGGGGGAGTGGTCGGAGTCACGCAATTGGCGGAACTTGGGTCGTTTGTTCTCCGTGGCCGCGTACAGCCCGACCGGGATCGTCACCAGTCCAAAGGAAATGGCGCCTTTCCATATCGATCTCATGAGTATCTCCCGCGTTCGGTCCGTCGTCGGCAGTACACAAAAAAAACGATAGTGCATCGCGGCTGGGTTCGACACGGCGTCGCGCAGAACGGTGACTCCGCTGCGAGCCGGTTCGGCGCCGTACACTGCGGCGCCGTGAAGCGGTATCTGTGGCCAGATCATCCTGATTTTGTGTGGAAGCAGCAGGATCGCGACGCGCTGATTGTGCTGCTGACGTCCACGGTTCTACTCCTGGTCTTCTTCTATTGGGGTCGGCCGGGCTTTTACTTCAGCAGCGGCCTTTCGGGGTACGTCTCAGACTTCGCTTCGGGCTCACTCGAGGACTTTCCGGGAGTTGGTGCCTATCTGTGGTGGGGCTTCACGTCGATGGTGCTGCGATTTGGCGTTCCGCTTGCGATAGTCATCTGGGTGTTGCGCAAGTCGCCGGGCGACTTCGGATTCCGTATCCGGGGGACCGCCAAGCACCTTCCGATGTACGGCGCCATGTATCTGGTGATGCTCCCGGTTCTCATCTGGGTGTCCGGTTTCGAGTCGTTCCTCAACTACTACCCCTTCTACTCGCGGGCGGTCGAGGGAGGGGCCGGCTTCTGGCTGTACGAGATGGGCTACGGCCTGCAGTTTGCAGGCGTCGAGGCGTTCTTTCGTGGGTTCATGACCTTCGGGTTGCTGCCGCGGTTCGGGGCGCTGTCCGTCGTGATGATGACGGTGCCGTACACGATGATCCACTTCTCGAAACCGATGCCAGAAGCCACCGCGGCGATAGTCGCCGGCCTGGTTCTGGGGACTATGGCCGTAAAATCGCGCAGCTTCGTTCCCGGGATTCTCTTGCATGTTTCTGTCGCCATAACGATGGACCTATTGGTGCTCTCCAGGCTTGGTGTGATCGGCAACATCTTCTAGCCGCGGCGTGGGTCAAAAGCCTCTAGGGAGGCTTCGGCGGTCCGCGGATACTCGATGTAGACAATCCCTTGTCCCAGATTCAACGCGGCGCACCTAGGAGGAGTACCAATGGTCAAGAGTTGGGCAGAACCCTACAAAATCAAGATGGTCGAACCCATCAAGATGACGACCAAAGAACATCGTGAGCGGGCCATTGCGGAGGCCGGCCACAACACTTTCCTCTTGCGGGCCGAGGACGTCTATATCGACCTTCTGACCGACTCAGGCACTTCGGCGATGTCCGATTATCAGTGGGCCGGCCTCATGCTCGGTGACGAGGCGTATGCAGGAAGTCGCAGCTTCTACAACCTGGTGGCGGCTGTTCGCGAGGTCTACGGATATGAGGAGCTGGTGCCGACGCATCAGGGCCGCGGCGCCGAACACATCTTGAGTCAGATCCTGATCAAGCCCGGCGACTACGTGCCCGGCAACATGTACTTCACCACAACCCGTTTCCACCAGGAACACGCCGGCGGCCACTTTGTCGATGTGATCGTCGATGAAGCCTTTGATCCGTATGACCTCTATCCGTTCAAAGGAAATATCGATCTCGAGAAGCTTGGAGCGCTCATCGCCGAGGTCGGCGCGGACAAGATCCCCTACATCTCCGTCGAGACGAACGTCAACATGGCAGGCGGTCAACCAATGTCGTTGGCCAACCTCGAAGCGGTGTATGACCTCTGTGGTGAGCACGGCATCCTGGTGATGCTCGATGCAACCCGTGCCCTCGAGAACGCCTGGTTCATCAAGCAGCGTGAACACGGCTACGAGGACTGGAGCGTCGCCGACATTCTGCGGAAGATCTGCTCGCTGTCTGACGGGGCGACCGTATCCTCAAAGAAGGACAACCTGGTCAACATCGGTGGATTCCTGGCCTTGCGGGATCCGAAGCTGGCCGAAAAGGCGCGGGCACTGCTGGTTGCCTTCGAGGGGCTCCATACGTACGGCGGGATGTCAGGCCGCGATATGGAGGCACTCGCTCGAGGCATCGAAGAGATGGCGGCAACCGACGACCACGTCCGGGCGCGCACCGGGCAGGTCGAATATCTCGGAAACCGACTCCTCAAGGCGGGTATCCCAATCGTGCAACCGATCGGCGGGCACGGCATCTTCCTCGACGCCGCTGCGATCATGTCGCATCTCCCGCAGGACCTGTTCCCTGCCCAGGCCTTGGCAGCAGAAATCTACGTTGAATCCGGGGTACGGGCGATGGAGCGTGGCATCGTGTCTGCAGGCCGCGACCCCGTCTCAGGCGATCATCACTATCCGAAGTTGGAGCTGGTTCGTCTGGCGATTCCGCGGCGTGTGTACACCCAAGCCCACATGGACGTTGTCGCCGAGTCCATTGCTGCCGTCTATGACAACCGCGAGCAGATGGCCGGTCTCCGGTTCACCTACGAGCCAGAGTCACTGCGGTTCTTCCAGGCCCGATTCGAGCCGGCGACCTGACAACGGCAAGTTGGCCGGGGAGGAGTACACTCCTCGGCCTTGAGCCCCAGTAGCTCAGGGGATAGAGCATCGGCCTCCGGAGCCGGGTGCGCAGGTTCGAATCCTGCCTGGGGCACTGTGCATCGGTGAGTTGGCTCCGGACTTGCATGACAACGCCAGGCTGCTCGAGCCGGGCGTGCGGTCTCGAAGTCAGAAGTCAGAAACCGGAAGTCAGAAATCTACCCATTCGCGATTCTGACTCGGCGAGTTGACTTGCCGGTAGCGGGCCGAATTCCTGTCACTTTGACATGCCTGGCGTCGCGGCTATCGCGTCGAGACCGTTCTACCGACATGAGGTCATTCGATGTGACTAACTTCCTTAGAGGTCACCCCAATCCCTACGGGGCGACCGGGAGAGACGTCATGAGCCGTGGATTGTTGTCAACCCTTCTAGCGTTTGTGTTGGTGCTGGGCGCCTGTGGTGGGGATAGCGGCGATGGCGAACCACGATTGACCACGACATCAACAGCCCAGGAGCCCTTGGAGACAGATTCAGATGCCACCACCACGACGACTGCTGCACCTGCTCCGGAAGAACCAGCCGCTACCGCGGACGAAGGCACCGGGACGGCCACAATCGGCGACACAACGTGGGAATTTGCCCTGGCCGGTGATCTCCCCGGGACGTGCAACCCCGACCTCGGCGGCTCCTTCTTCGTCGTCCTGAACGGCCAAGACGCCAACGGCGAAGGAGTTTTGTTGTCAATCACCGTCCCCAACTCTGCTGACGATCCGGTCGTCCAGATAGGTAGCGCAGTCATCGGCGGCCAACTGTGGATCGCTGACAGCAGCGTGCATCAGAAATTCCCCAACCAGAACCTGCCGCAGGAGATTGGTGCAACTGCCACGGTCAACGGCAACAGCGTCTCAGGAAGCGGAGTGTTCTACGAGGAACGGTCTCTGACCGAGACAAGACAAACCGGCGGAACGTACGAGACAGGTGTCCTCGAAGGAACATTCAGCGCCACCTGTCCTGCCGGTTAGAGGGCTTTGCCAGTGAGGCGGAGAGTCAAGGGAGACACAAGATGAGTGCGAGCGATGGCGGCCTTCCCCGATCCGCATGGATGGCTATCGGCGGTTTAGCGCTGTTTGGTGGGGCCATTCTGGTGTCCCTCATTGCAGGAGGTGGATCGCAGAGACCGGTGGCCTCGGGAGCGGATTCTGGTTCCCCTTCCGACGTGGACTGTTTCCTCGCACTGGAAGACTTGGAGTTCATAAACGATCGGCTCGAATCACCCGACCTCCTCGATGACATGATTGCAGCCGCCAAACATGGCGTCACCGACGCTGACTCATGTCCAGCTGTGCGTCAAGGTGAAACGGTCTTGATCGTTGAGGGTCTTCCCGGTGTATCCGGCGCCTATTCGTCGAGACAAGGGAACCTCTCGCTCGAAGGCTGGACGCTCGACGAAGCGTCCTTTGACCAGCCAGTAAACCGATGTTTCGTCGACAGTGATCACGTGTTTAGGACAAAGGCTGTACACGCCGAAATACTCGACGAATCCAATAAATCCGGAAGAGTGACGGACGCGGGCAGTCTGACCACTATCGATGTTGGCGTCACCGGGGGAGGTGGAGCGTTTGCCGCCGTGGTATTCGAGATTGGAACGGTCGAGAACGAATACAGCGCCTCGGAACCAGTAGCTCTCTACGTGCCTACCCACAATTACAACCCTGGCCAGGACGGAGCCATGAAGGTGGAGTTCGATGTCTGGGATAAGAACAATTGGACCGGAGTGGCCACGTTCACGTCCACGGCCGAGGCTGAAACCTACAACAACCGTGACTACTCACCGTGGACCGACGCTCAGTGGCTCGGAAGCCCGAACTACGCCTTCACAATCACCCTCATCTGCAAGTGACATCTGGGGCACATCGGCCCATCGGCTCGACTCGTCATCCGGCCACCATGGGCGGTCACTCCTCACGTCTGACTTCTGGCTTCTGACTTCTCATCTACCATCTGGGGCCACTTTCTAGGTCGGTGAGGACCGTGTCGATTCTTAGTGAGCTGAGCGAAGAATTTGGTGCCGCGTTTGTCGCGTTGGGATTGGACGCGTCCGATGGGGAAGTCGCTGTATCGCAGCGGCCCGAACTGGCCCAATACCAATGCAATGGAGCCCTCGGGGCTGCCAAGCGTGCCGGGCGCAATCCTCGGGAGCTTGCCGAAGCCGTGATCGCCGGCCTGCCCGACTCCTCACGGTTCTCCGATTTGTCAGTTGCCGGCCCCGGCTTCATCAATATCACCTTGGCCGACGAAGTGCTCGCGAGCTACGTTGAGACGATTCGAACCGGCGACGGTGTTGGAGTGATGCCGAGGGAGGCACCGGCTCGAATGATCATCGACTACGGCGGCCCCAACGTCGCCAAAGAGCTCCACGTTGGCCATCTCCGGCCGGCCGTCATCGGCGAGAGCTTGAAGCGGATCATGCGAGCTCTGGGCAACGAGGTCATCGGTGACGTGCACCTCGGCGACTGGGGCAGCCCACAGGGCCAACTGATCGCCGAACTCGAGGATCGTCAGCCGGACCTGCCGTATTTCGACGCCGCAAACGTCGGTCCGTATCCCGTCGAGCCACCGGTAGCCATGGACGACTTCAATGAGATGTATCCGACTGCCTCCAACAGGGCCGCCACCGACGAGGAATTCAAAGAGAGAGCCCGCCAGGCGACTGCCGAACTGCAGAAGCGTCGCCCCGGCTACCTAGCGCTGTGGCAGCACTTCCGCGATGTTTCCATCGACGCCATCAAGGCCGTCTACGACGAACTCGGTGTCTCATTCGACTTGTGGCACGGCGAGAGCACCATTGCCGAGCTGCTCGATCCCTTGATCGAGAGGGTCCTGGCGTCCGGCGTTGCCCGGATCAGCGAAGGCGCCGTGGTCATCGATGTCGCTCTGCCCGACGACAAGAACGAGATCCCGCCATTACTCATGGCGAAGTCGGACGGCGCAACGCTGTACACCACGTGGGACGTAGCCACGATTCAAGATCGAGTCGATCAGTTCGACGTCGCCGCCATGATCTACATCGTTGATGCCCGCCAGTCGTTGCACTTCGAACAGGTATTTCGGGCGGCCCGCAGAGCCGGCATCGTGGGAGAGGACGTGTTGCTCGAGCACGCCGGCAACGGAACTGTCAACGGTGCCGACGGCAAGCCGCTCAAGACTCGGGATGGAGGTACGCCACTTCTGCGGAGTCTCATCGACGACGCTATCGACCGGGCTGCGCAACGGCTCGCTGAGAACGACCTCGCGAGTGAGTACAGCGAGGAGGAACGATCCGAGATCGCCCACCTCGTTGGGCTGGCGGCACTCAAGTACGGCGACCTGCAGAACCATCGGGCCAGCGACTACATCTTTGATCTCGACAGGTTCGTCTCGTTCGAGGGTCGCACCGGTCCGTACTTGCTTTACAGCGCTGTTCGCATGAAATCGATTCTGCGCAAGGCATCTGAGCAGGGACTGACCCCAGGCGTCCTTGCGCCGGCCACCGGAGAGTTCGACCGCAATCTCATGTTGGCGCTCTTGCGCCTTCCGGAGATCGTTAGCCGGGCCGCGGAGCACCGAGCCCCTAACCACATCGCCCTGTACGCCTATGAGTTGGCCGCCGAGTTCAGCCGTTTCTACGAACACTGCCGAATCCTCGACGAGTCCGACGGTTCCACTCAAGCGAGCTGGCTGGGCCTGGTGGAATTATGCCTGCGCCAAGTCACCTTCCTCCTCGATCTTCTCGTTATGGAAGTGCCGGAGCGGATGTGACTGCGGTGCGACGGGACTTGCTTCCCGACTCCGCTGAAGTTGGTTCCTCCGGCAGGCTCTCAATCGGTGGGTGCGACGTTCTCGAGCTCGTTTCCGAGCACGGCACCCCACTCTTCATCTACGACGAGACCCACCTACGGACGCGGTGCCGCGAGGCCGTCGCCGGCTTTCCCGATGGAGTGGCCTATGCCACCAAGGCTTTCTTGTGTGGGGCGATGGCTCGGCTGGCCTACGAAGAGGGAATGGACCTCGATGTCGCCACGGGCGGCGAGCTCGCTGTGGCACTGCGTGCCGGGGTCCCCGCCGATCGCCTTGTGTTTCACGGCAACAACAAGTCTTCGGCCGAGCTGGCCGCTGCCATCGACGTCGGGGTCAAGCGGGTCGTGGTCGACAACTCCGACGAATTGGACCGCCTGGAGAACCTCCACCGAACGGGCTATCAGGCCCCATCGGTTCTTATCCGGGTCAACCCAGCCGTTGAGGCGCACACCCACGAGTACCTGCAAACCGGGATCGCCGACTCGAAGTTCGGGTTCCCGCTGGACGGCGGGGAGGCAGCTGCCGCGGTGATGCGGGCCCGCGCTTCGTCGGCCATGGACTACCACGGCGTGCACGCCCATATCGGCAGCCAGGTCTATGCCACCAGCTCCTTCCGCAAGGCTCTTGAAGTTCTGGCACCGTTCGTGGAGGAGTCGGGGGCCACGGAGCTGTCGGTTGGCGGGGGCCTGGGTGTGGCCTATGTCGGGGACGAGACCGCTCCGACGATCTCTGACTGGGCGCATTCGGTCGCAGAAGCGGCCGGCGCGCTCGGCATCGCTTGTCGCATCACCGCGGAGCCGGGGCGGAGCATCGTGGCCTCGGCCGCAGTCACTGCGTACACGGTTGGCGTTATCAAGCCGATCTCGGGCATCCGGACCTACGTTGCGGTCGACGGGGGAATGAGCGACAACCCGCGTCCGGTCCTGTATGGCAGCGGCTACGAGGCATTCCTGGCCAGGCGCACCGATGCCGATCGCACGATGCCGGTTCGCATCGTCGGCAAACACTGTGAGTCGGGTGATGTCATCGTCGCCGAAGCAATGGTGCCTGATGACATTGCGATCGACGACGTGTTGGTGACTCCGGTGACCGGAGCGTACGGACACTCGATGGGCTCCAACTACAACATGGCGTTGCGGCCACCCGTCGTTTTTGTCAGCAACGGCGCCGCCCGATTGGTAGTCCGCCGCGAAACCCACGAGGACCTATTGCGGCGCGACGTCGGGATCTAGGGGTCAGGGGCGAGGCGTGTCCTACGAGTTACCAGTTGTCAGTTACCAGATTCCGGCTGGTAACTGGTAACTGGCAACTCACAACTCTCTGACTCCTCACTCCTCACTCCT
>JAAELU010000612.1 GCA_024226255.1 bacterium | reverse complement strand
GAAGAATCTGTCCCCTGCCAACCCGACAGTCGGCGCCAAGTCTCACTGGGGAGTCATCACGAAGGTGTACGACTACTACGACGAGGATGGCAACGTCCTGTTTCGGGTCTGCAGAACTTCGAGCAAAGACTTTCCGATCGCTCGGCCTGACTCCCGCAGTCGCACTGGCTGGTACTGGGGTATCGAAGACGTCGAGCGGGTCCTTTACAACCTTCCCGCTGTTCTAGAGGCTGTCGAGACCGGCAGGACGATCTACATCGTCGAGGGCGAGAAGGACGCCGACGCCATCAACAAGCACGATCCGGACACGACTGCCTATGTGGCTACGACCGCTCCGCTGGGGGCCGGGAACTGGCGACCTGAATACGCGGACGCTCTCGTCGGAGCGAAACACGTCGTGATCTGGGCCGACCGCTTCGACAAGGACAATCAGGGACTTGATCACGCTGTCGATGTTGCCAAGAGTCTGAAAGGCCGCGTGGAATCGATTGAGCTCGTGCAGTCCAAGGAAGGCAAGGATGCATCCGATCACCTCTCGGCGGGTCACGGCTTGGACGAAGTCGTCCTCATCGAACCCAACAGCCAAGAGTCCCCACTGCTGGACGCAGGTCGTGGCGCTGAATGGAGTCCACCGATTCCATTTCGTTCGCACGAACTGCCCGAGTTTCCCGTCGATGATCTACCGGAACCGCTTTCGGAGTTCGCGAGGGCAGAGTCGCTGGCGACACAGACCCCGGTGGACTTGGCCGGTTGCCTCGTTCTCTCGGCGTGCGCGGTGGGCCTGGGTGGACGGTATCGGGTAGAGGTTCGCTCTGGGTGGGATGAGCCAACCAATCTTTTTGTCGTGGTGGTGCTCGACTCCGGTAATCGCAAGAGTGCCGTAGTCTCTGACACGACGGGTCCGATCCTCGTACATGAGCGATCCGAATGGGAAAGACTCGAATCCGAGATTCGCGAAGCCGAGACCCATCGGCGCATCTTACAGAAACGGCTTCGAGAAGCGGAGAAAGCTGCATCCAAGGCAGACCCCAGCGATCGCGAACAGTTGGAACGTCTGGCCATTGAGGCAGCAAACGAACTCGGACGACTACACGTCCCGCCTCGACCTCGACTGATTGCCGACGATGTAACGCCTGAGAAACTCGCGGAACTAGTTAGCGAGCACGGGGGACGGTTCGCTGTTCTTTCTGCCGAGGGCGGCGTGTTCGAGCTCTTGGCGGGTCGGTACAGCAACAACAGTTCACCTAATTTCGATGTGTTCCTCAAAGGCCATGCTGGCGACCCCCTTCGTGTTGACCGCATCGGACGTTCTCCAGATCGCGTAGATCGACCCGCGCTTACAGTCGGCTTGGCCGTACAAAACGACGTACTTCGAGGATTGGCCTCTAAGCCAGGCTTCCGCGGGCGCGGACTTCTCGCAAGATTCCTGTACTCGATCCCAGTGAGTCCGCTTGGGCGACGAATGATCAATGCCCCCCCAGTGCCCGACTCGGTCCGCCGTATTTACCACAGGCTCCTCACGGACATCCTGGAAACTCGAATGCCGACCGATGAGCTTGGGCGGCCGACAGCTCACACGCTTCGATTTGATGAGCACGCCGCCAAGCGTTTCCAGGCATTCGAGGCGAGCATCGAGCCGCAGCTCGCCCCGTTCGGTGACCTAGCCGCAATGACAGACTGGGGATCGAAGCTTGCCGGAGCAACGGCCCGGCTGTGCGGAATCATCCATGTGACGAAGCTCGTCGGCGACGTGGCTCCACCATACGTCCGACGGATCGACTTGGATACCGTGAACCGCGCCATCGGGATCAGTGAATACTTCGTACCGCACGCTTTGGCTGCATTCGGTGAGATGGGTGCCGATCCGGAGGTCGAAAACGCCAGGCACGTGCTGGCCTGGATCTCTCGGTGGGACAAACAGTCATTCTCGGAGCGGGATGCCTACCAGGGTCTAAAGGGCCGGTTCAAGAAGATGGCCGACCTCCGCCCCGCACTCAGGCTGCTCATGGAGCACGAATACATCCGCGAGCGTCCCCAGGAAAAGCAGGATGGTCCGGGACGACGACCGAGCCCGACCTACGACGTGAATCCGAATTCTGAGGATATTGGGAATATTGGGGATCGTAATAAAAAAGCCATTTCAGACTTACCTCCCTTAGATGGAACGCAATCAGGGACCAAATCAACTTTTGATTCCCATCCCCATAATCCCCAATATCCTCAGAATTCATCCGACGATGACGATCAAGGCGAGGCTGCGTGATGTCGCGCACCATTGCCGCTCCAGCCACGGTGTTGACCGACCACGCGGAATTTCTGGCTCAAGGCTTTCTGCAGGTCGTCGTGAAGGATGCCGTGCACCGCTGGATCGAAGGCCAATGTTGACTAGTCCAATACCGCGTCGGGACTGGAAGACGATCCTGGCCCAGGCAGCGGGCATCATCGTCGGCTACGACACCGGTGTGACGCTCAGGCAGTTGTTTTACAGGCTCGTCGCCGCCGAGATCCTGCCGAACAATCGGACCGCCTATCAGACGCTGAGCAGGGTGTCGGCAGAGGCCCGACGCCAGAGCACGTTCCCCGCGCTGATCGATCGAACCCGCACCATCCATCGATTCCAGAGCTTCGCCGGACCCGATGAGGCCCGAGGCTGGCTCGCTCGCATCTACCGCAGGGACCGCACCGAAGGCCAGGAGTTCTCCATCTACCTCGGCGTGGAGAAGGCAGGCATCGTCGAGCAGCTGGAATCCTGGTTCGGAGGCCTCGGCATCCCGATCCTGGCCCTCGGCGGTTACACCTCCCAGACCTACGTGGAGATCATCAAGGCGGATGTGCTCGACCAGACCCGCCCCGCGATCCTGATCTACGCCGGCGACTTCGATCCCTCCGGCGAAGACATCGACCGCGACTTCGTGAAGCGTGCTGATTGTTTCGACCGAGTCGTCCGCGTGGCCCTGACCGCCGACCAGGTCGACCACTACGAGTTGCCCGAGCAGATGGGCAAGAAGTCCGACTCTCGCGCATCCGGTTTCGAGCGCAGGCACGGCCGATTGGTACAGGTCGAGCTGGACGCGCTCCCTCCCACCGAATTGCGGGCGCTCTACCAAGACGCGATCGCTGCGTATTGGGACGAGTCAGTTTTCAAGATCACCGTGGCCCAAGAACAGGACGACATCGTCGAACTCGGCGAGGCGTCATGAAGACAATCGCCACACCATCGCCCCTGTTAACCGAACTAGCGACCCTCCTCGGCCGAGCGTATTTGCGGCTAGCGCAGAAACCGCCAAACTCCGCCGTTTCCGGGCGCAAAGAACCGCAGAATCCACTTGATCTCCGCCCCGAAGAGAGCGTTCATGTTGTCGATCCGGACCAGCCACGGGAGGACCGATGAATACCAGCCTAGTCGGCAAGATCGCCGCGCTTCGTCAGATGACAGTGGCGGAATTGCAGAGCGAGTGGCTGCGCCTGTATGGCGAGGAGAGCCGCTCCCGGAACAAGGACTTCCTGTTTCGCCGTCTTGCATGGCGGCTTCAGGAGGTGCAGCTTGGTGGGCTGAGCGACCGCGCCAAGCGGCGGCTGGAGGAACTGGCGCCGAACCACTTCGTGCGGGCCAGGACACCGGAGCTAACGCAGCAAGCGAACAGCGACCCCGCGACTACACCCAGGCCACTCCGAGATCCACGGCGCCCCACGCCGGGCACCGTGATCACGAAGCAGTACAAGGGACGTGAACTCCAGGTGGTTTGCCGCGAGGACGGCGTCGAACTCGACGGCACGATGTACCTGTCGGCAACGGCCCTGGCCAAGGCGGTCACGGGATCGAAGTCGATCAACGGGTGGCTGTTTCTCGGCGTCACCCAGCGGAAGCGCAGCTGATGGCCAGTCGGCGCTCATCGGCGGTCGCAAAGCTCCAGCCCGCGACCCGGTGCGCCATCTATTGCAGGAAGTCTACGAGCCAGGGGCTTGAGCAAGAGTTCAACAGCCTCGATGCCCAGCGGGAAGCCGCCGAGAGCTATATCGCCAGCCAGCAGCACGACAACTGGATCGCGCTCCCCGACCGGTACGACGACGGTGGATTCTCTGCCGGAACAACGGACCGACCGGCATTGAAACGGCTCCGGGCCGACATCAAAGCCGGTCAGATCGACTGCGTCATCGTCTACAAGTTCGATCGCCTGTCGCGGCGTATGCTCGATTTCTTTCAGTTGCTCGACGAGTTCGAGCAGCATTCCGTCAGCTTCGTTTCCGTGAGCCAGCGATTCGACACGAGCACGCCCGTTGGCAAGATGACGATGAACATACTGTTGTCCTTCGCCGAGTTCGAGCGGTTGATCATCGCCGACCGCACGAGGGACAAGATCCAGGCTGCTCGTCGTCGTGGCCGCTGGACTGGAGGTCCTCCTCCACTCGGCTACGACACCGTCCCGGAGGGTGGACGCATCGTGGTCAACAAGATCGAGGCCGAGCAGGTCAAGGCGATTTTCCAGCTCTACGTCGATACGCCGTCGCTGATCGAGGTCTCTCAGGAGTTGAATCGGCGGGGTTGGCGGCAGAAGGCGTGGACAGCGAAGACTGGCCGGCCGTGCGGTGGCAGACCATGGAACAACTCCAGCGTTC
>JAAELU010000611.1 GCA_024226255.1 bacterium | reverse complement strand
TGATGCAGAGCAGATAGATGCCCAGCAGCTAGCCGATGCGCTCGCCGGTGGCGTCGAGACCGTGATGCGTCGCGGCCAGACCAGCCCGGGCGACAAAACAATGGTGGACGCTCTGGTTCCCGCGGCAGCCGCGGCGAATGAAGCAGCAGAAGCCGAACTCGGTATCGGAGAGGCCCTCGCTGCGATTGCAGCCGCTGCTCGGAGCGGGGCTGAATCAACCACATCCATGCCTGCCTCGCGCGGTCGGGCCAAGTACGCCGGAGACAAGGCGGTTGGTGTGGCGGACGCCGGTGCAACGACAGTGGCGATCGTTCTGGAGGCCTGGTCGGCGAGTTCTGCAGAAAGGAACGGCGAGTGACAAACACGGGACCACGGCTTCGAGTTGGCTATGTAGGAGTGGCATTCCCCTCGTTCTACGCCACCGAGCTCAACGAGTACTCCAAGGCAATCGCAGGTTTGGGAGGATTGGCGGACCGGCTCGACTTCGATCTGGTTGCGTTCGAAGGACCGGTCAGCGACATCGCCGAGGCCGAGAGCGCAGCTACAGAACTCAAAGCGCAGG
>JAAELU010000610.1 GCA_024226255.1 bacterium | reverse complement strand
TTGCCGTCACAGAACTCGCGCCCGGCCAGCCAGTCCAAGGTGTCGTCCGCATCGTCGATCTCTTGATAGAAGGGGCTGAAGACTCCCTCGGACTCGAACCGGCCCCGCGTGTCCTGGATCACCACGGCGTAACCACGTTGGAGGCACGCCCGAATGTCGATCATCTTGCGAGTCAGCACCGACGTCCTGTCATACGGCGATCGCATGAGGATGATGGGCACGGGCGGTGACGTGTCGGGCAGAAACAGATCGGCAACGAGCGCGACGCCGTCGCGGGTCGTCATCGTCTCGGTGCGGTCAGGCTCCATGCAACGAGGGTAGGGAGAAGCGAGGGCAGAAGTCGGGAACGCCTGCGGCGTTCCTTCGGGGCTGCTGCGCAGCCCCATCGGTCGTTGAGAAGTCAGATCGGACTGGTAACTGGTAACTGGCAACTGATAACTGTTCTCCTGTCAAACTATTCTCCCGGAATGGAACTCGCAGAGCTTCAGGCACTGGTTGGGACGGAGCTGCCGGTTGGCAGTTACCGCATCGATCGGGCTACCCATGCCAGGGCGGTCGGGGCGGTCCACGCCGGTGACTACAACTTCAACGTGGCCCATCCGATGTTCGGCCACCTGGCTCCACATTGTGGGATGGGGTGGGAGCTGGTCGAATTCTTCGACGTTGTGGGAGCCGGGCTCGATGACGGCGTGCTCTTTGGCCAAGGAGACCTCACTTACAACGGGCCCATCGAACTCGACGTTGACTACGAGGTGCGGGGACGAATCTCCTCGGTAGAGCGCAAGATCGGAAGTCGCAAGGGCGTCTTCGACCTGATCACGTTGGAGCTGGAATTGCTCGGCGATGAGCCCACGCCGGTCGTGGTCTCGAAGGAGACCTACGTGTTCCCAAGAGCGGAGGCATCGGCATGACCGAGATCCCGCCTCTTGTGGTCCCGGCGGTCCGGATCGAAGACATCATCACCATCATGGACGTCATGGGTGACGTCAACCCGATCCACGTCGATGAGGATCTGGTCCGCGAGCTGGGTCTGCGAGGTCCGGTCAATCAGGGCCCGGCCAACCTTGCATATATCGTGAACATGTTGATCGCGTGGGCAGGTTCACCGGAGTCGATCCGACATCTCAACCTACGCTTCCAATCGATCTCGTGTCCCGGCGACCGCCTCGAAGCCCGCGGCAACGTTGTCCGGCTCATCCATGGTGACGATGGTCCAGTGGCGCATTGCGCGGTGGCGCTGGTGCGTGAGGGCGGGGAGGTCATCCTGTCGGGAACCGCCGACGTGAGTGTGACCACCACCATGGCCGAAGTCGTCGAGGCGGCGCATGGATGAGTCCCAGGTCCTTCCCAACCTGCTCGCCGACCGCGCAGCCGAAACCCCCGATCGCACCTTCCTGCAACACGTCGACGGACCGGAGCTGACATACGGCCAGCTCGATGCCGAGGTCCTCGGATGGGCCGCCGCGCTCGCTTCCCTTGGCGTGGGCCCTGGCGACACCGTCGTCGTGATGCTCGACAACTCGTTCGAGTCCGCCATGACATGGCTCGCATTGTCCCGGCTGGGCGGCATCGAAGTCCAAGTCAACACCGCCTATCTCGGGCGCATCCTCACCCACGTGGCCAACAACGCTGGAGCCCAGATCGCCGTCGTCGGACCTCGGTTTGTTGAGCGCTTCAGCGAAGTTGCCGATGACCTGGAGTCGCTGACGACCCTGGTCGTGGTGACCGAAGAGGATCCGCCCGAATCGCCGCTCACAACCATCCGGACCGCCGACCTGATTGCACAATCTCACGATGTGCCCGAGCTCGTGCGCCCGGCCCCCCACGACACCGCCTGCATCCTGTACACCTCGGGCACGACCGGTCCTTCCAAGGGGGTCATCATCCCGTGGGCACAGGCCCAGGCCACTGCAACCGGCTGCATCCCCCTCGACGGGCTAGGCCCGGGTGATGCCTGGTACTCACCGTTCCCGATGTTCCACATGAGCGGCAAACTCGCCCTCTATGGAGCGGCACTGTTTGGGGGACGCTTCGTACTGCGCAGCTTCTTCAAGACCGACGAGTTCTGGGGCGACATTCGCCGGTTCGATTGCAGTACGACGATGCTCATCGGTTCGACGCCGGCCTTCGTGTGGAACCTGCCCGACGAGGGCAGCGACCGCGATCACCCGCTTCGCAACGTCTTGATGGCGCCGACTCCAGACGACCCCGAGGCATTCATGGATCGGTTCGGGTTCCGGATTTCGACAGTGTTCAACATGACCGAGATCTCGTGCCCGGTGATGTCCGGCTGGGACCTTGGCCCCAAGGGCAGCGCCGGCAAACTCCGGCCGGGCTATGAGGTGCGCATCGTCGATGAGCACGACCGCGAGGTGGCGCCGGGCGAGCTCGGCGAAATAGTCGTGAGGTCTGAGGAACCATGGGTCTTGATGGCCGGGTACTGGCGCAATCCGGAGGCCACAGTCGAGGCGTGGCGCAACTACTGGTTCCACACGGGCGACGCCGGCAAGTACGACGACGACGGCAACTACTACTTCGTCGACCGCATCAAGGACGCCATCCGAGTCCGGGGCGAAAACGTCTCATCGATGGAGCTCGAGGCGGTCATCAACGACTACCCGGACGTTGTCGAAGCCGCCGCCGTCGGGGTGCCTTCGGAGTACGGCGAGGAGGACATCAAGGTCTACGTCGTCCCGTCCAGCGAGAGTTTCGACCCGGCGGAGTTGATGACGTTCCTACTCCCCCGCCTTCCCCGCTTCATGATGCCCCGCTACGTCGTGGCAACCCCCGACCTGCCGAAGACCCCAACGGAGAAGGTCCGCAAGCATCTCCTGCGCGATCGTGAGGACGCGGCCGTGTGGGATCGAGTCACCGCCGGGTTTGAGATACCAAGGTAGATATCAGATGTCGGATGTCAGATGTCAGAGTTGCCAGTTGCCAGTTACCAGTTATCAGTCAGAACAACCTCGGTTACGCCTGCCCTCTGGTAACTGGTAACTAATAACTGGAAATCCTCAAATCCTCGGTGGCCACTGCTCCACTATGCGCGCGGGATCTCGCCACACCACGGCGGTGCCCGTCCAGACGAGGCGGCCCTCTAGGACGTCATCGACGGTGAGGCCGGGGAAGGGGGCGAACCAGTCGTGATCGGTTTGGGCGATTTGGAGCATGGTGCCGTGGCAGGTCCGGGGGTGGGTGTACGTCTCGAGCCACCCCGGCTCTGCGGTACTCGTGCCGATGGTGTCGACGCCGATTGCTCCGAGATCGTCGATTACCTGAAACATGTCGGCGACTTTCACCGTCATGTGGTGGAAGCCTTCTCCCCTGCTCTCGATGTGGGCCGCTAGCGGCGACTCATCGCTCAACGGTTCCATCAGCTCGATCTTGGACTTGCCATCGACCAGCAGCTGCATGGTGCGAATCTGCAGACGGTCCTCGTCGGTCCCGTAGATCAGCTGGTAGTCGAAGAGGACGTCGTATACGTCGAGTGCAGCTCGCATCGATCGCACCGCGAATGCAACATGATCGACGCTGCCGCCTTGTCCACTAAACGCCATCTGCGTCCCATCGTTAGGATCGTCAGATCATACAAAACAAACGTTTGGTAGAACTGTCGGACCGAGGAGGCGACCGTGACCGACATCGAAGCGAGGGTGCAACGGATCGAAGACCGTATCGCCATCGTCGATCTCATCGCCCGCTACTACAACGCCGTCGACGACCGTGACATCGATGCCGTCGGCGAGATGTTCTGCGAGGACGGGCTCTTCGGCCGCTACAACGGGACGGACCAGAACCACGGCCGCGAGGCGATCAAACGCTTCTACCACGAGCGCCTCGGCATGGTGGGGCCTTCATTCCACTACCCCCATGCCCACGTAATCGAGTTCGTCTCCGATCGGATGGCGACCGGAGTGGTGACCGCGCACGCCGAGATGGGGGTCGAGGACAAGATGGTCATCACCGGATTTCGCTACGAGGACAGGTACCGCAAGGATGATGACGACAGGTGGCGGTTCCTCCAGCGACTGAGCCGCTTCTACTACATGATGACCCACGACGAGCTGCATGATCACTACTCGGACTCGATCCGAGTGCGCTGGCCGGGTACACCAATGGTGGCCGATCTGCCTGACGGTCTCGATACGTGGAAACGATTTAAGGGGCTGATCTAGTGCAAGAACTCCATGAACACGTCGACCACGAGCGATGGGCCTTCGAACTCGAGTCCACGTTCCCCAAGTTTGCCGCCGGCATCACGTCGGCGCTACAGGTGGTGCACACGGACGGAGCCCTCAGCGCCAGCGAGAAAGCTCTGATCGTGGCGGCCATCGGAGCCGTCAAACGCGACCCGTCTGTCACCATCCCCTACATGAAGCGCGCCATCGACGGCGGGATCACCGCTGATCAAGCCCGGGGTGCCGCCATCAACATCCTGTTGTCACGTGGCATCACGGCATACCGCATATTCAGCGATGCTATCCACGAGCTTCTTGACGAGCCGGTGCCGGCCGGCGAGCCCTTTGACGCACCGCCGCCGCTCGACGAGATCCTGGCGTACTACGAGAGCCTCTACGGCAGTGTGCCCTCAAATGTGCAGCTCGCCGCCGATCATTCCCGCGGCGTGCTCGACGCCTACTACTTGATGCGAGTTGCCGCCCTCGAGGAGTCGCCGCTGGAGCCGCATCTCGCCGACCTGCTCCTCTGTGGTGTCAACGCAGCCGAGTACGAGGAGTTGTTCGTCGAGATCCATGCCCGCTTTGCCCTCCGGGGCGGCGCCACCCCGGCCCAGCTGGTTGAAGCCGTTGCGTGCGCTATTCCGTTCGCCGGTGTTGCCGCATGGCGCCCCGGCGCCGACGGGGCGGCCACGGCCATAGCCGAATTCGAGGGCAGCGGCGCCTGATGGCGACGGGCACCGGCTTCACACTCGACGACTCGGTGCCACGTACGTTTCCCGACTGGATCCGGGAACGGGCCTCCATGCACGGCGACAAGACGGCCCTGACGATCGTCGGTGAGTCGGCCAGCTACAACGAAATCGACCACCGCAGCGATCGAACTGCGGCGGGCCTTGCGAGCCTCGGCCTGGCTCCGGGGGACCACGCCGCCCTGATGATGAAGAACACCTTGGCGAACGTCGACACTTGGTTTGGCCTGACTAAGGCAGGCGTCGTTGAGCTGGCCGTCCATAACGCGGCGCGGGGCAACGTGCTCGAGCACGTCCTCGCCCACGGCGATGCCAAAGCGATCATCTGCGACGAAGAGTTCCTGCCAGCGGTGGCCACCGTCGTTGACCGGGTGCCCAACCTTCAGCATGTCGTTGTCCATCGTGAGGCTGCCGGCGAACTCAGCCACGATCTGCCATCGCGGATCGCAATCCATGACCAACGTGCGCTCTACAGCGATTCGGCGCCACCGAGCCTCGATATCTCGCGGCAGGATCCGGTGGCGATCCTCCACACGTCGGGCACAACCGGCCCCCCGAAAGGCGCTCTGCTCAGTCATGAGTCGGCCCTCCACCTCACGCGGCACCTTGTCTGGCTTATGGGATACGGAAGCGACGACCGGCTGTTCACGGCGTTCCCCATGTTCCATAACAATGCCAAGTACACGAGCGTTACTGCCGCGATGGAGTGCGGCGGTTCGTTGGTGATGGAGCAGCGATTCTCGGTGTCCCGTTTCTGGGATCAGTGCCGGGACAACGGCATCACCGCGATCAACTACATGGGGGCGCTGTTGATGATGCTCTACAAGGCCGACCCGTCGCCCCAGGACGCCGACAACGATGTTCGGATTGCATTTGGCGCCCCTTGCCCAGTGGAGATTTGGGAGAAGTTCGAGGAGCGCTTCGGGATCAGCCTGGTCGAGGTGTACGGAATGACCGAGGCGCCGATCGCATGTGAGAACCGACTCGACGATCGCCGCATCGGCGCCGCCGGCAAGGAATCGATGTCCTACCAAGTGCGGATCTTCGACGATCAGGACGAGGAAGTGCCCGCAGGTGTGGCCGGCGAGATCGTGGTGCGTCCCAAGTACGCCGACATCATGTTCTCCGGCTACTACAAGCGCCCCGACGCCACCGTTGAGGCCTGGCGCAACCTGTGGTTCCACACTGGCGACCGGGGACGGATGGACGAGGACGGTTTTGTCTACTTCATCGACCGAATGAAGGACAACATCCGGCGCCGCGGCGAGAACATCTCCTCCTGGGAGATCGAATCAGTAGTCAACACGCACGCCGAGATCGAGGAGGCAGCCGCATACGGCGTGGCCTCCGAGCTATCCGAACAAGAGGTAATGGTCTGCGCGGTCCGAGTCCCCGGCTCCGACATAACGCCCGAGGTCTTGCTCGACTTCTGCCAAGGCAACATGAGCCACTTCGCAGTCCCCCGCTACGTCCGCTGGGTCGATGCCCTGCCCAAGAACCACGCTCAACGAGTCCAAAAGTTCGTCCTCCGCGACGAGGGAGTGACGGACGACACCTGGGATCGCGAGAGTATCGGGTATGTGGTGAGAAGGTAGATGTCGGGAACGCCTACGGCGTTCCTTGGGGCTGCTGCGCAGCCCATGATGTGGTTGAGAGGTCAGAAGAGCAATGGGACGAAGGGCGGCGAACGTGTCTCTCCCCCCGTCTGACTCCGCTTTGGGAGGCAGACGCCTGGGGGGAGTGCCGAGGCTTTGCGAGGCGAGGGGGGCAGCGGAGTCGCGAGAAGACCCTCAGCCCGCGGCAGTGTCCTCATGACCGGGCTCGTGATCATCACTGACCTCCATGGCCTTCGACCTCTGTTCGACGGCCATGTGGCGCGGCTGCAGGAGGAGGGGTTCGCGGCTGTTGCTTGCGAGCCTTGGTGGGACGAGGCGCCGGGGCATGACCTCGAGGAGCGGCTGGCAGCGCTAGCTCGGTCAGACAATCGGACGATGGTCGACCGAGTCGTCGCGGCGGCGGATTCGACCGGTTGCGAAACCGTCGACGTCATCGGCTTCTGCATGGGCGGCAACGCCACGATGAAAGCGGCCGCTTCAGGGCGTTTCCGGCGGGCGGTCTCGTTCTACGGCATGGTCTCGGTGCCCGAAGATTGGGCCGGCCCCGGCGATGTGCCGGTCACCGACATCGCCGCCGACATGTGCCCGACACTCGCCATCTTCGGTGCTCTTGACCCATGGATACCGCTGGACCAGGTGCACGAACTCGAAGGGGCCTGGGCAGCGCGGCCCGACTGCGACGTCGTGGTGTACCCGGACGCCGATCACGGCTTCGTGCACGACCCAGAGCGCACAACGCACCGGCCGGGAGACGCCGCCGATGCGTGGAACCGGACGCTGCAGTTTCTGAGAGCCTGACATAGGATGGTCGAATGACAGCCAGAATCAGCCTCACTGGTGCAACTTGTGTCGTCTCAATCCCCAAGATCGTCACAGCTCGGACCAGCTTGCTGGGTCGGTTCGCCACAATGCTTCAAGCGCTCCGCCCACACACGCGACGCCGGGTGCAAAACGTTTGACCGTCTCCCGACTAGTCCGAGCTGTCGCAGAAGATCTGATCGCCATCATGACGGGCTTTCCGTTCATTGGAACGCTCACTGCAGCTGCCGAACTTCTGGTTTCCAGGGTCCCACGTTCTCCCGAACCAATTCAGCCACTGGAGCGACTCGCATCTTTCGTTGCCGCGGATAGAGCTGTCGTCACAAGAGCGGCGATTGACTACGAATCGCTCACAGCTCTGGCCGGTATGTTCAAGGGCGCTCTCGTCACGCCAGACGGCGAAAATGTACTCGAGCTGATGCGCATCTGCCAGAAGGGAACAGCTCGCGATCTCGTCCCAGATATCGCGTCGGCATACTTCGCGGGCACAGATGCGGGCTGGTTCGTGCCATGCGATTCGGCTACTCGCTTCTGGATCGCCTACATCGGCTACAAGGAGTCCTCCAGCACAGCCGGATGGCCGATGCGCCACGAGCGGCTTAGGATCCAGGCGGCACGCGCTGCCAACGAGACCCTCGAGACCGGACAAGGCTAAGACGGATGGAGCAGACGTTCCTCTAGGGTGCCGGCCGCCATTGAGCGGGCCGCGGCCACCGTCCACCACACCGACATGGAAATGAAATCGTCAGGGGTCAGTTCCAAACTCATCTCGACAAATGATGGGGCAGGCTCGTCCAGCATGGGATAGGTGCCTATCCAATCTCGAACAAGGAAGCCTATGTTTCCTGCCGACACGTCTCCATCACTAGCACCGGCCAAGGCGAGAAGTCCGTCGAGGGTCATCATCCCCTCATCCATAGCGTCGAAGAGACATCTAGCCCAAAACCGACTTGTCCAGCTTCCAAGCATCTCGACGCTACCGACCAGGTCAGTCCAGTTGTAGACATATGCCTCGCCGATGTGGAAGACGTGGTCGCTCAGCAGTATTGGGTCGCCCTTAGTGCCGACCAGTCTCTTATCGATTGCGTATCCGAGCACGGCTCGAGCGACATCTTCGATGCTTTGCGAATTGGGCGGCGTCAGAAGCGGCCATTTCCTCGGATAGAAGTCATACGCCATCCGTTCAATTCCCGATTCGGGTCACTGACCGCGCTCCACCGGGACGTCGACTCCGCCAAACTCCCGCAGGAGGTCAGGCGTGGCCTGCTGGGATACCCCTGCAATGGCCTTGGCTGTCATGCCGAGAAACTCGACGTCACGGCTCTCTTCTTCGACCATGAATGACGCTCGGGCCACTACTGAAACTGACCCATCCGCTTCATTCTCGTATTCGACCTGCCCCACAGGCCATGCTTCTGACACCGCGGCAAGGTGTCGCCGCAACTCCTCCGAGTCAGCGACGTAGAGAGCAATCGGCGAGCTGATACGTATCAGCAACGGCGAAGTGTTGTCCGAGAATCCGACGTCGACGGTGACTGGTTTGCCGAAAGCGGCAGATAGGACGGTCGGTGTCTTGGGCGAGTGGTTCTCAACCCGCTTGGCCACGCCGAGTTCCTGGATCATCCATACCATGAGCTGTTCGGCGAGTTGGTGCGCCATCGCCTGTGTGACAGTCATATTTCCCCCGCTTGGTAGCTTGCTGGAATCGTACAAGGAATCCATCCCCAACGATGGCGGCAGCACCGACCGATAGAAGTCCGTCATCGACACATCCCTGACTGCGTTTGCGCGCTCAACGACCAGCAATCTGCTGGCGGACGAAGTCAGCTTGTTCGCAACCGAGGATGAATCGAAGCACAAATCCCCGTTATTCACGAAACTAGGTCCGAACGACTGCCGTTCCCTGAAGTGCTCTCGTGTCGTCCGGCTTGTCGAGCCAGATGTCGCAGGTGACGTCGGCGTCGCCGGCTTCGGTCACCACGCCGCCGGCCGTCACCATGTCGTCCTCGAAGACGTTGGCGCCGAATCGCACCGTGAGACGGGCGATGGAGCCGGGGCCGAAGTTGGCCTCGAGCATGTTGGTGACGTAGCCGAGGTTGGTCGGGCCTTGATTGATCAACTTGTCGCCGAGCCCCCGCTCTCGGATCACGTCCTTGTCGAGGTGGATCACATTGGGATCGCGCAGGATGGCGGCGAGGATCTTCATCTTCTCAGTAGAGACCGGGCCGAAAGTCTGAGGATCGAGGTTGTCGCCGGGGTTCATTCGTCATCCCTCAGGAAGATCCATGAGTTCCCGGCCGAACAGGCAACGGTGCCGTCGGGCTCAGTCATGTCGAGTCGGAACTTGACCAGATCGAACAGGCCGGCGCGGTTGCCCCGCTTGCGCTCGACATGCTCTATCTCGCCAGAGATGGCGTAGGTGACGCCCTCTTGAAGCGGCTTGTTGTAGATGAAGTCGTATTCGCCGGCTCGGATCTTGTCAGGCGCCTCGGCGTGGCACACGTCGAAGAACTCCTGATAGCTGATGCCCATGCCGGCTAGTGGGGCGTGGAAGGCATAGATGGGGTGGCCAAAGCCGTGGCGCGGCGGTGGGCCGACTGTCACGTCATAGAGGAGGAAGTTCTCCCAGGCCTCGATGGTGAACTCCCCTCCCGGGAACGTCCAACCCACGAGGGACTCCATGGTTTCAAGGGGCACGGCCATGTGGGGAGACTACAAGCCGCGTGCTGGCGATTCCGGCTGAGTACGATCACTGCCGTGGATATTCAAGAGCTGATC
>JAAELU010000609.1 GCA_024226255.1 bacterium | reverse complement strand
TCGGCGTCGGTAATCCGGGCGCGCCGACGACACTCACGCTTCGTAATCTGCCGGCTCATGACAGCATTGACATCGGTTTTCTGCTGGCTTTGATCGACGAGTGGGACGGTAACAGTGGGTTCTTGGCGCCCGACTTCTTCGCCGTGCTCGTGGACGATGAATTGGTCATGGCCTCGACCTTCGATTCGGAGGAGACCTTTAACCAGGATTACATTCCGCCCCAAGGCGCCGAGCTGGTCGTCAATCAGGACCTTTGGCGGTCCAACGGCAACTTCGAGTCGGCTTATGACATGTCGGCCGATCCACAGCTGCAACAGATCCCTCATTCCTCGCCGAACTTGACAATCCAGTGGCTCGCGGCCGGTGACGGCTATCGCCGACCATTCTTTGGAAATCGAGATGGCGAATCCTTTGCCATCGACAATGTTTCGGTCACGCTGAATCGAGGATCGGTGAGTCCACATCGGACAGTGGACCTGCTCGAAACGGGCGCGACGTGGCGTTACTTGGATGATGGATCCAACCAGGGCGCCGGCTGGCGTCAGGCCAACTACGACGACTGCGCCTGGGACCAGGGACCTGCTCAGCTGGGATACGGGGA
>JAAELU010000608.1 GCA_024226255.1 bacterium | reverse complement strand
TGGTGGCCATCGCTTGGGATATGGCCGGCGAGGGAGAGGAACAGACCACCGATGGTCGAGAAGGGCCCCTCCGGGAACTCGTGCCCCATCGCCTCAGACCAGCCATCCATGGCGAGGCGGCCGTCTGCCATCCAGCGTCCGGGCCCAACCTGAACGATCGAGGGCACTCCCGGGTCGTACTCGTCCTGGAGTTCGCCCACCAGCTCGGAAACGAGATCCTTGATGGTGACGACTCCCTCGACGCCGCCGTGTTCATCGAGCACAAGGGCGAGGGTGAAGCGGCGCTCTTGCATGTCCTGAAGCACCTTGAGGATCGGGGTCGACTCGGGGACATAGGTCGGCTTGCGGATCAGGGCGGCGATGGCGGCGGGATCGGGTTCACCTTCGAGCCGGAGTACATCTTTGACGTAGAGAATCCCGACAAGGTCGTCGAGGGCGCCTCCGGTCACGGGGAACCTGGAGTGCGCAGCGTTGGTCACAGCTTTGCGAACGTCCGCCATGGTGACGGGGTTGCCCAGGGTGGCGATGTCGACTCTTGGAGTCATGACGTCCCTGACCGGTCGATCGGCGAGTGTGAATAGGGAGTCGATGATCTCCCGTTCGGCGGCCTCGATCTCGCCACCGGCCGCGCTCAATTCGGCCAGCGCCTTGATATCGGCTTCGGTAACGCCTCGGCCGCCATTGTCGTTGCTGATTCTGAAGAGGCGCAGGAGGCCGCGGGTGACGGCTGTGAACAGCCGGGCGATGGGGCTCAGTACTAGCGACAGGCGCCAGATCGTTGGGGCAACCGCCAGCGAAAAACGTTCCGGATATCGGGCGGCAATTGTCTTCGGTGTGATCTCACCGACTATCAGCACGACCACCGTTACGACGAGTGTTGACAGCCAGGGACCCCACTTCTTTCCGACCAGCGAGATGAACAGTGTTGTGGCCACGGCTGCACCGAGAATGTTGACGAGGTTGTTGGCGACGAGCAGGGTCGAGAGCAGTCGCTCAGGGTCTGCAACCAACTGAGAGACACGTTTGCCGCGGCGGCCAAGGGTCGAAACCTGGTGGACGCGCTCCCGGCCGATGCCGATCAGTGCTGTCTCCGATCCGGAGAAGAAGCCGGAGCCGACGGCACATACGGCAAGGATTGCGATGTAGACGACGTTGGTGGGATTCATCTCGCTCGATGGGTGGCGATGGCTACTTCGCCATGGCGTTGTCGATGGCCGTGCGGAGATCATGTGCGGTGAATGGCTTCACAACCCAGCCGGCGACTCCAGCTCGCTTTGCCAGAAAGCTATCGGCGGCCCGGTCGAGCAGCAGGACAGCCGGGACGGCGGTCGTGTCGTTGAGGTCGGCTTGCTGGTGAAGCTCGCGGGCAACGGCCATTCCGCCCATGCTGGCTACCTGAAGGTCGATGACGACTGCGTCGGGGTCTGCTGACTCAAGCAGTTCTTGTGCCGTGGTCGGATCG
>JAAELU010000607.1 GCA_024226255.1 bacterium | reverse complement strand
TGGTCGGTGCGGCGAGCAGGCTGGTCGACGAATGGCAGGCCTATGGGTTGCTGAGCCCGTTGTCGATGAAGTGTTCCGAGTGCATGGCCATCGACGCCGGCATCCCGGCCATGTAGAACGCACTGTTGTGGCCGCCTTCGCGGAGATCCCACTCCAGATTCGCTCCGATGCTCTCCAGATAGAGAATGGCATTCTCGGAGACGACGTAGGTGACCATCTCGTCCTGGAGGCCGTGATCGATGTAGAAACCAAGACTTGACAAGATCTCAGTCTCGAGAACACCGGCGTAGGCGGACAGGTCCGGGATCGCACCCATGTGCGAGGCGAACGACGTGTAGATGTCTGTGTGATCCAAGCCGATCTTGAAGACACCGCCACCGCCCATCGAAATGCCCGTCAAACCGCGGAACCCGGCATCGGGAATCGCCCGATAGTTAGTCTCGATCTGGTTGAGAATGTCGACGTAGATGTGGCTCGCCCACGGCCCCTCGCTGTCGCTTGGCCCGCCTGGGGTGTCTTCGTAGCCGCTGCTCTTGCCCGAGTTCGGCATCACCACGATCATCTCAGTGATCGAACCGTCGTCGATCCACTCGTTCATGCGCTGTTCGATCTGATCGACATTCACGAACGAGTCACCGGTGCTGTTGATCCCGTGCAACAGATAGACCACCGGGAAACTACGGTCCGGTTCGCTGTAGTACGACGGCGGCAGGTAGATGCTGTAGCG
>JAAELU010000606.1 GCA_024226255.1 bacterium | reverse complement strand
ACGATATCTGCATCTACGGCGGCAGCAGCGCTGGGATCGTCGCCGGCATCCAGGCCTTGAAGATGGGCAAGTCGGTCACCGTGATCGAGCCCTCCGGACGCATCGGCGGACTCAGCACCGGTGGACTCGGGTATACGGATATCGGGAACAAGCGCGCCATCGGAGGAATGTCGCTCGAGTTTTACGAACGCCTCGGCGATCACTATGGCGTGGAGGGCGGCCAGTGGACCTTCGAACCGAGCGCCGCGCTGAGCGTCTATCGCGATTGGATTGCCGAGACCGGCCTGCAGGTCGTCTACGACCAACAACAAAACCGACAGCAACAACACCAAAGGTTTCTCCACCGACTTCATCGGGCAAAACTATGACTGGCCCGAGGCGAGCTACGCCGAGCGGGAGGCGATCAGGGCCCGCCACCTCCTCTACCAGCAGGGGCTCATGTGGACCCTGGCAAACCACCCGCGCGTGCCCGAGTCGGTGCGCAACCAGGCCGGCAAGTGGGGCATGTGCCGCGACGAGTTCGTCGAGGGCGGCGGCTGGCAGGAGCAGCTCTACATCCGCGAGGCACGGCGGCTGGTGGGCAAGTTCGTGATGACCGAGAACCACTGCCGGGGGAACGCGCCGGTGTCGGCCTCGGTCGGGATGGGT
>JAAELU010000605.1 GCA_024226255.1 bacterium | reverse complement strand
TTGCCGTCCTCGTCGCAGATATGGAGGGGTCCTGCCTGAGCCTTGCCGACCGAACCCGGGCGTTCGAGCCACTCCTCCGGCGAGATGATGGTCGAGCCGTTTCGTTCCGTTCCCGCGTAGTACTCCCACAAGATGGGCCCCCACCAGTCCATCATCTGATGCTTGATCTCGACCGGGCACGGCGCGGCGGCATGGATGGCGACCACGTGGCTGCTGAGATCGAAGTGTTGCCTTTCCTCTTGGTCGAGCTTCAGCATGCGAATGAACATCGTCGGCACCCATTGTGAATGGGTGATGGAGTACCGCTCGATGTTCTGGAGCGCTTGCACTTCGTCGAAGCGTTCCATCATGAACACGGAGCCGCCCTTCGACAGGGTCCGCATACAGAAGCCGAACGGCGCGGCGTGATACAGCGGGGCCGGCGACAGGTAGCGCGTATGGTCGTCGAACCCGTATGCATCGATGGCCCTGAAGTAGGCAATTCCCTCGCTGGCGGGACTTCCCGTCAACGGCCGCTTGATTCCCTTCGGGCGACCGGTCGTCCCCGAGCTGTAGAGCATCGAGTCGCCCATCCGCTCGTCGGCGATGGGGTTCGTCGGCATCGCCGACAGCACATCATCGAGATCCTCGAAGTCGGCCGGAGCGTGGCTGCCTCCTCGCAGGGCAAGGCGGTGGGTGCACCGCTGAGGCAGATCGGTCAGCTCGGCAGCTACTGGCAGGACACTCGAGATGAAGAGGGCTTCGCTGCCAGAGTCGTCGATGATGTACCCGGCCTCCTCGGCGGTCAGATAACGGTTGACACATGTGAGGTACATACCAGAGCGCAACACCCCCCATGCGATGACGAAGAAGTCGAGCCGGTTTTCGGCCATGAGCGCCACGTGGCTGCCCTGGGTCAATCCGCGGGCTGCCAACAACTGGGCCACCTGATTCGACCGGTCATTCAGCTCACGCCAGGTGAGTTGTTCACCGGTCGTGGTGTTGACGACCGCCGCAGCTTCCGGCTTCTCGACGGCCCAATGACCTGGATACATAGACTGCCCCGCCCCAACTCGCCCGTGAACCCTCGAGGGCACGAGCAGAAACTAGCTGGTCGTGCAGGGCGAGCCACTTCCGTGGCAGCCGACACCGATGAACAACCGAACAGCGGGCTGCAATCACAACCGACGCGGTGTGGCAGTATCGGCCGATGACCATGACGGGCAGATCCCT
>JAAELU010000604.1 GCA_024226255.1 bacterium | reverse complement strand
TGGGTGAGCTCTCCGCCCTACGACCGGGCGATGTAGTCGTTCTCGGAAATCCCGTCGATGAGCCGGCAACGGTGTCAATCGGCGATGTCGAATTGTTCAAAGGCGATGTTGGACGTCACAACGGACACGTCGCGCTTCGAGTCACCCAATGGATGCAAAATGAGCACTGAAATCAATCAGCAGGAGATAGCCGGTCTTACCGGAACCACCTCGGCCATGATCGCCGGAGCCGCAGAGAGTCTCGGGCAGGTGTTCGGAGTCTCGGTAGATCTGGCACTGGCGTCGATCACAGCTGGACCTGGACCGGCGGAGGACAGCCTCCGCTTCGTCTCGGAATTCGGCGGTGTCGCCTCCGGGCGATCCTGGCTCGTGTTGGCAAAGTCCGACGCAGCGTCGATCATCAAATCGACACCGAAAGGTGCGGGGATGTCCGACGAGGACGTTCTCGGTGAGCCCGGGGTGTCCGTACTGTCAGAGGCAATAGGCCTGATGGTCGCAGGAGCGGCCACGGCTATCAGCAATGAACTCGGCGAACTCGTTGACATCTCTCCCCCCTCGGTGTCCCCCAGTCCGGAAACGGCAGATGAATCCGTCATCGCAACGTTCGGGGGCGAAGTCCCCGGCAAGCCGGCATTCAAGATCATCTGGGAATTCGATTCTGGCCTCGCTGCCGACCTCGGCGAACGTTGGCTGGCAACTCACCAAGAGCCCGTGCCGACGACCGCAGCACCGGTCGAGCCCCCGGCAAGTGCCGCGACACCTCCCCCCGCTGCCGCACCGGCGGCACCT
>JAAELU010000603.1 GCA_024226255.1 bacterium | reverse complement strand
CCGACGCCCGGAACCGGAACTTCGCGCCGGTGATAGCGATCTTGTACGACGGGTCCATGAACCCGAGTCCTGTCGTGCTATCCTGGCTGTTGTGGCCTCGGTAGACCAGGGCGGGGTGATGCTCCACGTCGTCGAAGTTTCCCATCAAGTCTTCGTAGTAGTTCTCGTTGTAGTAGCAGACGACGAAGGTCTGCCCGGCCTTGATCTGCAGCGGGGGGTCGAGGGTCGTGTAGCGGGAGTCGCCGATGAGGGGCTCGGCCGTGCCGGCCTGGAGCTGGACGTACACCAGCAGCTGCTCGGTGGCGATGTCGTAGATTCCCATCTCATGGCTCGCATCGAGACCATCCTGAGACTCGTCGTAGATGCCGAGCTCCAAGATGTCAATGTCCTGAGTGGCCTCGTACCCCCAGGAATAGAGACTGTCGGCGAGCGTGACATAGGTGTGGTCCCACACGCCCGGCGTGCGGTCGGTGTACACGGGGGCCGGGAACGGAGCGCTATCTTCCTCGAGCATCACCTGGAACCAGTTCGGCTCGCCGACCGCGCCCGTGCTGGCCACGCGCATCTTGTGCGTCGCGCCGCCCGGGATGAGCCACCCCACGGAGGCGTTCGCTGCCACCGGGGCCAATGCCATCAACTGACCGCCGCACGCGTCGTACACCTCGATGGCGAACTCGTCCCCGAGGTCGAGCTTCTGCGTCGTGAGCCGGACGAAGCGATCCACCGCATACGGATTCGTGTACTGGAACCACACGTCCTGATTGATCGCTGAGCTCGCAGCCATCGGAGAGGTCGCCGTGGCTCCAGTCGTGGTCCAGGTCAGCGTCCCATCGTTCGGGGAGATGGACTCGGCGGTGGCGCAGATGTCGTTCCACACGGGCCAGTCCGTGGCCTCCAGGAGCAGCTCGTAGTCGCTGTCGTCGCCGAATACGCTCGCCACGCGGAACTTGCCCTCGGCTTCCGCCGGGACGTCGAAGGTGATGCTGGCGGGCTGCCCATCCACGACGGACGCACATGCCAGGGAGGAGCCGCCGCAGCCGCTCACAGCCTCCAACCCCAGCCCATCGAAGCTCGAACCGGGCGTGACCGTCACATCGAGCTGCACGGGCCACGAAGTCGAGTTCTCGTAGGCGTACCAGGCGTCCGAGACGGTGTCCCCGTCACACGGCCGCGAGTTCCCCGAATTGCCCGTCCCCCAGTTGGACTCCGAGTGACTCCCCAACCCGATCGCCT
>JAAELU010000602.1 GCA_024226255.1 bacterium | reverse complement strand
TACTTGACTGCCGACTTCGGTCTTTCCGAAACGCTGCCGGTCACGGGTTTCGATCCGATCCCTGTGGCGATTGCAGGTCTCATCCTCGTGCTGCTCGGAGCAGTAGCCCTAGAGCTGACTTGGCCCGAGCGTGAAGGGCGCAGGATGTTTGTGTTGAAACAGACCTGGGGGTAGACACACGCTCGCCTCGCCGAGGTTCCACAAACTGGGCCCCAAAGGCCGAATCGTGTGAGTCCCCCCGGAGGGGGGAAGGTACCTGCGAGGCGCCCGCCAGGGCGCCGATGGAGGTAGGGGGGCGCACGCCACAGGTGGATCACAGTTACAGGTTTTGGAGCACTGGGTGCATGGGCAACCTTGCACCGGGAACAACCTCAACGGCTTCGCCCCCGGCTCGGGTGCTCTGGCTATCGGCAGGACAGCCAGGCGTTTGCGCCTGGGGCCTCACCCAAAGCACCCTCGTACCCTCTGCGACCGCCTCGGGGTCCCTTTCCCCCTTCGGGGGAAGACAAACGAGGGGCGCCCACCTAATCGCGGGCCGCGTAATACGTTCTAGAACCGTGGGGGCTTCTTCGGATTGCGCAACCGCCGCGCCGCCGCAAACAACAGGAACACCACGGCCACGATCAATCCGATGTTGACCAGCCACAGGGCAATACTCACAACCCGCCTTAGGACGAACCACACGATTATCAGCACCGCAACCGCGACAAGGCCCGATGCCAGCATCTCGCGGAGTCTTTGCCTCATGCTTCCACCTTCACGAAGCGGCGCTTACCGACTTGGACGATCTGGCCCCGCACCGAGGCCGCCGTCAATGATTCCTCCACGATCTTTTCTCCCGCCACCTTGACCGCACCTTGCTTGAGCATTCGGCGCGCCTCAGAGCGGGAAGCAACGAGCCCTGCTGCCTCGAGGAATGCCGGCAAGTAGACGTCACCGTCGGATTCGAGCCCGATCGTCGGCATGTCGTCGGGCGTTCCCTTGTCCTTGAACACCTGATCGAACGCAGCCTCGGCTTGTGTGGCGGCATCCTCCCCCCAGTAGATCGTGACGATCTCACGGCCGAGAAGGCGCTTGGTGTCGCCGGGATGCCGGTCGCCGGCCGCTACTTCGGCCATTACCTGCGCCGCATCAGCCTCGCGATAGCCGGCGGCCAAGACGAACCACTGCTGCATCACGGCGTCCGGCATGCTCATGGTCTTGCCGAACATCTCGGCCGGCTCATCCTTGACCGAGATGTAGTTGCCCAGCGATTGCGACATCTTCTTTGCTCCGTCGGTGCCGACGAGCAGCGGTACGGTCATGACGACCTGGGGTGGCTGGTCGTGGTTCTGCTGTAGATCACGGCCGACGAGAAGGTTGAAGAGCTGGTCGGTACCGCCGATCTCGATGTCGGCTTCAACCGCCACTGAATCCATCGCCTGGAGCAGCGGATACATGAACTCGATCATCGAAATCGGCTCGTGGTCGGCCCAACGTTTGCTGAAGTCGTCACGATCCATGATCCGGGCGATCGTGAATTTGGAGGTCAACGACAGCACATCGTGCATGTCCATCTCGCCCAGCCATTCCGAGTTGGGACGGATCTCGAGTCGCTCCGAGTTCAGCATGCTTTGGATCGTGTCGAGCGTGCCTGAGACGTATCCAGCCACCTCGGCAGAGTCCAGACGCTTCCTGGTTTCGCTCTTGCCCGATGGATCGCCGACCAGCGCCGTGAAGTCGCCAACAATCAGAACAGCTATGTGGCCCAGGTCTTGGAAGCGGCGCAACAGCCTGAAGACCACCGCCCAACCAAGTGTGACATCGGGAGCGGTCGGATCGACGCCGAGCTTCACACGCAATGGGCGCCCTTGCTCGAGCAACTCGCGCAGTCC
>JAAELU010000601.1 GCA_024226255.1 bacterium | reverse complement strand
GGACTTCGTTCGCCCTTGCACCTTCGACTTCTCAGATTTCACAACCGCCTCGAGTTCGGATGCAAACAGCGATTTGCCGGATTCCGGCCCGGTTGCATATGCCCCCCAACTCTTGCGGTGCTCGAGGCGGTGGATCTGGCGACGATCGACGTATGCGATGCCGCGTTGGCGCAATAGCGGTCGAAGTTGTCGCAACGAGCGTTGGATTAACGACGTACCCGTCTTGGGGACGCCGACATGAAGAACGAGGTGTTTGATAGCCATTTACCCGATGCCCGGCCGCGAAATCTGGCGGAGCGTACCATCGGCCCGGGTACTCGCACCGTCATCGGCGTACCTGTGAATTGTGTCGCGCCGAGAGGTCGTTCGGGGTCAGCCCGGTACGTCCACTGGAATTCGATTTGCTCCGGGGGTGGGACTCGAACCCACAACCTACGGATTAACAGTCCGGCGCTCTGCCAATTGAGCTACCCCGGAATGGAGCGGCCGTGATGGTATCACGACTCCATTGAGCATGATTCAGTCATCGGTGGCACAATGCCCAACATGAAGGGCAGAACCGGATTCATGTTGGGTGTCGCTGCCGGGTACGTCCTTGGCGCTCGGGCCGGCCGGCAGCGCTACGACCAGATCAAAGACGCCACCGCTCGCATCAGCTCGACCGAACCGGTCCAGGTCGCCTTGGAGTCGACCGCCGAACCCCGATCACGACTCCAGGTCCTCGTCGGCAAGGGTCTGCGGGCCACAAGCGACCTTTTGCGCGACACCTAAGCGGCCGCGAACAACCGAGCCTTGCCGGACCTTGGTGAAACGTATCGCTGACCGACCGCGACCTATGCTCCCTCGAGGTATCCCTCGAGTCGTTTGGCACGGGCCGGCTGGCGCAGTTTCGCCAAAGCCTTAGTCTCGATCTGCCGGATTCGCTCTCGAGTGACCTTGAAGTGAGCGCCAACCTCTTCGAGCGTGCGGATCTTGCCGTCGGCCAAACCGAACCGCATGACCAGTACCTGGCGCTCCCGGTCGTTGAGGCCCTCGAGCGCCAGCCCGAGATACTCCTGGAGCAACCGGAACGAGGCGACTTCCACGGGAACCTGAGCGTCGGTGTCCTCAACAAAATCGCCGAGAGTGGAATCGTCCTCTTCGCCCAACGGGGTCTCCAGCGACACTGGATCCTGTGCGATTCGACGTAGCTCGGACACGCGGCCGGGCTCGATCTCCATCTCGGACGCAACCTCTTCGATCGTTGGTTCGCGACCGAGATCCTGCATCAGCGAACGTTGCGCCCGGATCAACTTGTTGATGGTCTCAACCATGTGCACCGGCACCCGAATAGTCCTCGCCTGGTCGGCAAGCGCCCGGGTAACTGCTTGGCGGATCCACCATGTGGCATACGTGGAGAATTTGAAACCTTTGCGGTAGTCGAACTTCTCGACCGCCCGGATCAGTCCAAGGTTGCCTTCCTGAATCAGGTCCAGCAATGACAGTCCGCGGCCTACATACTTCTTGGCGATGGAAACGACGAGACGCAGATTGGCTTCGACCAGGCGTTTGCGAGCCCGGTCGGCCTGGCGGCTGGATCGTTGCAGGATGATCCGCTCATCAGGTGTAACAACAGCGTCGGTGTCTGCGAGACGTTCATCGGCACGAAGTCCGGTTTCCATCTGCATCGAGAGCTCGACCTCTTGCTGGGGAGTCAGCAGCGGATAGCGACCGATCTCCTGGAGGTACATCCGCACCGGGTCGGACACGTGTACCAGCTCATCGCTGGAGAGGGCGGTCGCCGCCAACGCATCCTCAGAGTCCTCGCGGATCGTGATGTTCCGCTCCCTGAGGGCAACAAAGACGTCGTCAAAGGACTCGGCAGGAGCCTCGGCGTCTTCGAGTTCCTGTTGGACCTCGGTCATGATCAGGAATCCGCGTTGGCGACCACGCAGCACGAGGTCCTCGAGGACCTTGGCAGCAACTTCGTTCAAGCTTCGTTCTCCTGTTCGCGTATGCGCCGGCGCTCTCGCTCCAACGCTATCAATTCTGTGAACCGCTCGGAATACTCTTGTGACGCCGGATCGACATTCTCGAGGGCACGCCGCTCTCTTTCGATTCGGCGGTCTACTGCCCCCTCCTTGAGCCTATTCACTACCGAGTCCACAGATTCCAGCGGACGGTCCTCCATCGCAATACGACGCAGCAGCTCTGCTGGTGGACCCGCATTGTCGCCGAGAAGCGCACCTAG
>JAAELU010000600.1 GCA_024226255.1 bacterium | reverse complement strand
CTACTGCGCTCTGCGGTCAAGGGCCAAGAGACCTATTTGCCAGCAGACGATCGACAAGATCTACCTGCGCGGGATTCAGTTTCTCCCTAGCCAGACCGGGTTTCACCCAGATTACGCGGTCAATCTCGGGAAACCGCACCTTTCGACCGGAACCTCGGGGAAACTCGATCTCGATAGTCTCTGAAACCAGATCGACAGGATCGAAGTCTCCTTCAATCGCCCAGGCATTAATCACTTTGCCGCCCTTGAGGATCACCGTGCCGAGGTCGGTCACCTCGGCGCCGGGGTCGAAGCCGATCTCCTCGATGAACTCGCGCCTGGCGGCAGCCTGCGGACTCTCGCCGGGCTCTATGAGCCCCTTGGGGATGGTCCAGGCGCCGTTGTCGCGGTTCGACCAAAAGGGTCCCCCGGGATGGGCAATCAGCACCTCGGTGTCATCCGGCGCGCCGCGATACAGGAGAATCCCTGCACTGCGGAGACGGCTCGTCACCCGCGCAACTGTAGCCGCCGCCGTCGCGGCTCTACCCCTTACAATCCGGCCATGACCCTCCCCCACAAGATCCCGCACGTGAGCATCGAAGATGTCCGCGCGGCGACAAATCGCATCGCGGATCACGTCCACCACACCCCTGTGGCAACTTCGGCGACTCTCGACCGTGAACTGACTGCATCGGTCTTCTTCAAGATGGAGAGCATGCAGAAGGTCGGGGCATTCAAGGCAAGGGGGGCGCTGAACGCCGTTTTCCAACTCGATGACGAAGCCGCGGCAAATGGCGTGGTAACCCACTCCTCCGGCAACCACGGCCAAGCCCTGGCCTATGCAGCCGCCAAACGCGGGCTGCATTGCACGGTGGTCGTGCCCGACGATGCTCCGGCCGTGAAGGTGGACGCCATGCGCGGATACGGAGCCGACATCGTGCTGTGCCCACACTCCGAGCGGGTCGCAACGATGGAGCGAGTCCGGGCCGAGACCGGAGCGACGCTGATCCACCCGTTCAACAACACAGCGGTCATCGCCGGCCAGGGCACAGCTGCCCTCGAACTGCTCGAGGACGTCCCTGACCTCGACGTGGTCGTGGCCCCCGTCGGTGGCGGTGGGCTCATGTCGGGGACCACAGTGACCGTGCGGGCCCTGTCCGCGGGTACCCGGCTCATCGGAGCCGAACCCGCCCAGGTCGACGACGCCGCGCGCAGCCTGGCAACGGGAGTGATTCAACCGGCAACCGGTCTTCCGACCCTCGGCGATGGACTGCGAACGGCACTCGAGAACCTGACGTTCGAGATCCTCACCGCCGGCGGAGTCGAAATCGTCACCGTCGAAGAGACTGCCATTGCCGAGGCAGCTCGATTCCACCTCTACCGGATGAAATACCTCGTTGAACCGTCTGGAGCCGTCGGCCTGGCGGCGTTACGGAAGATCGTTTCCGAGCTTGCCGGCAAACGAATCGGTGTAATCGTCTCCGGCGGAAACACCGACCTGGCGTGGCTGCGGGCCTGATCGACCGCAGCTACCGATCGCTGAAGATCATCAGGCTGCCCGAGTACGTTGACACCCACACGTTGCCTGTCTCTGGGTCGTACGTGATGCCGATGGGCTTGTCGTTGGCGCGCAGTTCCTGGACCTCGGTCATGTCCTCGGTGAGGATCTTGCTCACTGTGTCCGAGTTGTAGTTGACCACATACAACGATTGCCCGTCGCTCGAGATTGCCATCGAACGTGGTGCATTCCCGGACACGACGCTGCCCACGATCGAGTTGTCGCTGAGGTCGATCTTGATGACTTTGCCGTCGCCATTGAGCGTGACGTACAAGTATTCGTTGTCTGGACTGAGCACCAGATGCCGAGGATTTCTGCCGACACCGCGCATCCATTCGATCGAGAAGTCGCCCAGATCGACAATTGCGATGTCTCGGCCTCCCATGACCGAGGCATACGCCTTGGTTCCATCAGCCGACACCGCGATGCCGCGTGGGTGACGACCCAATTCGACCCGAGTTACCTCCTCGCCCGTGGCAGTGGCAACAACACTCATGTCGAAAGTGCACCAGTTCGTTACCAACACGAAGCTGTCGTCAGGCGTGATTGCCAGAAACTTCGGTACGGCGCCCACGGCAATCACCTGATCGATCTCCAACGACTCGGTGTCGACTCGGTACAGGAAGCTCTGGTCCCAACTCCCCAGATTGCAGCCGTCGGCTCCTGGACGAGTGAAGCCGTCGCCGTACATCTGATAGTTGGAGACGTACGCATAGTCGCCTTGCGATGTGAATACCGCTTCCACAGGGGAGCCTTGGTGCGTCCCCTCATATCCCTCGATGCCGTATTCGGCGAGGTCTACCCGGTCGCTGATGGTCTGAAGCAGATCGCCGTCTGAGTCATACACGGTGATTGTGTGGCGATACATCATGTTCTGGGCAAAGAACAGCCCGTTCCCTGAGGCCACCACGGACTTGGGTGCGATGTCGCCCCAGACTTCCTCAACCAACTCGAGCCGGCCCTCCGCCGAGGGGGGCAAGGTGGTGGTGGTGGTGGTGGTGGTGGTGGTCGTGGTCGTGCTCGTTGATGTTGTCGTCGACGTGGTCGTGGAGGTCGAGGTGGTGGTCGACTCGGCAACCGCCGGAGCCAGCGAGGTCAGCGCCGCACTAGATGGGTCCCTGGTGTCGTCCGAGCACGCCGTCACCACAAGCACGAACATCAAGGCGAGGAGCCGGACAGAGAGCCTCATACAGAGCTCTTCGGCGGGCGGCCAAAGACCCGCTCGACCATTGGTGCGAAGAACAGCAGTGCAAAAACCCGCTGCGGCAGCTTGGCGAAGTCCGCAACCCCCCTGCGAGCCAGGAATTCGTACTCCTCACGCGTTCCATCGGCCATCGAGGTGAACCTGACCCTCTCCATGGCCAGAGACGTTAGCCACGGCGGCGCCAAGTTCAACCGAAGAATGGGAGCGCAAGCTAGATGTCCGAAGTGCGTCAGGTGGCTGAACCCGCCGCCCGGCACCTTCCGTCACTCCTCTATGCCAAACGCCCGACAACTCCGCCCGCTCCTTTGGATCGGAACCACTGTCCTCGCGGTCATCGTCCTAGTCAGGCTCGGCGCCGCGCTCAGTCCCGACGGGCCGAGTACCCCTGTGGACCTCGGGACCGTATTCGATCCGTTTCTCGGCCTCGGCCGCAGTGCCCACTCGCAGACCAGGATCTCAACAAACTGGCTGCATTCACCGCGTTCCCCGAGGACTTCGTCACCTTCTTCCCGGACGGCCTGGTCTGGCCGGATTCCCCCGCTTCCTAGGGCCCGAGAGCGACCCAGACAGCCCTTTCGTGACGTTGGCCAGGCCATTCCAGGAGCCACCTAGAGTCCGCTCCAAGCGAAGTGCGGAGATCTGAATGGACGGCAATCCGGTAGTCGAAATGTTGGGACGGCCACTTCGGCTGGCCCTGGTTGGGGGCGGACCCGGCAGCTTCATCGGCGCAATGCACCGGGCGGCCGCCAGGATCGATGGCCGCTACACGATCGTCGCCGGGGTTGTTTCATCCGATGCGAATCGATCTCGAAAAGCCGCCATCAATATGGGCATAGATCCCGAGCGGGCATACAGCGGCACAAGCGAAATGCTCGAAGCCGAAGCCGGCCGAGAAGACGGTGCCGAAGTCGTGGCGATCATGACACCCAATGACAGTCACCACGAGTACGCCCTTGCCGCCCTCGACCGCGGGTTCGATGTCATCTGCGACAAACCGATGACCAACACGATGGAAGAGGCTCGCGACATTGTCCAGCGAGTGGCCGCGACGGGCCTGGTCTTCTGCTTGACGCACAACTACACGGGATATCCGATGGTTCGCCAGGCCCGGGCCCTGGTCGAGGACGGCCGGCTGGGCGAGATCCGACTGCTCCAGGTCGAATATGTCCAAGGTGGCAAAGCGGACGAGAACGACCCGGAACCGGCTTCCGACGTGCCGTGGCGCTACGACCCGGTGCGGGGAGGCCCATCACTGGTCATGGGTGACATTGGCACCCACGCCCACAATCTCATTCGATTCATCACCGGACTCGAGGTGGTTCAGGTCGCAGCCGAGATTGGGCACATCGCTCCCGGGCGGCTGATCGATGACTACGGAGCGGCGATGTTGCGATTCGATAACGGAGCGCGAGGCACTTTCTGGGTGACACAGGCGGCGGCCGGTGTCGAGAACTGTCTCCGGGTGCGGGTTTCCGGCACCCGCGGCAGCGTCGAGTGGCATCAGGAGAACCCGACACGCTTGATATTCACGCCGCTCGAAGGTCCGTCCCAGACATTCACACCAAACGGGCCGGGGACATTGCCGCCGGCGCGGCGTGCCAGCAGAATCGTTGCCGGCCATCCCGAGGGCTTCCACGAGGCTTTTGCCAACATCTACTCCGATGCCGCCGAAGCCATAGCGGCTCGAAGGACGGGCAACACCACCGATCCGTTGGCTCTGCAGTTCCCCAATGAACAAGATGGTGCGCTCGGCGTTGCCTTCGTTGAAGCCGCAGTCGCATCAAGCCGGGCCGACGGAGCTTGGACAGACGTGCCAACTGATGCCACGGGAGGCATCTGAGCGGCCCCTCCGTTCTTGCGTACCTACGGGCCGATACCGGCCGTCAGCTACGCAGAAATGGGAGAGCCGACGGAGGTTCGGTCTGGGAGAATCTGGAGTCTCGCGAATGAGCGAGAATGTCAGCGCAACTGAAGCCTCTCGGGACGGAAGCATGATGCCACCGAGATCTAGAACACCAGCCATCGTTGCGGGCGCCCTCGTCGGCGTCCTGCTTGGCGCAGGAGCCTTCGCCCTATTCCGCAGCAACGGTGACGTCGACTGCACCCCTACCACCGACCTGGCCGCCAAGTCGGTGGCTCGTCACTGGAATGAAGCCCTTCTCGACGCAGTACGTCGGGATCTCCCCGCCCCGACCGTTCATGCTCGCAACCTATTTCACACTTCTGCGGGCATGTTCGATGCCTGGGCGGCCTACGAGTCCACCGCCACCGGGGTCTACGTCGATGAGTCTCTTGACGCCGGAGACGTCGAGACCGCCCGCAATGAAGCCATCAGTTATGCCGCGTATCGCATTCTCCACTCGCGCTATCTGAACGCGGCAGGCGCTTCAGACACGACTCAACAGTTCGACAGCCTCATGGAGGCGCTGTGCTATCCGATCGACAACCTGACAGCAACCGGCGACAACCCGGCCGCTTTGGGCAACCGAATAGCAGCGACGATTCTCGAGCGCACTTTCGATGACGGCGCCAATGAGGCCGATGGCTACAACGAGACCGCGTACATCCCGGTGAATAGGGCGCTGGTCGTTTCGGAATCGGGAACCGCGATGACCGACCCCAACCGGTGGCAGCCGCTCCAAATCGGGCAGATGATTTCGCAGAATGGCATCCCAGTCGAGAACGGAGTGCAGGAGTTCATTGATCCGCACTGGGGCTATGTCGATTCGTTCGCGCTGCCCGCTCCTGGCCCCGACGGCCTGCCGATCGACCCAGGTGACCCTCCGTACTTCGGTGACCCGGCGACCGATCAGGAATTCAAGAACGCCGCCATCGAGGTCATCCGCTACAGCAGCGTCCTCGACCCGGCTGCCAACGTGATGATCGACATCTCTCCGGCTTCGATCGGCAACAGCGACCTCGGCACCAACAACGGATCGGGGTATCAGCTCAACCCCATAACGGGCAGCTCATATGAGCCGAACCTCGTGAACGAAGCGGACTTCGGCCGCGCTGCCGCCGAGTTCTGGGCAGACGGGCCGTCCTCGGAGACCCCTCCCGGCCACTGGAACACGCTGGCCAACTCAGCGTCGGATCTGATTGCCCCCGACCTCAGGATCGGCGCCACGGGGCCGACAGTCGATCGGCTCGAGTGGGACGTCAAGCTGTATCTGGCGCTCAATGGGGCCAACCACGACGCCGCGGTCGCCGCCTGGGGTTCCAAGGGCTACTACGACTACACCCGGCCGATCTCGATGATCCGCTACATGGGCGGCATAGGACAGTCGAGCGATCCCGACCAGCCGAGCTACCACGACAAGGGCCTGCCGCTGGAACCCGGCCTAGTGGCGGTAATCACCGACGCGACCACTGCGCCGGGTGAGAAGCACGAGGCGCTGCGCGGCCACGAGGGCGAGATCGCGGTTTATGCCTGGACCGGCACCCCTGAGGATCCCGAGACCGAGATCGCCGGCGTGGCCTGGATCCTTGCCGTCGACTGGGTACCGTACCAACTTCCCACATTCGTGACCCCCTCCTTTGCGGCCTATGTTTCGGGCCACAGCGCCTTCAGCCGGGCATCGGCCGAGGTGCTGACTGCATTCACCGGCAGCGAATTCTTCCCGGAGGGCCTCGGCGAGTGGACAATCCCGGCCGGCTCGTTCGAATTCGAAGCCGGGCCGCCTGCCCCCATCGTCTTGCAGTGGGCCACCTACCAGGACGCCTCTGATCAGGCGGGGCTGTCTCGTCTCTATGGGGGGATTCACGTGCGTGCCGACGACTTCGACGGTCGACTCATCGGGAACGCGGTCGGTCGCGCCGCGTGGAATCAAGCCGTTCTCTATTACGGCAGTGTCATTGACTGACGCGGAAACGAAATGGAGGGCGACGGTTTGGCATCTGGGGTGCCTGCCCTCTCCCATATTCCCGCGTACTTGCCGCCATTCCTGCTCAATCCGGGTCGAGTAATGACTATGGCCCGCTGACGCGTGGGTCAAGGTGCGACCGTGGCCGGCACCCGCCACGATTTCCTGGATCGCCAAATGACATAGGCAATGAGACCCAAAGGAACCTGCAACAGGTAGCTGAGGGCGCGATAGATGAGCACCGCGGCCACTACGAGCGATTCCTCGCCTCCGGCAACAGCGAGAGCAGTGGCCAGACCGACTTCGACGACCCCGAGGTTGCCGGGCGTGATCGGTATTGCTGTGATCAGGCGCACCACAGCAAATGCCGCTAAGGCTTCGGCCCCGGTGATGGACTCGGCAGACACACCCATGTGCCGCAAGGACATGAGCAGCAGCGCGAATAGCGACAGGTGGCTGACCACGGTCGCCAACGTGATCAGATGCCAGCGGCGCCGCAGTAGGTCGATGCTCTGGGATCGAAACTGCACGAACCCGGCCCCCCATTGTTGGTACGGCCCTCGTTTGAGCGGTCGGGCGATCCGCGAGACGACGGATCCCATCCGCTCACCGGCCGAACGCGCCTTACGTTCACTCGAAAGAATCAGCGCAAGCAACACGATCGCTCCGATCAGCGCGGCTACGCCGGCAAGTGACGCGGAACGCAAGGCGGAGTTGCTACGCCCCTGAAAGGTCAAGATTGCCAAAGCGACCACGGGCAGCGCCAACTTCACAAAAGTGTTCCACAGGCCGGTGACCACCGAGGCGATGGCTATCGAACCGGCGCCAAAGCCGAAGGCCGAGAACATCGAGTACGTAACTCCGACCCCAATGGCGCTACCCGCGGGAAGGGTGTTCGTGATGGCCGTCGACACCTGACCCACGACAAAGGCCCGCAGGAGAGTGAGCCCCGGCAGG
>JAAELU010000599.1 GCA_024226255.1 bacterium | reverse complement strand
GGCAACTTGAGGAATTGGTGGACCGAGGCCGACCGCGAGTCATTCGATGCGAGGGCTGCCGGCCTCGTCGACCAATTCGCCGAATACGAGCCCATTGAGGGCCTGGCGGTCAACGGTGAGCTGACCCTCGGAGAAAACATTGCCGACCTCGGCGGCGTCACCCTCGCCTTCGCCGCGCTGCAACGCGCTCTCGGAGAACAAGGCAAGTCCGACAGCGACGGTGACGGGTTGACGGCGGCGCAACGGTTTTTTATCTCGTACGCCACGATCTGGCGGGGCAACTACACCGACGAGTACACCAGACTCATTGTCACCAGTGACCCCCATTCGCCTAGTGAATACCGCTGCAACGGCATTCTCGAGAACTTCCCGCCATTTGCCGAAGCCTTCGGACTCGAAGCTTCAGAACCGCTGGTCAAAGCACCCGGCGAGCACATCAAGATATGGTGAGAGGGCCCGCGGTTTAGGAGCTAGGCCGCGGTATGGGCTCCGAGCGATTGGACTCGTATCACGTATCACGTACTGATTTCTGACTTCGTAGAGCTGCGCAGCAGCTCCTCAGGAACGGACCGCCAGGTCCGTTCCCGACTTCCTCTCACATCCTCTCTGCAAGCAACAGCGGCGCCGGCCACTCGGGGTTCTCGTCGGCGAATGATGCTTTGAAAGCTTCGCGGGGGAGATTGCCAGGCCACGGCTGGTCGGTGACAAGCTTGGCGAGTAGTGCTCCGGCGCCGTCGGCCCAGCTGGCGCCGTGACCGTTGCCGCCGGTCGCAACGAAGAGTCCTTCTGGACCCAGATTGTCGATGTAGGGGCGCCCATGGGTTGTGTAGCTGATCACGCAACGCTCGGTGTGGAAATCCTGCACCGTAACGGTGGGAAACACCTTGTGGAATGCGACGGCCATGTCATCGAGGGCCACATCGCTGTCACCTCGACGGTACCAATCGTCAATGGCATCTTGTTTCACCTGCCGGTCATAGAAGGTGTTGGCGCCCAGTTTGAGATACCAGCGACCATCCGGATACAAGAGGGGTGGCAAGGTGTAGATACTCTCCACGCGTCCAGTCAGCCCATGAATCACCGAGGGGCGCATCCGGATCGATCTGGCCACCCTCTCTTCCAGCGCCGCGAACAAGACGTGCTCACGCTTCAAACGCAAGGCCAGCTTTCGCGCCAGAACCCGGTTCGACCAAGCCCCGGCGGCGACTACGACGTTGCGGGCAACGACCTCGGCTCCAGGCGATGCCGTCAATCGATACCCGCCCGCCACCGGCACCAGCTCCTCCACCGTGACCGCAACGACATCGCCGTCATGAGCGACCACATCATCGAGCGCCGCCTGGACATATCGACGCGGGTTGGAGTAGCCCTGCGGCGGCGGCTCGTCGATTCGGCTCGCTGATTGGCGGACCGCAACGACGCCGTCGACCAGTTCGACGGCACCAGAACCGGCGTCGAGTACCTCAAACCCGCCGCTCTGGACAACCAGTGGCCGCGCCAGCTCCGCCTCAAGTGCCAGCATCCCGTCGAGCGCCAGCTCGGTCAGCCCGATCGCGGGCTCATCTCCGCGGGCCACAATGATGCGGGCCTCGTCGAAGTGGGCCCCAAAGGGCCCGGAGAACCTCTCGTCCCCGGGAGCAGGCTCATCGGGGCCAACGACCGCCGTCTGCAACCCGGCGCGAGACAGATGGCGAGCGGCCGCCGCGCCGAAGAGGCCCTTGCCGACGACCGCGACGTCGTACAAGTCAGTCTCCGATCGAAATGACCAGGTCGGGTCGATTGAGGGCTACAGCCGTGGCGTTGGCGACACGGGCATCGTCCACGAGGCCGATCGCCGAATCGAGATCGTTGTCGATATCGGTGCTGAGCACGTAGTACTCGACGGCGCCGGCCAACAACCGACGCTCCTCGAATCCGAGCGTGGCGCGATCGTCCAGCAGACTCAAGAGACTGCGTGCGATCTTCTCCGCCAGTTCGATATCAACCACCGGGTTGATGGTTTGGGCCGCCAATACGAGGCTCAGATGGCCTTCAACCCGATCACGATCCTCCGCGAGCATTTCCACTGAGCGGGCTTCACACATGTTGAGAAAGCGGACCCGCTCGAGAGTAGAAAGCGTGGATTCGGCGACTGCTGTGGCAAGATCTGTGACATCCATAATCCTATGGTATCTCTTGGCGTGCTCCCTTATCATGTGGCGCGGCGCAGAGAGCAGCCCTGTCAAACGCCCTGGGGGCCTCAATGGCATTACGAGTAGCAGTTTGGATCACGGTGGTACTCATCGTGTTCATCGTCCTGATGGCCGGATTTGCGCGCTTGGCTCCCGTCGGTTCAGACCTTCAGCAGTTTGGTCAGGACTTCTTCGACTTCCTCGACCGCATCACCCCAGGCGACTAGGCGGACACGAGATGGCAGCTGGCGGAGGCACCAAAGCGATCATTGCCGCTTTCTTTGCCAACCTTGGGATCGCAATAGCCAAGTTCATCGCATTCGGGTTCACCCGATCATCGTCGATGCTGGCGGAGGCAATCCACTCGGTGGCCGACACCGGCAACCAGGGTTTGCTGATGCTGGGCGGGCGCCTGGCCCGACGCGAAGCCGACGACCGATTCCAATTCGGATTCGGACGGGAGCGCTACTTCTGGTCCTTCATCGTGGCGCTCGTCCTCTTCAGCATCGGCTCACTGTTTGCGATCTACGAAGGGATCGAGAAGATCCGCCACCCTCACGAGATTGAATCACCAATCTGGGCGTTTCTCGTGCTCGGGATCGCCATCGTTCTAGAAGCGTTCTCATTTCGAGTCGCCGTTCGCGAGTCGCGGCCGCTCAAAGGGCAAGCCACCTGGTGGAACTTTGTGCGCCATGCCCGGATCCCGGAACTGCCCGTAGTCCTCCTCGAGGATCTGGGGGCAATGATCGGCCTGATATTCGCATTCGCTTCAGTGACCATCGCAGTCGTTTTTGATGCCCCCGTCTGGGACGGAATCGGCACGCTGGCCATCGGTCTCCTCCTCGGCGTCATCGCCGTCGTACTGGCGATCGAAATGCGATCATTGCTCCTTGGGGAAAGCGCCACGCCGGCGAATCTCGAGAAGATTCGCGCCGCGATCGTATCCAGCCCCGGCGTTGTCAACATCATTCACCTGCGCACTCAGCACCTCGGACCTGAGGAATTGCTCGTCGGTGCCAAGGTGGCGTTCGATCCCGACCTCGACGTGAAAGGCATCGCCGCCGCCATCAATGAGGTCGAGCGGCGAGTACGCGAACAGGTACCGATGGCCCGCCCGATGTATGTCGAGCCGGACGTCTTCGCCGAAAGTGTGGACCAAGTGTGATCGAGCCCTCCCGCGCCCACCACAGCAGATTCCGCCGCTCGACTGTGTTGGCCATGGTTCTGATTGCGGGATGTGGTGGCACCACCCCGACAACTACCACTGCTGCCGTCACTACCAGCCCTCCGACAACGGTCGCCGAATCGACAACGACGGTGACGACAGCAATCCCCGAGACCACGACAACAACCATGGAGTCGGTGACGATAGGGATCCTGTTCCTCCAGATCGTCGAGGACCCTGGACCAGGCGATGTCGATATCTCCTATCCTCACCTCGTCCATCCTGATAGTGCCATCGCCAACCGGGTCAACGCGCAAATCGACAGCGCGATTCGGGACCTCATTGAGGACTTCCAGGAGGGCGTGGCCGCCGACACCACCTCCGAAACCGCCTCGACTTTGGTGGTGCAGGCAGCTCCCGAACTCCTCAACGACGCAGTGATCAGCGTGAGCGGAATCACCTCAGACTTCTACGCAGGATCGGATACCGGCTCCACCGGTCGCCTCGGTTGGGTCTTCGCACTCGACACCGGCGCACAGTTGTCAGCCGGTGACCTCTTCATTGGCGGCGATCTGGAACGCCTCGCCGAGTCAGCACGTGAACACCTGATCGCCGACGTTCTTGGCAGCGAGTCGTTGCTCATCGCCCCCGACGGGTTGCTGCCAGACGCGGCCAACTTCGATGCGGTGTGGCTCACGTCGACCGGAGTTGGAGTCGGATTTGATCAGTTCCAGGTTGCAGCGGCCGACGTCGGCAACCCCGCAGTACTGATTCCCTTCGGCGAGCTGCGAGATGTCATCAACGCAGTCGGGATCCTGGAACCGCTCGAATCGGGATCAACGCTGCCGGAGGGGCCCTAGTCGGCGAGCTCCACGAACTCGATGCCGTCCTCACTCACAGACATCATCTGGCCGGTCTCCAGCTGCGACCGGAGGGCGGCACCGATTACTGCAACCGGATGCCACTGGTCGTAGAGCTCACCGGGTACAACTGCACCCAACACAACAATCTCGTCCGGCTCGTCGAGAAGGATCGCCGCCGGCCCGGTGCCACGGTGAATCGACTCCGCAAGTGAGCTGGCCGTCGAGGACGACCCCCGGCTGTACGGCATCACGACCACCTTGCCGGTCAGCAGGGTGCCATATTGGGGATGGTGAGCGTCCGAGATTCGGCCGCTCACTACATCGAAGCCGCCCCAGAAACTGAGGGGTTCATCGAGCACGACCACCTCACCTCGGGCAGATCCGGCTACGAGGAGACGCCACTCCGCCATCATGCGGACCACAAGCTTCGGTCGCGTTGAACCCGCCCGGCGACGGCCGACTCGATCACCTCACCGATAGAGCCAAAGACGACCTCAACTCCAATGTTGGCCGGGGCGTAGTAGGCCCACTTCGCCGAGTCGGTCATGACGGGGCCGGTGCCTCCAATGATCGGCGTGATGTATGTACAGGTATCGGTGACCACCTGGAACCCGGCGGCAGCAAGCCGCTCGGTGATACCCAGCTCTGTGGCGTTCGCCGCCACGTCCCGGCCGGTGGAGATGTAGGCCTCGATGTTGTCCGCCACCTGGCGTCCCCCAAGGAGGGAGACGACACGAGCCATTTCATCGAGCGATGCGTGAGGAGTCCCGACGCTCACAGCTGTGATTGTGGCACCAGCCGCGGTCGTCAACTGTTCTCGGGCCGACCGCAACATCTCCGGAGTGACTTCGATGATCCTCACGGGCTCTTGTCCGTGGAGCGCCGTCTCCAGATCAGGCGCCTCGGGAGTGATGCCGACGGCGTGAAACATCGCCACGGCGCCCGCGGACGCTGCGGCAGACCCCAAGGCTTTCATCTGATCCTCTGTCGCAGCCGGCAATCCGACGATCGCGGGCACCGCCTTGCCAGATTGTGAGCCAATGGCATGGCCGAGGACGGGAAAGAGAACATCGCTGGCGAGGAGCGCTTCCGGCAGGGCGGTCACATCGAAGACGATCTGGCCGCGGCGGTTCTCGTACACATGGAATCCGGCAGCCGGAGCTCTTCCAGTTGCAGCGGCGCAGATGTCGACAAAGTCACCGTAGCGGTGGGTCCGGGCACCGAGCACCGAATTGGCGAAGACGATCGCGTTCGATTCCGCCCAAGCGATTTGCTCGCCGAACCCCGGCCGCACCTCGAGCTGATATGGCGCGCAGGTCCACGTGGGCCGACAGCCCAGATCCTCATACGCCTGCATCATGCGCCTAGACGCCAAAGCAGCATCGGCATCACCTTTGTAGAGATCCGGATGCAGCAGGTCGAGTGAGGAGACATTGAGGGTTGTGGGGACTCGTACTTGGATTCCGTCGCCAGCCAACCTCTCTACAAAATCCAACCCAACGGGTCCCTGGTAGAGGCATCCATCGACATGAGCCCCCACAATGTCGAGAAACTCAGTGGCGCCCATCGAGGTAGCCACAGCCAGCAGCAATCGCATCGCCAGCGCCATCCCTTGCCCTGCCTCGCCTGCGAGCATTGAGCGGTCGGATTCTGAGAGCTGCACCGTCATATGAGTCCAGGCTAACCATGCATATGGTCGGGCTTTCAGAAAGCGGCCAAGTCCGAGCAGAACCGGGGACGTAGATCAGTTTTGCGGCTGGGCGGACAACGTTAAGTTGGCGGCCTTATCGTCCGATAACTAGTTGTCGACTTTATGTATGGAGATGGTTTGGATCTGAGCGCGCTGGCAGCAGAGCTCGAACAGGATTTCACAGAACCTCGCGACGTCCCCGGGATCGGGGAGGTCTTGCTGCCGCCTGTTCCCACCGACCTCGGCATCCTGGTCCTCGACGCCATGGAGGGTGAGTTCGCAGACGGCGAAGAGGCATTCAAGGCCTTCGGCCGCAACGGACACCTGCAGACCCTCATCTCTTTCACCTGGGAAGAGGATGGAGCGAAGCCGTTCGAAAGCGCACTCGAGATCATCACTCTCAACGAACGCTCCTATCTCACGATCTCCCCGGACGAGCCAAGTGACCAGGAATGGGAGGCATTTGTCGCCATCGACGATGCCACGCCCGAAGCCTGGGAGGCGCTGATCCTCGACATTTGCCGGGACAACGGTGTTGGCTATGGGATGGAACTCTTCTCCTCATTGCCCACCCGTGTCGACACGGTCGCCATCGCTCCTCGCTACATCCTCTCGGCGTTCTACTCCTACCTGCAGTGGGATGAGGGACGTTCGCCGGGCGCTTGGAAGGCGTCGGCCGAGTACCTGCCGGGAGTGTTGGCAAACAACGTTTCAGTCAGCAGCGCAGCGCAGAAGCTTCTGGCCGATGACTCCAAACAGAACCGGTTCAGCTACGTGAGCACGTACGTGGCTGCGGTCTATCACGACCCCACCCAGGAGCTGTCCGTGGTCGCTGCCAGCTAGCGATTTCACGATCACAGGCCGCGGTTAGATTTCGGACCATGAAGGACTATCCGAATCTCGACGCGACAGCAATGGCGGAGCTCATTGCCGCCAAGGATGTCAAACCGATCGAGCTCGTCGACGAGGCAATTTCGAGGATCGACCGGGCCAATCCCAAGGTGAACGCCGTTATATGGCGCGATTTCGAAAATGCCCGCGCCCAGGCGCAGGGGGACCTTCCCGACGGGCTCTTTCGAGGAGTGCCTTACCTGCTCAAGGATCTCGCTCTGCAAGAAGGAGCGATCTGCACTTTTGGTTCGGTCTTCTTTCGAGAGTTCCGCAGCGGCATGTCCAGCGCCGCGGTCGAGCGCATGCTCGCATCTGGCTTGATTTCGTTGGGCCGTACCAACAGCCCGGAATTCGGCCTGCTTCCCACGACCGAACCCGTCCTCCACGGCAGTACGAACAACCCCTGGGAGCTCAGCCATTCGGCAGGCGGATCGAGTGGTGGGGCTGCCGCTGCGGTGGCCGCCGGCATGTTGCCGATGGCCCACGCCACCGATGGCGGCGGCTCGATTCGGATTCCCGCCTCGATAAACGGCCTCTTTGGCCTCAAGCCCACCCGTGGCAGGACACCGCGCTTTCCGCCGGTCGCCAGCGACTACATCTCAGTGGACCTATGCGTGAGCCGGTCCGTACGCGATACCGCACGCATGTTGGATGTCCTCGCCGGAGCGCTCCCGGGCGCGATGTATTGGGCGCCCCCACCGACTGAGCCTTTTCGCCGGACGATGTACACCGACCCCGGGTCGCTGCGAATCGCGTTCGCCACCGACGACATGCGGGGCCGTGCCGCCGACCCCGATTGTGTCCATGCTGTCGAGCAAGCTGCGACACTCCTCGAATCATTGGGACACGTTGTCTTGCGTGACAAACCGGCGCTCGACCCCGATCAACTCAGCGAGGCCTTCCAGGTGCTGTGGAGCGCAGCCACCGCCGGCAGCTTCGAGCTGATACTCGAAGCCATATCCAGCAAGCGGTCGGGGAGGACGGCACGCCGGGCCCTGGGCGACTGGCGCACGCTCAAGCTGCTGGCCAAACTCGACGAACGTAAGAGCGGTCTCGAGGCCTTCGAGCCGTTCACTTGGGATCTGGTGAACCACGCCCGCCACCACAGTGCCGTCGATCTGATGATCGCGCTCGACACGCTGCAGGCCATCTCGCACGAAGTGGCTGCGTTCACCTCCGACTATGACCTCATGCTGTGGCCGGTGCTGGCGACTCCGCCGATGCCGAACGGGTGGATCGATCAAAACGCAGGGCTGAACACGATGTGGGACCAGCTGGAACGATATGTGCCCTACACCCCAATAGCCAACTTCACAGGCCGCCCGGCTATGTCGGTGCCACTGCATTGGACCAGTGAAGGGCTCCCTGTTGGGGTCCAGTTCGTCGCCGACTTTGGGGATGAGATGACGCTGCTGCAGCTCGCTCATCAGCTCGAAGGAGCGTCACCTTGGTGGAACAGGATCTCGCCGGTGGCCGCATCCCAGCCGAATGCCTCTAGTTAACGGGCCAAATGGGCGATCATGTACCAATGATCTACAAGAGACGACTCGTCGTATCCGTTGTTGCCCTCGCTCTGGCAACCACCGCTTGCGGCGGTAGCGGCGAATCTGACGAGGATCGCGCCGCCCTCGTCGAGCGAATTCAGCGACTCACGTCGAATCGCAACGTTGCCGAGTGCATTGCCGATGAATTCGACGGCAAGTACACAATTGAGGACATCGACTCCATAATTGCGGCCCGCGGTGACTTGACCGGCGTCAACTTTGAACTCGTCGAAGAGATGGGCTCGGCGACCCTCAAGTGCACCGAAGGCGACGAGTAGTCGCTACGGCGCCCCCGTCAACCTCGGTGTACCTTTGCAACAACAGGGGCTAGTGCCTCGATCGACTCCAGGTTGATCGGATCAACCACCAGCTGAACGTGGTCGATCAACTCGGCGAACCTCAGGATCTGGTCGGCGATCTCAGTCGTAGTACCCGATATCGGGGCCACATCGACCTCGGCACCCATTTGACGACCTTCTCCCCCTGGCAGTTGGACCATGACCGCCACCGACTTGACCACCTCAGCTGGATCCCGACCCACGGCACGTAGCGAGTCATCAACCCGATCCACGAACGGCTGGAGCCTGTCGGGAGAGTTCCCGAAGCGACTCCACCACTCGTTCCACCAGTCCATCTCGGCCGCGGTGATGGCGAGGGTTCGCGGACCAGTGGAACCGATCATGATCGGCAGGTTGGGGCGGGCCGCCGGCACCAAGTCTGTGTTGGGCGCTGTGTAGTACTCGCCGGCGAAGTCGACCCGACCTTGACGGATGAGGCCGGTGATGATGGCAAATGCCTCTTCGAAGCGGCTGACCCTCTTGTCGAACGGGAAGTCGAAAGCATCGAATTCGCGCCGATTCCATCCTGAACCAAGGCCGAGAACGAGCCGGCCTCCGGCCACTTCATCAACCGTGCCGGCCATCTTGGCGAGGAGTGCCGGGCTTCGGAATCCGGTAGGTGTCACCAAAGGGCCGAGCAGCACCTTCTCCGTTACCGCCGCAATCGCAGCCAGCAACGTCCAACACTCCCACGGCCCCTTCGGTCCGTCGGGCTTGTCATACAACAGGTGATCGCCGAGCCACAAAGAGTCGAACCCAACCGCCTCAGCGCCGACCGCCATGGCCCGGTATTCGGGCCACGAGGCCACCCATTCGATCTCAGGAAGTTGGATGCCTATGTGCATCCGGTCACGCTAGCGAGAGGGACGGGGGGTGGCGTCAGAGGTGCCTGCAAGCTGCCGGTTGTCGGTCATCAGTTACCAGTCAAAGGCCACCGTGTTCTGGCAACCGGCAACTAACAACTCCTCGATCCGGCCGATCTCACCCTGAGCGCGCCACACCCCGACCGGGCTCCTACAAGTAGTCCTCGATAGGTGGGCAGCTGCAGACGACGTTGCGATCTCCGTAGCTATTGTCGACACGGCCGACGGGCGGCCAGTACTTGTCGTCCCGCAGCGAGGCGACCGGGTAGGCACCCTGCTCGCGGGGGTATGGCCGGTCCCACGAGTCGGCGATGACTTCCTCTGCAGTATGCGGGGCATGGAAGAGCGGACTGTCCTCGTGGGCAATCTCGCCGGCGGCGATCGCGTCGATCTCCGCCTTGATCATGATCATCGCGTCGCAGAACCGGTCGAGCTCACGAAGCGATTCCGACTCGGTCGGTTCGATCATCAACGTTCCGGCCACCGGAAACGACATCGTCGGCGCGTGGAAGCCGAAGTCGATGAGCCTTTTGGCGACATCGTCAACGGTTACCTCGGAGTCGGCCTTGAGCGGGCGCAAATCGATGATGCACTCGTGAGCCACCCGCCCATTCTCACCGCTGTAGAGCACCGGGAAGTGGGGCGCCAAGCGGCTGGCCACATAGTTGGCGTTGAGAATCGCTGCGTATGTCGCACGAGTCAGGCCCTCGCCTCCCATGAGGGCGATGTACGCCCAGGGGATTGGCAGGATCCCGGCGGATCCCCACGGCGCGGCCGCCACGGCACCGACACCGTCGGCGTGGCCGGCCTGGTCGTGAACCAGGGGATGACCGGGTAGGAACGGTTCAAGATGCGCCTTCACGCCTATTGGGCCGACACCGGGACCCCCACCCCCGTGCGGGATCGAGAACGTTTTGTGCAGGTTCAAGTGCGAAACGTCGCCACCGAACGCGCCCGGCTTAGCCACGCCGAGAAGCGCATTGAGATTGGCACCGTCCACATAAACCTGACCGCCATGTTGGTGGATCACGTCGCAGACTTCGCTCACGTCCGCCTCGAACACACCGTGCGTGGATGGGTATGTGATCATCAACGCGGCCAAGTCGTCCGAGTGCTCGGCGGCCTTCATCTTGAGATCATCCAGATCAATGTTGCCGTGGTCATCGGTTCCCACAACGACCACCCGTAGGCCTGCCATGGCGGCCGAAGCCGGATTGGTTCCGTGCGCCGAAGCCGGAATGAGACACACATCACGATGCGACTCGTCGCGCGATTGGTGGTAGCCGCGAATCGCCAACAAGCCCGCCAGTTCTCCTTGCGAACCGGCGTTGGGTTGCAGCGACACCGCGTCGTATCCGGTCAACTCAGCGAGCCAGCGCTCGAGGTCGGCGAACAGTTCGAGGTAGCCCGCCGCCTGGTCCAAGGGGACGTAGGGGTGCAGTCCGGCAAAACCCGGCCAACTGACGGCCACCATCTCCGTCGTCGCGTTCAGCTTCATCGTGCACGATCCCAGCGGGATCATGGCGCGGTCGAGCGCGATGTCCTTCTGCTGCAGTTTGCGCATGTAGCGCAAGATGTCGGTCTCCGAGCGGTGGCTCTCGAACACGGGATGCGTCAGATAGACACTCGTGCGGAGAAGATCCTCGGGCAGACCTCCCGGGGCATCGGCAACGTCGCCGTAGTGGGTGTCCACCAGGAATGACTCGAAGACCGCGTCAACGATTTCCGGCGTGGTGGTCTCGTCGACGGACACGGCGACGGTATCGAAGTCAACCTGCCAGAGATTGAGCCGCCGGTCCTGGGCCGCAGCCACGACCTCTTCGGCCCGCCCGGGCACGTTGACCGTGAGCGTATCGAACCAGCTGTCGTTGGCCAGTTCTAGCCCCCCGGCGGTCAGGCCGGCTGCCAAGACTGAGGCCTTCTCATGGACTGAGCGAGCGATCTGCGCCAGCCCTTCTGGACCGTGATAGACCGCGTACATACCCGCCATCACCGCCAGCAGCACTTGAGCAGTGCAGATGTTCGACGTCGCCTTCTCGCGGCGGATGTGTTGCTCCCGTGTGGCCAGCGCTAGGCGCATGGCAGGTCGACCATCCGAGTCCTTGGATACGCCGACGAGCCGGCCGGGGAGGCTGCGCTTGTAGCTGTCACGAACTGCCATGTAGCCGGCGTGGGGGCCACCGAACATCATCGGAACCCCAAACCTCTGCGAAGAGCCAACTACGACGTCGGCGCCAAACTCGCCCGGCGCGGCCAACAGCGTGAGTGCGAGTAGATCGGCAGCGACGACCACTCCAACTTTGGCCTCATGTAGCCGACCGATCAGATCACGGTGGTCGACGATCGCGCCGTCGGTGCCGGGGTATTGCAGCAGCACGCCGAAGGCCTCGTCGGCGATCAGGTCACGCTCGGGATCACCGACAGACACCTTGATCCCGATGGGCTCGGCCCGCGTCAGCACCACCTCGATCGTCTGACGATGACAACGCGAATCAACGAAGAACGTGTTGCTGTCGGACTTGGACACACGATGCAGCAGAGCCATCGCTTCGGCCGCCGCCGTTGCCTCGTCGAGCATCGAGGCGTTGGCGATGTCCATGCCGGTGAGATCGCTGATGACCGTCTGGAAGTTGAGCAGCGCTTCCAGGCGGCCCTGCGAGATCTCCGGCTGGTAGGGCGTATACGCGGTGTACCAGCCGGGGTTTTCGAGAATGTTGCGCTGAATGACCGGCGGCGTATGCGTGCCGTAATAGCCCTGACCGAGGAGTGACGTGTACACCTCGTTCTTATCTGCCAGCCGGCGCAAGGCATCCGTTGTCTCGGCCTCGGTGCGAGCCGCCGGGAGGTCAACGGACTCGCGGATCCGGATCGACTCGGGCACGGCTTCGTCAATCAGCTCATCGAGGGTGGCCACGCCAATCGTGGCGAGCATCGTGTTGATGTCGCCGGCAGTCACGCCAATGTGGCGCTGCCAGAAGTCGGGGGTGTTTGGGGTGTTTTCCCAAGAGTTGCTGCTCACTCTTTGGCTCCTTCAGAGTCGGTAAGGCAAGACGCATGGTGCGCCTCGCCCCGTTCTGTCGTAGGCCTGAGAGATTCACCCGCCATGCGGGCTTTCACCTTCGGCGGGGTCAGCCTCATAAGAGACGAACCCACTTTCCAGAGTTGCCTTCCCTTCGCAGTTCGGGTGCCTGAGAGATTCCCGGGGCGGTTGCTCCTTCGGCGTCCAGCTCGTAGACCGGACTCTCCTGCAGAGGATCAGCAGCGTTTTACACAGTACACGACGCCTCCGGCTTGTGAAGGGGGCATCATGGCGCGATGGAACCATTCGACTGCGAGCTACTGCGCACGAGTTGGCCGGCGCAGCCGGTGAACGCAGGCTCAGCATTGATCTTCGTGTTCGTCGGCGTGTGGTTGTGGCGGCGGCGGGCGCGACTACCGGCCATCGCCATGATGCTCACGGGGGCAGGCTCCGTTTGGTTCCACGGCTCGACCGGCAACGCGTCTGCGTGGGCCCACGATGTGACGCTGTATGCGCTGATCGCCGTGAGCGCGATCGAACTGTGGCGGCTCTTCGGTTCAGGGCGGCCGCCGATCCTTGCGGGGGCAATTCTTGCCGCCGGCGCCGCCGTCTGGTTCACCAGTCGAACCGGGGGCGTCCTGTGCGATCCGAACAGCCCCCTTCAGGGCCACGCCGTCTGGCACATCGCGGCCGCCGCCGCAGTGGCCGTTCTCTCCGCGTCCCGCGGCGAGCCGCAAGTCGGCCCGGTCGGAAACGGTCGGGGCCACTAGCGTTGGGGACTAGTCGACGCCGGGAGGCGCAGTGTTTCTAGGGCTCCGCAGCCACATTCTCGACACCGACGATCTCGAAGGAACCAAGGCTTGGTACACGGAAGTGCTCGGCGTCCCTCCCTACTTCGACGAGCCGTTCTATGTGGGATTCAACGTCGGAGGGTTCGAGCTCGGATTGCTTCCTCGCCAGGACCCGCCCTACCCCGCCGGCGGCGAGACCTACTGGGGAGTCTCCGACATTAATGAGGCCCTGCAGCAGCTACTGGCGCGAGGCGCCACCGAAGCCCACGAGATCACGGACGTCGGCGAGGGCATTCTCATGGCAGTGGTTGTCGACCCCGCCGGCAACCGCATCGGAATCATCCAGAACGCTCACTTTGATCCGGCTGCGTCCGGCTGACAGCTCCCGTTCCCCTACTCTGAACTGTCATGCCAGGAATCCATTTCTACTTTCCGACCGAGGAGCAGTTCGTCGACGGTTTCTCGAGGATCCGTGTCGAACACGAGGTCGAGACCCACTTCAGCACCGTCGTTGAGCGAGCTGCCGCCGACGCCGCAGCAGCCGCCTTCGAATCCGGCCGGCGTGACATGCGCTCGGTGCCATTCGTAACCATCGACCCCGAAGGCAGTCGGGATCTCGACCAGGCATTTCACGCCAGCAGATCGGGGGATGGGTACCGCGTGCACTACGCCATCGCCGACCTGGCGCACTTCATCGAGCCGCACGGGCTGATAGATGGAGCCGCTCGTCGTCGAGGCGTGACGTTCTACGCCCCAGACGAGCGGGCGTCGCTGCATCCCGACGTGCTCAACATGGATGCAGCGTCGCTACTGCCCGGCGCCGACCGGCCGGCGCTGGTGTGGACCCACGACCTCGATTCGCACGGCACGCTTATCGGTACCCACGTCGAGCGAGCAATCGTACGCAGCACGGCCGCTCTGTCCTACAAGGAGGTCCACCAGGATCTGCACAGCGGCGAGCCCCAAGAGCTCCATTTGCTGCTGCGAGAGATCGGAATACTGCGCCAGAAAAAGGAGGCGACGAGAGGGGGCGTGAGCCTGCGGCTCCCTTCACAAGAAGTCGTCAAACGCGACGGCACCTACGGTTTGGTGTTTCGGGCGACACTGCCCGTCGAGAACTGGAACGCGCAGATGTCCCTGCTCACCGGGATGGCGGCCGCCCGAATCATGCTCGACAACAAAGTCGGCCTATTGCGCACCTTGCCCAAGCCGCAGAAAAGCACCCTGGCGTGGCTGCGCCGCTGCAGCGAAGCCCTCGACGTGCCGTACCCGACATACCTGGCCTATCCCGACTGGGTGAGGGCGCTCGACATGACAGATCCCGACCAAGCTGCGCTGATGACGCAGGCGGCACGAGCGTTCCGTGGCGCAGGGTACGTCGGCTTCGATGGTGAAGTGCCCAAGCAGACCCGCCACTACGCCATCGGTTCCGACTATGCCCACGTCACTGCGCCGCTGCGGCGGCTGATCGACCGTTTCGCCAATGAGGTCGTCCTGGCACTCAGCGCCGACAAACGCCCACCAGCTTGGGTGGTCGACGCGCTCGACACCATCCCCGACGTGATGATGGACACCTCACGCCGCGAGCGGGCCTTCGAACGCGCCATTGTCGATTTCGCCGAATCCCTGACGCTGGCCGGCCGAATCGGTGAAGTTTTTCAAGCCATCGCCACCGATGTCGATGATGACAAGGTCGCCCTCCAGATCCGAAAGCCCGCCATCGTCGCGCGCCTGTATGCCGACGGCGTCGGCCTCGGCGACGAAATCGACGTCCGCCTCACCGAAGCCGACACCGAGAAACGTACGGTCGCCTTCGAGCTGGCCTGAGGGACAGCCGGGCCGGCTAGACGCCGGCGGCGTCGGCGAAATCGGCCATTGATTCGAAGCGCATGTCGTAGGTCGCGCCCGGTGCCGGCGGAGTAGCGCCTCCTGCCTCGCCGCTGCCCCGATCGATCCACACCGTGTCCATCCCGGCAGCCTTCGCTGGGGCATGGTCGTGGAAGAGGCTCTGGGCGACATGTAGCACCCGATATCCACTCTCGCGGCGCAACAGGTATTCGAAATTGGCTGGGTCGGGCTTGTAGCTGCCGATCGTCTGCGCGGTGTACACCGCGTCAAACTCCACTCCGAGGTGGCGAGCGCTGGCAGCAAACGACTGATCATCGATGTTGGACAGGATCACCAGCCGGTACCGCGTCGCCAGCCGCGCTAACGCATCGTGGGAATCCTCGAAGGCGGGCCAGTCGGCGACCGAGTCGCCGAACGCGGCATCGAGTTGCGGAGTCGTCTTGAGGCCGGACTCGGCGGCGACCGCCTGATGGACACGGCGCAGGATCGTCGTGTAGCCGGCGGTTGGATCAGCCTGTTGCAGAGCCGACTCGTGACGGCCGAAGATCTCGAGCTGGGCGACCGGGTCCAAATGGGTGACGTTCAGAGCAAAGAGGGGTTGCAGGGCCTCGACAATGCCCGCATCCCAGTCGATGAGCGTGCCGTAGCAATCAAAGGACAACGTGTCGTAGGTCGTTAGATCTAGACCACTCATCAAAGATGCCTCCTCAACACTCCCCCAAGTGCGGCTATGCCGGGTTCGATCGCTTCGGCTCTAGTTCCTGCAAAGCCCAGCCGGATCGCGTTGCGAGGTGCCGGGTCATGCAGATAGCAAACATTACCTGCCTCCACCACTACGCCTTCGGTTAAGGCATCTCGCGCCGCAGCGACCCCGTCGAAACCGTCTGGTCCCGATAGCCACAGCGACAGACCCCCTGTCGGCATGGACACGTGCCATGGAATGTGCCGGTCGACCGCCTCGACACATCTCTCCCACTTGTCTTTCAGCGCGTGACGCGATCGGCGGACCGAGCGCACATAGTCGCCGGCCTCGATCATCAGTCCCATGGTCCTCTGCAGCAAACCCGGAGGATGGCGCAGCATGTAGCGGCGCAGGTCGCGGAGACGGGCAATCAGCGGGGCGTCCGCCACTACGTACCCGAGGCGAAGACCGGGAGCGAGGAACTTTGAGAAACTGCCGAGGTAGACGACCCGCCCGGTCTCGTCGAGAGCCTTCAGTGAGGGTGTTGGGCGGCCGTGGTAGCGGAACTCGCTGTCGTAGTCGTCCTCGATGATGAGGAAGTCCTGCGAATCGGCCTGCGCAAGAAGCTGCTGGCGACGCCCGACCGACAGGGTCACGTTGGTTGGGTACTGATGACTTGGAGTCACCGAGACCATGTCAATGGGCTTCAGGTTGAGTGGCACCGTCATGCCTTGATCATCGATCGGGATAGGAACGAGACGCGCGCCGTGGCGTCTGAAGATATGTCGCGCATCGGGGTATCCCGGTTCCTCTACGGCGACTCGTTTCTTGGTGTCCAGCAGCGCTCGGCTCACCAGGTACAGGCCATTCTGGGAACCCATCGTGATCAGGATCTCGTCCGCAGGCACATTGATACCGCGGCTTGGCAGAACGTGGCGGCGCAGCATCTCGACGAGCACCGGGTCATCAGTGTCGAAACGATCGCCGAGGCTCGAGGCGATGTGCTGATCGCTCATCGCGGTACGCGTCGCCCGCATCCATGCCCGGGTAGGGAACAAGCTCACATCCGGCTCTCCCACGACGAACGCATAGGGCTCACCGTGCCTTTCCGGAGGCCTCACCAAGTGCGGGAGGTCATCGGTTAGCTCGCCCATGCGATCCTCCCAGTCGATTCCCGGAGGCGCCTTCGTCAGCGACGGCTTAGCCAGATATCGACGTAGGTCGCTGTTGACGGCGTACCCGACCCGCGGTATTGACTCGAGAAAGCCCTCCGCCATCAACTCCTGGTAGGCCATGTTCACGGTATTGCGCGACAAGTCCAGGTCGGCCGCCAATGCCCGGGACGATGGCAAGAGTTGGCCGGCGGCAAACTGGCCCGACTCGATCGCTTCAGTGATCGCCTTGCGGAGCTGGCGGTAGAGCGGTTCGGGTGAAACAGGGTCAAGCTGGACCAACACCCTGGTACTCCTCATTGAGACGTTCCTGGCACCCTACACGGGTCCAATGGCCCCTACATTCTCGACCGCGAATCGCTAACTTTGCACTAGTCACGATACGCGCAGTTGGAGGATCGATGGGCGCCACACGTCCTGACGACCTGAAACACATGGTCTTGCACTTCACCAAAGGCAAGGCATGGCGCGATGCCAGCGTGCCAATCTACGTCCGCGGCGACGGATGCCACCTGTGGGACGAGAATGGCCGTCGCTACCTCGACGGTTTGGCCGGCCTCTTTGTGGTTCAGATCGGTCACGGTCGCTCTGATCTTGCACATGCTGCCGCCAAACAGATGGAACAGCTCGCATACACCCCGTCGTGGGCGGCTACACATCCGCCGGCAATCGAAGCTTCCAAACTCGTGACATCTCTGGCGCCGGGCGATCTCGATGCGGTCTTCTGGGTCACTTCCGGATCCGAAGCCGTCGAATCGGCCATCAAGTTCACGCGGCAATACCACCGCAGCCAAGGTAACCCAGAGAAAACGAAGGTGATCAGTCGCCGGCTTTCCTATCACGGGACAACGATGGGCGCTCTGTCGGCAACGGGGCTCGACAGCATCCGCGAACCGTTCCTACCGCTTCTCGGCGGCTTCCTCAAGGTCGACAGCACGCTGGGCGCCACCGACGGAGTCGCCGCCGCCGAGCAGTTCGAAGAGGCGATCCTGGCTGCCGGGCCGGAAACGGTCGGCATGATCATCGCCGAACCGGTACAGAACGGTGGTGGGGCCCTCGTTCCTCCCCCCGGCTACTGGCAGGAGCTGCGGCGAATCTGCGACAAGTACAACGTTCTTCTCACCGCCGACGAGGTGATAAACAGCTTTGGGCGCCTGGGTCATTGGTTTGGTTCAGAAATGGTTGGGGTCGTCCCCGACATGTTGACCTTCGCCAAGGGCGCCACCTCGGGTTATGCCCCGGTCGGCGGGGTGTTGATTCGCCGTCAACGAGTCGATGAGCTCCTCGATTCTGCGAACGGAACCTTCACTCACGGCGCCACTTGGGGCGGCCACCCGGTGTCCATGGCGGTAACGATTGCCAACGTCACCGCAATGCGTGACGAGGGGGTTCTCGACAACGTCCAGGAACATGCCGGGTATTTCCGAGACCAGCTGGACGCCATAGCTGCGTCACACGACAACGTCTCGGAGGTCCGCGGTACCGGATACTTCTACGCGGTTGAGCTAACGGTGTCGCGAGATCGAGGAATCGATCTGACTGACGACCAGACCGTCCGGCTCGTGAACGAACACCTCCCGCGCATGATCCAGGATGCCGGCCTACTCATCCGGGCCGACAATCGCGGCAAAGCAAAACTGATGCTGTCACCACCGCTCATCGCCAAGACCGAAGAGCTGGACGAACTCATCGCCGGCGTCGACCAAGTCGTTTCTCGAGCAGCGGAGGTACATGCTGTATGAAGGTCGGAGTAGTCCGAGAGACCAAGACTGACGAGAACCGGGTTGCCTTGACGCCGGCCGGAGTGCATGCCCTAGTCGAGGATGGGCACGAGGTACTCGTGGAGGCCGGCGCCGGGCTTGGCTCTCAAATCAGCGATGACGAGTACTCGACCGAAGGCGGCAGGTTGATCGGCAGCGCGACCGACGTTTGGGGTGGCGCCGACATCATTGTGAAGGTCAAGGAGCCACAGAACTCGGAGTTCCAGTACCTCCGCGAGAACCTGATCCTCTTCACATACCTCCATCTGGCTGCCTATCCCGAGGTCGCCAACGCCTTGGTCGCGTCGGGCACGGACTCGATCGCCTACGAGACGGTTCAGCTCCCCGACCACACCTTGCCGTTGCTTGCCCCGATGAGTGAAGTCGCCGGCCGCATGTCAATACAGGTCGGCGCCCGCTTTCTCGAGAAATTCGCCGGAGGCCGCGGCGTATTGCTCGGTGGGGTGCCTGGTGTCCAACCGGGCAAAGTGACGATCATCGGCGGCGGGATGGCGGGCTCCAACGCGGCCCAGATGGCCTTTGGCCTAGGTGCCGACGTGACCGTGTTCGATTTGAGCCCGGTACCGCTACGTCACATCGACCAGATCTACCACGGTGCCATCAAGACCAAGGTCGCCAACCCACTCGACGTCCGCAACGCCGCTGCGGAGTCGGACCTGGTGGTGGGCGCCGTCCTCCTTCCAGGCGCCAAAGCACCGCGGATTCTCAATGCAGCCGACGTGGCAGCGATGAAGGAGGGTTCGGTTCTCGTCGACATCTCTATCGACCAGGGTGGCTGTTTCGAGACATCTCACGAGACCAAACACTCCGACCCGACATATGTTCTTGACGGGGTCATCCACTACGCGGTCGGCAACATTCCAGGAGCGGTGCCGCGCACGTCGACGTTTGCGCTCACGAATGTCACGCTCCCTTACCTACGAATGCTCGCGACGCACGGAATCGACGGGTCCGTGGCGATACGGCCAGAGCTTCACGACGGGATCAACACCCGCAACGGTGCGATCGTCAACGAGATCGTGGCCGCCGCTCTGGCCGAATAGGAGAGCTGAGATGACCACACCGATCCCAGAGGCGCAACATACCGGCGGCGACGTTCCTGCCAGAGCGCAAGTTGTGGTCGTCGGCGGCGGAATCATCGGCTGCTCGATCGCCTATCACCTGACTCGCCGGGGCATCTCGGATGTGTTGCTCATCGAGCAGGGCACCCTCACCGGCGGCACCACATGGCACGCCGCCGGACTCGTCTCCCAGCTCAAATCGAGCCACAGCCTCACCAAACTCGCCACCTACTCGGCTCGCTTGTTCGAAGAGCTCGAAGACGAGACGGGCCAAGCCACCGGCTATCGCGTGACCGGCTCGGTATCCGTTGCCTCAGATGAGGAGCGTTGGGAGGAAACCCTGCGCGGGATGTCGATGGCCAAGACCGTCGGCGTCGACATGAAGGTTCTCACGCCCCAACAGGCGCAGGAGTACTGGCCTCTCATGTACATCGACGATCTAGTCGGCGCAGTGCACATCACGCGCGACGGGCACACGTCGCCGGTCGACACCACAATGGCTCTCGCCAAGGGAGCCAAGGACCGCGGCGCCCGGATCATCGAAGGTCTCGCTGTGGAACGGCTTCGAGTGGAGAACGAGCGGATCGTCGGTGTTGAGACCGAGCGGGGGTACGTCGAGGCCGACACGGTCGTCTTGGCCACCGGCATTTGGACTCGCCAACTAGCCGAGACTGCCGGGGTCAATGTGCCGCTCCAGGCATGTGAGCACTTCTATGTTGTGACCGAGCCGATTCCCGGCCTCGACCCGAATACCCCGGTGCTGCGCGATCCAACCAACTACACCTACTTCAAGGAGGAGACCGGCAAGATCATGGCCGGTTTCTTCGAGCCAAGAGCCAAGGTTTGGAATCTCGACGGCATCCCGCGCGATTTCACGTTTGGCACTATTCCTGAGGATTGGGATCACGTCGGGCCCATCTTCGAAAGATCAATTCATCGAGTGCCGGCTCTCGCCGACGTCGGTATCCAGTTGTTTTTCAACGGTCCCGAAGCGTTTACGCCGGACGGCGTGTACTACTTGGGCGAGTCGCCGGAGGTCGAGCAACTCTTCATTGCTGCCGGATTCAACTCTGTCGGACTGCAGTCTGGCGGCGGTGTGGGCTGGGTCCTCGCCGATTGGATCGCAGACGGACATCCACCGTCAGACCTTTCGGCCGTTGATATCCGAAGAACATTCCCCTTCCAATCGGATCGGGCATTCCTGGAGGCACGAATCTCCGAGAGCCTGGGATTGCTCTACGCAATGCATTGGCCCTTCCGTCAGTACGAGAGCGCCCGCAACATCCGGATGTCGGTGCTTCACGAGCGGCTCACCGAACTCGGTGCCGTATTCGGCACCGTGGCGGGTTGGGAACGCCCCAACTGGTTTGCCTTGCCTGACATGGAGCGCGAGTACAGATATTCGTACGGACCGCAGAACTGGTATCCCGCCTCAGCCGAGGAGTGTCGCGCTGTTCGCGAACGAGTCGGTGTGTTCGACCAGTCGTCATTCGCCAAGTTCCGGCTCACCGGAGCAGATGCGCTGGCGGTCCTCAACCAGCTGGGGGGCGCCGACGTCGACGTACCCGTCGGCAAAGTGGTCTACACACAATGGCTCAACGAGCGAGGCGGCATCGAGGCTGATCTCACCGTCACTCGGACCGGAGATGAAGAGTTCCTCATCGTCACCGGGGCCGCGGTGGAGACTCGCGACTGGCACACTTTGCGCCGGGCTTGCCGGGGATTCGCGGTAGAGCTGGTCAACATCACCCACGAGCTGCCGACGATCGGCGTGATGGGACCGTTGTCACGGCAACTCCTAGAAACACTGACCGAGACTCCTCTGGACAACGACTCGTTCCCCTTCGGCTCCTCAAGAGAGATGTCTGTGGCGGGAATCCCGATACGTGCACTGCGGATCAGCTACGTCGGAGAGCTCGGCTGGGAGCTCTATGTCGACCGAGACCGGGCTGTCGAGCTGTTCGACGCCGTAATGGACGCCGGGGCCACCTATGACATCAAGGCCGCGGGGTATCACACACTCAACTCGCTTCGCATCGAAGCCGGCTACCGCCACTGGGGCCACGACATCACAGATGAGGACACTCCGCTCGAAGCCGGTCTCGCCTTCACTATCGCGTGGGACAAAGCGGGTGGCTTCACCGGCCGGGACGCCCTGATGGCGCAACGGGACAAGCCCCGGACCAAACGCCTGGTGCAGTTCAAACTCGAAGATCCCGACCTGGTCTTGTATCACGATGAGCCGATCTACCGCGACGGTGAGATGGTTGGTCGCACGACCTCGGCCATGTACGGCCATACGGTCGGGGGCTGCATTGCGCTCGGCTACCTCAATCACGAAGGCGGCGTGTCCGCGGAATGGGTCGCGGCCGGCACCTACGAGATCGAGGTTGCCAACGTGCGAGTCCCGGCCACAGCGTCGCTGCGATCGTTCTACGACCCGCTCAATGAGCGAGTCAAGATCTAGGGAACCGGGAGGCCTCCCGTCGGTAGGGTGATTCGAATGCGATATCGAGCGTTCGCCCCCGCATTGGCCGCCGTGGCTCTGCTTGTCACAGCATGCACCGAGGCCAGCACCTCAACCACGGAGGCACTGCTGGCCACGACGTCGGTGCCCGCATCCTCAACACCGTCATCGACGGCGGCAATCGCGGACGGGACCATGGTGCTGCTAGTCCCCCGCGGCTGTACAGCCTTCGATCCCGAGGAGTTGGGCACTCTCACACCCATTGGGAGGCCTTTGGCTCTTGTCGAATCGAGGTCAGAATCCGAGAATCTGACTTGCAACTTCGTCGGCACAGCGGACGGACTCGATACAGGTGTTCGCATCGAGGTCGATTTACTCACCGCTCACGCAAAGGGCCACTTCTCGACGGCCGGCCAGTTCGAAAGCCCCCAATCGCTCGGTGGAATGCAAGGCGTCAGCTTCGGGCGTGGGTCATTCCGAGCGGCATTGGATGAAGAGCGCGGAATTACAATCGTGGTCACGATCCGGACGATCAGTTCTTCAGCGGTGCCACCTCGCGACGGGGAGTTCGTCGACATCCGCGACAACGTCGTTTCCTATGCGATCAGGGCACTTACCTAGT
>JAAELU010000598.1 GCA_024226255.1 bacterium | reverse complement strand
CTCCTCCAAGCCGAAGTGCGAAATGAAAAAGGGCTTGGCCCCGCCAATGACAACCCAGTCGTAACCGAAAAGCAATCCCCCCATGGCCGCGACAAGGCAGATCATCCATAGAAACGGCATGTTGTAGTCACGTGGGGTGTCGTTGTCTCTCTGCATGGCAAGCTCCTCGGAAACGCTATGAATTTCGGGCGCCGTCTACTACTCAAAACATCGCCGCATTCAGTTCTCCTCGACCACCACGAAGAACCGCCCCCCGTCGCTCGATGGGTCGATTGCGACTTCGAGGGTGTTGGTGCCGGACGGATCGGCCTGCCAGATTTCGATGGCGTTGACGGCGCAGGCTGGCAGCCGGTTCGCTCCCACCATCCACGGCTGGTCGTAGTACCACCGCCACGCCTCCTCCGCAGTCCGGTCGCGAGCCACGGCCGGCTTGGACCAGGGTGGCGAGGATGAGCAGAAGGGGCGAGAGAGCGAATGGGTTCCTGGCGGCGCGGGGCGGATGAGAGGTCATGGGGTTACAGTGACGTCATCGATGTAGAAACCGGACCAGTGCTCATCCCCATTACTGACGAAGTTGAATTCGATCTTGATGTCCATGCCGGCGTAGGAGCCTAGCGCGATGGACTCCCCACTCCATCCGAGGCCGTCTCCGATGATGTCGGCTTTGAGTTCGGCCAAGAAGGCGCCGCCGGCATCGAGCACGTTGATGGTGCCTTTATCATCCGTCGAGGCCCCAACTTCGGTTTCCACCCATTTTTGGAAGACAAGCGTGGCACCGCCGGCCGGCACCGAGATCAGGGGGGTGATCAGGGAGACATCGGCATTGGCGTCGTAGTTACCGGCAATGTTGGTCCCGGCGCATTTGGCGCTGCTATTGGCACCCTCCCCGGGGCCGTCGCCGGTGGGAGCTCCTCCCTCCCAGCTCGTAGTGCCGGGCGTGATCGGGGTGATTGACCAACCGGCGGGCACGTTCGGAGCGCTGACAGCCTCGAAGTCCTCGAGAGGAAGAGGATCCGGAATGTCCTCCTCGAGGACTGCGAAGAAACGGACCGAGCCGAGCGGCGCCACGCCGGACAGAGTGTTGGTGCCGGACGGGTCGGCGGCGATGTCCTCGTAGGTGTTGGAGCCGTCGTTGTAAGGATCCCAGGTGGCGGGTGCGGTGGAGAGATCGGTGTTGCTGACGAGGTCGTATTGCTTGCCGGACTGGCTCATCCACTCGAAACTCAGTGTGCCCCCAACGCGACTGATTGCGAGAGTCAGCGGGACGACGGACTCGACGCTCACGTCATCGATGTTGATCGCATGCACGGTATCGCCAACCATGGAGGCGTTGTAGAGGCCGAGCCGGGTGGTCCCGCCAATCGCGGTGAACTGGAAGGTGACCTCGGACCAAGTGCCGTCCCCCGCGGTGGGGAGGAGTTCGTCCGCCACCAGCGTCGCGTTGTCGAATTGCGCGGTGGTGGAGCCCTGATCGTCCACCGCCACCTGAGAAGGCGTAATGCCCGGAGCGCCGACCAACACCCGGACGTGCGAGCTGCCTGCCGCGGAGTCGAAGTTCTGGATCCACAGGCTGACGTCGTAGGTGACGCCGGGAGTGGTGACGAGGTCCTGGTAGCGGCCGCCGGTGCCGTAGCTGGCGCCGGGATGCAGTCCCCAGCTGTCGGTCCGGGCTGCTCCGTCGAACGCCCCATAGCTGTTGAAGTCCACAGTCCATGCATCGGGATCCGATCCGTTGCCGCTGTTCGTTTCGAAGCCGCCGTTGGCGATGGCCTCGGCGCCCCCCCCTTGCGGGATGACGCTGGCGTCGTCGATGTTGATCGAGTGCACAGTGTCGCCGGACATGAAGGCGTTGTAGAGCCCGAGCCGAGTGGCGGTGCCGGCCGCGGTGAACTGAAAAGTGACCTCGCTCCAGCTGCCGTCGCCTTGCGTGTCGACGAGTTGGTTGTCAATCAGCCCCGCGCTGTCGAAGGCGAAAGTGTTATTGCCCTGATCGTCGACCGCCACCGAGGAGGAGGAGGAAGGCGCACTGCCGGCCAGCGCGCGCAGGTGGGAACTGCCCGAACCCGAGAGGAAGTTCTGGATCCAAAGGCGCACTTCGTAGGTGGTGCCGGGAGTGGTGGCGAGGTCCTGATAGCTGCCGCCGGTCCCGAATGAGGCACCGGGGTGCAGGCCGTAGGCGCCGTTACGAGCCGCCCCGTCGTAGCAGCCGTAGCTGTTGAAGTCCTTGAGCCAGTCGTCGGCGGCGATTCCATCGCCGGTGCCGGGCAATTCGAAATCACCATTGCTGACGATGTTGTCGGCCGGGGCGGTCGAGACCGCCAGCAGCAGTGCTGCAACGGTCGAGAACAAAGGGAGTGAGATGGTTTTCATGAGTCTGGTTGTCGTTTTGAGCGGTTCTATTGCTGTAAATTTCGCCTCGCGGGGCGATGGCCTCGCGTCGGGCCCGAGCGAGCCTGTGGGCTTTCGCTGCCGCTATACGCCTTGCGAATCAAGCCCGACGCCGGCGCCGCAGGCCGCCCAGCATGGAAAGCGCCAGCAGGAACGTCAGGCCGGGTTCGGGAATGACGCTGACATCGTCGACATTGATCGCGTGCACGTCATCGCCGGTCATGTAGGCGTTGTAGACGCCGAGCCGGGTGGTCTCCCCGGTCGCGGTGAATTCGAAGGTGACCTCGGACCAAGTGCCGTCGATCTCGGTTGGGGAGAGTTGATTGAGAACAGCCCCTGCGGGGGCGAAGGCGGTGGTTTCATTGCCCTGGTCGTCGATTGCGATTCCGGAAGCCGCGTCACCGACCAGGACGCGCACATTCGATGTGCCCGAAAGTCCGTCGAAATTCTGAACCGACAAGCTCACATCGTAGCTCGTGCCCGGGACGGTGGTGAGAGACTGGTAGCGGCCACCGGTGCCGTTGGAGGCGCCGGGGTGCAGTCCCCAGCTGCCGGTTTGGGCCGCCCCGCTGAACGCCCCGTAACTGTTGAAGTCCGCAGTCCATGCAGCGGGATCCGTCCCGTTGCCGCCGTTTGTTTCGAAGCCGCCGTTGCTCACGATATCCGCCCCGCCCACGGTCGGAGTCACGGAAACATCATCGACATTGGTCGAGTGCACCGTGTCGCCGGACATGTAGGCGTTGTAGAGACCGATCAGAGTGGAGGATCCCGTAGCCGTGAACTGGAACGTCACATCGGACCATGAACCATCGGTGGAGGTCGAGTAGAGGCTGTTGTGGATCAGCCCCGCGCTGTTGAACACCGAGGTGTTACTGCCCTGGTCGTCGATGGCAACCGGGGAACTGCTGCCGGGAGCGCCGGCCAGGATGCGCACATTCGAAGCGCCCGAACCCCCGGCGAAGTTCTGCACCCACAGGCTGCCTTGATAGGTGTTGCCCGGAGTGGTGGCGAGGTCCTGATAGCTGCCGCCGGTCCCGGAGCTGGCGCCGGGGTGCAGGCCGTATGCGTCGGTACGGGCTCCTCCGTCGAACGCCCCGTAAGTGTTGAAGTCCGAAGTCCATGCATCGGGATCCGTCCCGTTGCCGCTGTTCGTTTCGAAGCCAGGGTTGAGGACGAGATTTGCCGCCGTCGCCGAGATGGTCATCACGACGAGGGCGAGGCAGCCGAAGAAGAGAGAGGAATTTTTCATGAGGATATTGCAGATTGTGTTTGTGAAGAGGCATTACTCCGATGCCATGGCTCGGCTCCGTCCTTGGAGGAGAGAAGAGAACGGTACGATATGAGGACGGCTGCAACGACGCCATGCCCGATTGCGTCCATTTTCT
>JAAELU010000597.1 GCA_024226255.1 bacterium | reverse complement strand
GCATCTCGCCGCCAAAGGCCTCGATCGAGGCGGTATTGACGATGGATCCGCCGCCTCGTTCGAGCATGGCGGGGATGGCGGCCCTGCAGCCGTAGAAGACGGCCGTCAGCATGATTCGAAGGCTGCGGTCCCAGTCTTCCGGTTCGATGTTGGCCACCCAGCCGCCACCCGACCAGGCTGCGTTGTTGTGCATGATGTCGAGTCCGCCATAGGTGGAGATAGCGGTGTTCACCGCTGCCTCTACCTGTGACAGCTCGCTGACGTCACAGCGGACGAAGGTGGCTTCGGCCCCGCTTGCGGTGAGCTCGGCAACGAGTTCGTCCCCTCTCTCGACGTTGATGTCGGCGCAGACGACCCGCGCGCCTTCACTCGCCAGCCGGCGCAGGGTTGCAGCGCCAATGCCCGACGAACCCCCCGTCACCAGGGCCACCTTGCCCTCGAATCGCTTCATCGCCCTCGTCCCCACATTCTGTCTTGGATCGAATTGTCTCCATCGCTTGGCTACCCGGCAACGATAGTCGTTATCCTCGTCCTTTCACCCGGGAACCCCGTACCACCAACCACTGGGACAGG
>JAAELU010000596.1 GCA_024226255.1 bacterium | reverse complement strand
TCAATCAAGAGCCTCCCTGTTCACCAGGGAGGCTCTTGTCTTTGTCTGATTACTGTTTATTCGGTACTGATTACTTCTCTCTAGCTAATCCCGGCGGCGTAGTGCACTGCCACGGTGGTGGCATCCAGCGCTGTGCCGTATACGGCAACTTCGTCGATGGTTCCTTCGAAGTAGTTCAGGTCACCGTTCTGAGCACCAGTGTGGAACCGCGCCCAGTCGCGCTGGGCGCCGATTGCCGACAGACCGTGGTTGTGTAGGTCGCCCACGCCGATGTCGCTGGCGGCGAGGCCACCATTGACATAGAGGCTCAACGTGTCGGTTGGCTGGTCGATCACAAACACCACGTGATAGTCGGTGCCGGCAGACACCGCCGTCGAGATCCAAACCGGACCCCACGGAGTGTCGCCGCCCTGGTTGTTGGTGTTGTACGCCCCGGCATATAACGATCCGCCGTCGAGGTAGATGTTGAGGCCGCGGGCGATGCTGCCTTGCTCCATCAGGACTTGACGAGTGGTGACGCTGTCGGCGTTGAACCACAGTTCGATGGTCTTGGTCTGATACGGCCCGCCCTGGTTGATCTCAGCCGAGTTGGTGATGTTGATGCGATCGTCGACTCCGTCGAACGACACCGCAGTGTCAGTCCCGGTGATGATTCCCGGTGCACCAAGCGTCGGAGAGCCGATGTACGTTGCATCGTTGCCGCCAATGTCGTCCACGACTGTCGTGCCGGCCGAGTCGCCGAGACGCCAGTAGACGGTTGCCCCGTCGGTGACGACAGTTGCCGCATAGTCGGCTGCCGGGGGAGTGAACACCGTAACGTTGGCCGGCGTTGCCGTAACGGTCGTCGGCGTCATGTCGGTGACACGAGCTTCTACCGTGGCGGGGCCGTCTCCGTTGATTGATGTGTCCCACAAGTACTCGTACCGGGACAGCGCCCCGTTCCATGTAGCCGTGTTCCATGTGGCTCCGTCGGTCCGCACCTCGACGAGGAGGGTGCCCAGGGCATCATCCGGGTCGGTGGCATTGAGGACCACGGTGTAGACACCGCTGACGGTCGAGCCGTTGGTTGGTGCGACGATCGATATCGACGGCTCCGTGCTGGTCGATGTGCCCACTGCGTAGTGGGTCGCCACAGTGCCGCCGCTCAGCGCGGTGGCATAGACCGCTACCTCGTCGAGGGTTCCGTCGAAGTAGTTGAGATCACCGTTCTGAGCACCCGTGTGGAACCGGGCCCAGCCGCGCTGGCCTCCGATTGCGGCCAGGCCGTGGTTGTGCAGATCCCCAACCCCTGGAGCTGATGCCGCCAAGGCACCGTTGACGTACAAGCTCAGAGTGTCCGTCGGTTGATCGATCACCATCACGGCGTGGTAGATCGTGTCGGTCGCCACCGGTGTCGAGACAAATATCGGTCCCCACGGAGTGTCGCCACCAGCGTTGTTGGTGTTGTATGCCCCGGCGTACAGGCGTCCGCCGTCGAGATAGATGTTGAGTCCTCGGGCGATGCTGCCCTGCTCCATCAGCACCTGGCGGTTGGTCACGTCGTCGGCGTTGAACCACAGTTCGATGGTCTTGGTTTGGTAGGGACCACCCTGGTTGATCTCGGCCGAGTTGGTGATGTTGATCCGGTCGTCGACGCCGTCGAAGTCAACTGAGGTGTTGGCGCTGGCGATAACCGCCGTTGCCCCCAGACCGGGTGATCCGATGTAGGTGGCGTCATTGCCACCGATCTCGTCGACCGCGGTCGTTCCTGCCGACTCACCGAGGCGCCAGAAGACCGTTGCTCCGTCGTTGACGACCGTGTCGCCGTAGTCGGTGCCAGGAGCTGAGATGACGGTTACGTTCACCGGTGTCGCATAGACGGTTGCCGGAGCACTGTCAGTGACGCGGGCTTCGATCGTCGCCGGTCCGTCTCCGTTGGCGCTGGTATCCCAGTCGTAGTCGTAGCGAACCTGGCCGGCGTTCCAGGTGGCGGCGTTCCAGGTCGCCCCGTCGGTGGACACTTCGACCAGGAGCGTGCCTGCCGGATCCTCCGGATCGTTGGCGTCGATCTTGACCGTGACCACGCCGGTCACGTTGGCGCCGTCTCCCGGATCGGTGATGACGATCGTGGGATCGCCGTCGTTGTCGACCAAGAACGGTGTCGTGACGGTGGTGACTTCGTTGTCGGTGTCGGTCGCCCGGGCCATCAGATCGAGTGGGCCGTCCGGCATTGCTGAAACATCGAGTGTGAAGTCGAAACGCTGCGTGCCTGCGTTCCAAACTGCCGGATCCCATGAGACACCGGCGTTGCTGGAGACCTCAACGTCGATCTGACTCGAAGCATCGTCGAGATCGGTCGCCCGCAGCTCCATGGGAACGATTCCGGTGAGGATTGCTCCTTCTGCCGGACTCGTGAATCCGACGAACGGTGAGGTCGGCGCGACCGTGATCTCGTCGAATGAGACCTCGACGGTCTCGGTCTTGGTGGTCTTCTGGTTATGGAAACCGCCGAACGACAGAGTGTGATTGCCTGCTGAGAGGCTCAGTGTCTTGGTCGTTGTTGTCCAACCGCTGTCGCCGCCGCCCGGGATGTGGTCCAGGTAGTCATCGCCACCGTTGCCATAGAGGGTCCCGTCGACTGCGAACAACGCTTCGCCGTACTCGCTGTTCTCATTGGAATTGTGCACCGACAGGCGCCAGTCGAAGGTGACCTCGACGTCCATGGCCTGCGGCAGGTTGATCGTGGTCTCCCACGCACCGGACATGTCGAAGATGTCGTCCTGGTCGTAGCCCCCGAGTTTCACCATGAGGTTGCCCTCGACGTCGCCACCATGGCGGCGCAGGATTCCGTCGGCGTAGCCAGGCTCAGAAGTGCTGCGGAAGACATCGTCGGCGTAGGTGAATCCTTCATCTCCTCCGTCGAACGTCACGTTGAGGATGTAATCGGTGAGGCCGGCGAGTACAGGAGTCTCTACGGCCGAGTCGGCCGATTCGGTCTCGTAGGCGTCAACGGCACGCACGGTGTACGTGTCACCCGGGGTAGCGCCCAGGTCCGTCAGCGACAGACCACGGGTGGCCTGGAGGAGCACACCGTTGCGGTAGATCCGGTAGTACATGACGGCGGTGTCGTCGGTAGACGCACTCCATGTCATGTCCACTGAGTTGTCGCCATTGTCAGTTGCGGTGAAGCCACCGGGGACCGACGGGGGATTCGTCTCCGGAGGTGGTTGTTGGGTCAAAGGTGGTCCGACCGGTGGGCCTTGGCCGGTTTCGGGGCAGTAGCGCTGCAAGCTGTTGCGCCACTGATCGCCGACCTGACGCCGGTTGAAGTCGCCACCGATCCACAGGCAGCTGTCTCCGCCCCCGTGCAGCGCCCAGCCGCCGATGGAACCGAATGTGTCTGGGAGCCAACTCTCGTCGAGGTCGCCCGTGACCAGGTCGAAGGCCATGACACCCTGTGCTTCCATATCCAGCGGCTGGATGTTGCGCGCCTCGGTCAGTGTGTCCACCGAGTTGGGGAGGTCGCGGATGACTCCCCAGCAGTGGCAGGTCGCGTATATCTGGTCGCCGACAATCGCGAGCGCCTGGTAGTCGCCGCCGATGTGGAAACCGCCCTCGAAGCCTGTGAACCAACGTCGATTGATCGACAGGTCGGAGGCATTGAGCATATGGACGAGGTGCTGGGTTCCGGCCACCCAGACGTAGTCGCCGTGAACAACGACATCGAACTGATGGTCCTGGTTAGGCGTCAGTTCGGGGAACCGGTTCAGTCCGAGAATCGTGGAGCCGTCGACATCGCTGACTGCAGCAAAACGGTCTGTCGGGCTGACACTGTTGACCGTCTCGAAATAGCCGGCAAGGTACACACGGTCACGCACCGGATCGTGGGCTAGGCCGCGCACACCGCCACCGGCGTTAGGGCCGCCCTGGACCTTGGGCAACCACGACGTGTCGGGGGCGCCGGTAGTCGGGGAGATCCGAGCAACCTTGTAAACGAAGCGGCGACTCGACGGGTCGATTCCCTGGACGTGGCTGAAGTTACCGGCGATGTAGATCCAGCCTTCCGAAACCTCAATGTCGCGGACCACGCCTGGATCGTCTGCGTAGAAGTTCTCCACCATGGCGAACCAGGTGTGATCGATCATCCCGCTAACCGGATCGAGTGCAACCAGACCGCGAGTGTCGGGATGTCCGTTGACCTCAGTGAACTCTCCACCGACGTACAGCCGGCTGCCATCGGGGGCGGCTTCGAGGGCATAGACCGGCCCGTTGACTTCCGGCGTCCAGAAGTCGATGTAGTCGCCAGTGGTGGCGTCGAAGGCCGCTAGGAAGGGCTGGTCGACTTGGGGATCGACGACGCGGCGGCGCACCACGTTGTTGTACTTGCCGCCGACGTAGATCGTGTTGCCGATCTGCTCAATGGCGAAGACCTCTGCTTCGGTGCCCGAGATCAGTGAGCGGGATCGGTTGGCTACGCCCCAGGTTTCATCGGCGAGCGCACTGAGGGCATCAGTGTTGACCTGGACCTCGGCGAGACTCAGGTAGTCCGTACCGGTGAGCTGGATGCGGAGGTATCGACCGGTAACTCCTGGCGCCATGGTGAGGTAGTTGGGGGCGGCTCCTGAGTGAAATAGGGAGGTCACGTTGGAGTCGGCCACCGTGGTCGCTACATCAGTGGATGCGAAGGGCAGGTCAGAGACGAATAGGTAGAAGTCGCTCAGGCGATCGCCGCAGCAGTCGGTGCGGTTCCAGATACGGACCTCGTTCACGGCGATGATGCTCTGCATATCCACCTGCCACCAAGCTTCGTTCTCGGAGCTGGTGTGGGTGACGGAATCGAGATCCCAATACCCGGAAACGTCGTTGTCGATGGCTCGTGACGCTGAACCGCCACTGTTCGTCGACGATTGAGTCGCTACCGAGCCGGACGGCACACTGTCGGCGGTAGCCAACGCGGCCCCTTGCGACAGCGGCATCAGAATCGAGAATGTGAGGCCAAGAACTGTCAGCCTCGCCGCGGCACGGCGCGTACGCCCGCCATTGAACAAACCATTATTTCGCCAAGCTTTCGCCCGCATTCCTACCCCTATTCGTATTCCCCCGGTGCGCGAGCGCCGGCCATCTCGTTGCCCAAAACGAGACCCACTTGAACTCTACGCTGCCTCGACCCCTACCTGCAATGGGGTATTTGCCGCCCCATCTCGTGACTAGTCAGTCGAGGCCGGCCGCGTAGTGGGCCGCAACCTTGGCGTTGCTCAGGATGCTGTTGTAGATGGCCACGTCATCGACAACTCCGTCGAGGTAGTTGCCCACTCCACCCGACTTGACCTTGTCGGCGAATCGGGTTGAACCGTTGCGGGCCCCGATGCCGATGTTGGCTCGGTGTCGGTCCATGGCCTCAACACCGGTCGCTGATGCCGCCAACTCGCCGTTCACGAACAGCTTCAACTTCCCGGCCGACGGCTTGAGAACGACCACCACGTGGTACACCTCACCGGCTTCGAACGGTGTCTTGACGAAGACGTCGTCATCCCAGACATTGCCGCTGCGATTCCAGGCGCCGGCATGGATCTTGCCGTTGTCGGCGTAGATCGAGATACCGACCGTTGAGCCGCCCTCCTCCCAGAGGACTTGGCGCTTGCCGGCCTTGTTGGACTTGAACCACAGCTCGATGGAGCGAGCGTCGTAGGGCCCGCCGGCGTTGATGTCGACGTGGTCCTTGACCCTGATGTAGTCATCGACGCCGTCAAAGGTCGCTGAGAATCCGCCCTCTGGCAACAGCGGCGCGGTCTTCGTCGTCACACCTTCGTAGTACGCCTTGTGCGTCTGATCAATGGCGTCGTATGCACCGCCGCCACCGTCGTTGAGCTTCCAGTAGGCCACGGCGCCGTCGGCCACAACCAGGTCGGCGTAGTCAACAGGGACCGCAACGACTTCGACATCGATGTTGGCGGCGTTCGTTGTCATGTTGTTGGAGTCGGTGGCACGTGCCTTGACGACGACCGGTCCGAGGGTCGACTCGCCGGTATCCCACATGTAGTTGTAGGTCTCCTGCGCTGCGTTCCAGGTGGCAGTCTCCCAGCCACCGTCGGCTCGAACCTCAACGTCGAGAGTCCCGAATCCATCCAGGGGACCAGACGCTTCGACCGCGATCTTGACCACGCCGTCTACGTCGGCATTATCCGCCGGAGCCGTGATAACGGCAATGGGCGGTACCGGCGGTGGCGGATCGTCGGGGGCAGGAGTGGCCCCGGCCAGTGCCAGCGCGTCGGCCTCGCGCATGCCGTGGGAGTAGATGCGGTAGTCGTCCATCAGCATCGACGTGCCCTGGTACCAGGGGCTGTCTCCGATGTAGATATCGCCCTCGTTTGATACCACGGTGCCTGTGATTGCGGCGGAGCTATTGAGGACGCCATTGACGAACAGGGTCAGCTTGTTGCCGCGTTTGACGTACGTGATGTGAGTCCATTCACCTACCGGGATCTCGGTCGTGCTGTTGCCTCCAATGTTCCACGACTGGGTTGAGGAGACGCGGAAGTGGATCAAGTCGTCATACGGGCGCATCCACATTGAGAAGGTCCGATCGGCGCCGGTCGTTCCCTTGTGGGTGATAGTGCGCCAATTGCCGTTCCAGCGCTGCTGTAGGTTCATCCAGAACGACACACTGAAGTCGTCGCCGTTTTCGCCTGGATGGAGCGCTGCGTTATTGGCAATGACGATTTCGTCACCGTTGCTACCGTCGAAGTTCAGGCCAAGGCCGTGCACACCAGTCTGGGTCTCGGCGCCCGACAGCACGCCGTGGAATCCGTTGCCTGAGTGGTCGACGGCATCACCCTCCATGGGGTAGTACGCCCAGAGGGCATCGGGCATGTCGGGGTCCGCCAGGCCGTCGACGTGCGACGCGGTCAGCGCCCCGTCGTGGATAACTACCTCATCAAGCCGGGCTGTGTCGCCCCGCATCGTGAACGCACCGGTGCCGGCGGACGTTGATCCCGTCAGTGTGAGCGAAGTCTCGAATGAGCCGTCGACATACAGGCTGGCTTCATTGCTCTCCCGCACCAAGGCGACGTGGTGCCACTCACCCACGGTCAGGGAAGTCGTTGAGAGGAAGGAAGCGGTTCCGGTTGATGTGTCGATGGTGGCCCGGACTCGGTTCGTAGAGGACGCGGTGCCCAACGTCGCCACTCCGTTGGCGACGAGGTTGTTGCGTGCGCTTCCGGTGGATCCTGTGTCGAGGCGCAACCATCCGGAGATGGAGAAGTCCCCGTCGCCGGCGCCGATCTTCAGGTCGTCATTGGCTGCAACGATGATCGTGTCGCCACTCTCGAGTTGCTGGGCGTCGATGATCCGGCCCGGCGTGTTGAGGGCACCCGACATCGTTCCGTCGTTTCCGTTGCCCGACATGTCGATGGCGCCATCGTCGAGCGGCCAGCGGCCGAGGACATCAGGAATGAGATCGTCGGTTGCGATCGGGTTGGAGAAATGGGACACGTTTCCGAAGGGATCGATTGCTTGCACCGAGAGAAGTCCGCCGGGGGCGACTTGAGCTTCAGCGCGCCGAGTGCGTTTGACCTCGGCGCCGTCGCGGTACAGGACGTACGTTGCGACCGCAGTGTCATCGGTGGAGGGAGTCCAGCTGAGAATGACGTCATCGCCGGGACCATTGGCGACGGCCGGATTGAGCGGGCGAGAGGGAGGGTTCGACTCGCTGTTGTCGGGTGGCTCTTCGAGCGGTGGCCCGGCAGGTGGCCCTTGGCCCGACTCGTCACAGAATCGAACAATGCCGTTGTTGTACTGGTCGCCCACTGCTCGGCGGTTGAAGTCACCACCGCCCCACAGACAACCGTCCGGCGCACCGTGGATGGCAAACCCGCCGAGAGGTCCGTAGAGATCTGGGACGAAGGTGTCGATCCAGTCTCCGCTGGTGCGGCCGAAGGCGATGATGCCGTTGATCTCACCCGCGAGCGGTTCCTGCCGAGCCTGGTTGAGTGTCAAAACGTCTGGGGGCAGCTCGCGGATCACTCCCCAGCAGTGGCAGCTGGCGTAGATCCGATCGCCGAGTATCCCGATGGACTGGAAGTCGCCGCCGATCTGGTAGCCGGCCTCGAATCCGGTGAACCAGCGGCGGTCCATTGACAGGTCGGAAGCGTTGAGCTTGTGGATTACGTGCTGGGTGCCGACCACCCATACGCTGTCGCCGTCGACAAGTACCTCGAATTGGTGAGGCTGCGACGGTGACAAGACGGGGAAGCGCTCGTGGGTCGTTATGGGTGTGGCATCCGAGGTGCGGATCGCAACGAAGTGACCCGTGTCGGGTTCGCTGTTGACGGCCTCGAAGAATCCGGCGAGGTAGACCCGGCCGCGGGATTCGTCGACATCGAGACCCCACACCGAACCTCCGGTGATAAAGGGTCGCCAGGAGGCATCAGGTGTCCCGTCGGCGGCGGACAGTCGCCCGACACGGTAGATCCGGGTGCGCGAATCCAAGTCCGGGCCCGTGATGTAGTTGAAGGATCCACCGACGTAGACCCAATTGGACACCGCGCGCAGCGTCCGGACCACGCCGGGGCTGGTGATGCCAGGGGCTCCCTCAACGTGGGCGGTGAAGCTGCTGTCGACTTCGCCCGTTGCCGCGTCTAGAGCGACTAGTCCGACTGTGTCACCGATGCCATTGATTGATGTGAATTCGCCCCCTACATAGAGGCGGGAGCCGTCGGGAGAAGCTTCGAGGGCATACACGGAACCGTTGAGATCGGGTCGCCACCAGTCGATCCAGTCGCCGGTGGTTGCGTCGAATGCCGCCAGGAAGGGTTGGTCGTGATGTGGCTCATTGCGCTTGTGGACTACCTCGAGGAACTGGCCGCCGACGTAGATCGTGTTGCCGATTTGCTCGATTGCCATGACTTCGGATGCCGTGTCGGTCGTCAGCGAGTCGAATAGGCCTACGACGCCCCAGGTCTCGTCAGGGACGGTGGTGAGTTCGGCGTTGGCGGTACCGACATTGCCGGGGACAATCGCCAGAAGGCTGGCGAGCAAGGCCAGCACCGTGAGTCCACGAGCCAGTGAGTGGCCGAGGGATCCTCCGCGGCGAGTCATTCCTACCCCTTTGATTTGGGCGATTCCGTATCTTCTTCGCACCGAGATCGGACCCAACAGCGCATTGGCTTTCCGCTCTCACTAGATGAGACTCTATTGCCTCACGGATCTGACAAGTTCTACAGACACAATTGCTGTGTCTGCCGATGAACTAGTCACCCCGTAGCCCTTCCTGGGTTAGCCTCATGCCATGGACATTCATATCTATGACCGCATTCTCAAACTGCGAGCGCTACGCAATTACGAGAAGCGTGCGGTGAGCGCAACCCATGTCGATCAGCTCATTGAGGCGGCCCGATGGACCGGAAGCTCGAAGAACCGTCAGAACTGGTCGTTCATTGTCGTGGACGACCCCCAGCAGCAGATTGCACTTGCCGACGCCGGGGATTTTACCGATCCTGTGCGCAATGCGCCGTTGACAATTGCTTTGGTCCAGGAACCAGAGGGATATGAGTTCGACACCGGCCGACTAGCGCAGAACATCATGCTGGCGGCAGACGCCTTGGGGATCGCAACGTGCCCCATCACGCTGCATCGTGATGAGGTGGCCGCAAAGGTTCTTGGCCTTCCGCAGGATCGTCGCTGCCGGTACGCCATTGCCGTTGGTTATCCCGCTGAGTCGGCGGAACCGGCGAACTTTGGTGGCCGCAAGCCCGTTGACGAAGTTCGATTTCGCAACAGCTACGGCCGGTAGCTTCCTGCGGGCCAGAGGAGCTCGTCCGACGTAGGCTGTGGGTGAAACCACCGGAAGGCTGATATGGATGCGCTCCGCTGGCTTGGCTTTGCCGCCGGGTTGGTCGTTGCGATAGGGACAGTCATCAGCGTCATGAAGACGCTGATTGTTCCTCGCCGTGGTTGGTCCTTGCTGCCGGCGTTTATCGGGCGCAACGGCTTTCGCCTGTTCCACGGAATTGCTGTGCGGATGCGCTCGTACGATCTAGCGGACCGTTTTCTCGGATTCCTTGCCCCAACAGTCATCATCGGCATGCTCGTTTCATTCCTGGCCTCGTTCGTTATTGGATTCGGGTTGATGCTGCTGCCGTTTGCAGACCTGTCTATCGGCGAGGCGCTGCGCGAGAGCGGCTCGTCCGTTTTCACGTTGGGGTTCGTCGCGACGGCGGAGGCGGTGCCGACTGCCCTTGACGTTCTGGCGGGCGCCACGGGGATGATCTTCGTCGCTCTGACGATTGGCTACCTGCCGGCGATCTATGCCGAGGTCAAGAAACGCGAGACGTTGGTCAAACAACTCGAGGGATGGACCGGGGTTCCCTCTTGGGGCCCGGAGGTGCTTTCGAGGTTTGCGATCGCCGGGGCGATCGACAATCTGCCGCGTCTGTATTCCGACTGGGACAGATGGGCAGCATCCGTTGCCGACACCCACATGAAGTATCCGGTGCTCACCCACTTCCGGCTGCCCCGCGCCAAGAACCATTGGGTGATCGCCTTGCTGGCGATCCTCGACGCCGCGGCGCTGGACCTGGCGTTGCGTCCGACGACTGGGCATGCCAACGCCCGGCTTCTCCTGTCACAAGGGGGCAACTGCCTGCGGGCCGTCACCTACCCGATGCGGCGTGTCGAACCTGACAACAGTGAGCCCGGCATCGATGAAGCAGACTTCCGCAAGGGGGTCGATCGGATGTTTGCGGCCGGGTTCCCAGCGGAAGTTGGTGCCGATGAGGCATGGGCGACGTTTGCCGGACTGAGGTCGCAATACGCTCCGTGGATCTACCTCTTGGCGTACTGGACCGTCGCCGCCCCCGCACCGTGGAGCGGCGACCGGGCTGGGTTCGTCGATCTGGTCGCCTGGCCCGACGCCCCCGACAAGTGGTCCATTTCCTGATGTCGAGCCACCCGTCGTGTTGACCCGTCTGATCGATCGACTCGAGCCGTAACTCGTTGGCGGCCGCTACATGGGCCTCCTGGAGAGCCGCCGCACCATGGTGCGCACGGTCCTCGCCCTTGGTGTTGTGCCCGCGGTCAACCTCGTTCTCACCGGACTGGTGCTGATTGGATTCGAGGAAACAGGGGCCGGGTGGGCGGCTATCGGCGGCGGGTTGGCGTACGCCCTGGCCATCCCCTACTTCGCTGTCACCGGCAACAACGTGCGCTCCAGCGCCTTCGTTCTGATTGTCAGTTACATCAACAATGTGGTCGTCCACGTGCTTCTCGGTGGCTACTCCAACTCGGGCGGGTACATGGCATGGGGCATCATCGTTTGCGCGTTCGCCGTCATCATTCAGTCGAAGCGGTTCACGATCACCATCACCGGCTTCTATGTCGTGACCGCAGTAGTCCTCGTCTTCTTGGAGTCGAGCCTTTCCGATGGGCGTCTCGATCCTGACCCGCTCGTACCTGCAATTCTGGCCGCCGACTTCTTCGTCATCTCGCTCCTGATGCTCGTCCCCGGCTTGAGCCAGCTGCTGGGACTGCTCGCCGCTGAACGAGCCCGCTCGGAGAGCCTCTTGCTGAATGTGTTGCCGCCCTCGATCGCCACGCGGCTCAAGGCGGAGTCCGGCGTAATTGCTGAGGCCTATGACCAATGCACGGTCTTGTTCGCCGACATTGCAGGCTTCACCGCGCACTCACGAAACGTGAGCGCCGAGGCACTTGTCGAGGAGCTGAATGGGATCTTCAGTGCGTTTGATGCGCTCGTCGATGGAGCGGGCCTGGAGAAGATCAAGACGCTGGGCGATGGCTACATGGTCGTTGCCGGGGCCCCGGTGTTCCGTCCCGATCATGTCACCGCGGCCTGTGACCTTGGCCTGGCCATGATCGACACAATGGGGGCGATTGCCAGCGACCTCAACATCCGCATCGGAATCAATACGGGCCCGGCGGTCGGCGGGGTGATCGGGACCAGCAAATTCAGCTACGACCTGTGGGGCGACACGGTGAATCTGGCCAGCCGCATGGAATCGTTCGGCGTCGTTGGTGAAGTTCAGGTTACGCAGGAGGTGGTTGACTCCGCCGGGGACCGGTACTCGTTCGAGTCGGTGGGTACCAAGGATCTCAAGGGCGAAGGCCCGACTCAGGCGTACCTGTTGCGGCGAGGCGATTCCGGCAAAAAGAGCTCGGCATCGACAGCGACAGCTTGAGCTGAAGCGAGACCCGCCGACATCACAGACAACAGCAAGTACACGGAGCCGAACATGAGCGACCACGCAACACCGAACGCGGAACTGATCGCGTACATCGACGAATGGATCGACGCGAACGCGTGGCGCCTCGACGAACGCATTATCGACTTCGCTCTCGATGTTCGGCTCATGGCCGCCGGCACGTCGGCCGATGCTGCGGAGTCCGTGGCCACGATGGCCGGCGTCTAGCCACAGGACCCCAAGGACGTCCCACCAAGTGAGTCGCCCCCGGCTCGGGACGTTCGGCTATCGGCGGGACCACACTGCGTCGGACTAGGGGCCTCACCCAAACGCCCCTCGCCCTCCGGGGGAACTCATGCACCGGCCGTCCGCTTTGGCTCTCTTTGTGTGGAACGCGACTGGTGGACGCCCCGAGGGACGTCCACCAGCCTTATCGGGTCTCGTTATCGGGCGATTCTTCTGGCGTCCTTGACCAGTTCGAGGAACTCGTCGGCGTCCTCGTCGAGCTGGCGGAAGGGCAGTTCTCGGGCCACCTCAACAACGTCCCCGAGAGAGACGTCACGTAGGTACCGGCTGCCCCGCAGCACCTCGGCATAGGCGGCGACAGTGGCTGCCAGCTGGAACTCGGGCTCGGTTCTCTCGAACGAGCTTGCCAGTGAGTCTCCAAAGATCTCGCCTGAGATCTCGGAAACTCGACCGCTGTCACTGTCTTCCCAGCGCAAGCTGACCGTAGCGAAGGCTCGGGAGCGGCTCTCGTAGGCCTCCCGGTCGAGCTCCACTTCGTAAAGCGCCACGACGCTGTGTCCCGCTCCAATCTCGCCGGCGTCGACCGAGTCATCTCGGAAGTCGCGGTCGGCAATATCGCGGTTCTCGAACCCGAGCAGACGATATTCGTACACAAGATCAGGATCGAACTCGACCTGGATCTTCACGTCACGGGCGATCGTCTCGAGTGTCGACGTCAATCCTTCACGGAACAGTCGCTTGGCCTCGTCACGGGTATCTACGTAGGCGTAGAAGCCGTCGCCCTGATCGGCGAGCTGCTCGAGTAGGTGGTCGTTGTAGTTGCTGATCCCGACTCCGATCGTTACGAGGTCGATGCCGCGCCGCGTTTCCTCGTTGATCCGATCGAGGATGCTCTCGGGCCCGGTGGCGCCCACGTTGGCAACTCCGTCCGACAACAGGATCACGCGGTTCTGACCATCACGGTCGTACATCTCGTCCGCCTGGTCGTAGCCAAGTCGCAGCCCGGCTTCGGCGTTGGTGCTGCGTAGCGGCCGCAGCTCCCTGATGGCATCGCGGATGGCGTCCTTGTCGCCACCGTCGGTTGCCTCCAAAGCCACCCAGGCCTCGTCGGTGTAAGCCACGATAGAAATTGTGTCGGCACGGTCGAGTTCGTCGATGAGCACGTCGAGCGAGTCCTTGACGACCTCGAGCTTGCCGTCCCCTTCCATCGAACCGGACACATCGATCACGAGCGTCAGGCTCAGATCTTTGCGCTGGCGAGGCGTCACCTCACGCGCCTTCACTCCGATCCGCACCACCTCATGGCGGCGTGAATCGGTGAACGGCGTCGGCCCACCGTCGGCGTAGACGGCGAAGGTGCCGTCACCTGCCGGCGGTGCATACCCGGGATCAAAGTAGTTGACGTATTCCTCTACTCGAATGGTCGAGACATCCGGCAGGTGGCCGCTGTCGATCTGCGCCCGCATCACCGTGTAGGCCCCGGTGTCGACGTCGATGGCAAAGGTCGATAGCCCATCGTCACGCGGATCAACGAATGGGTTCTCGTTCTCCGGCGCCGGGAATTCGGTTTCGCCCCGCCGTGACTCCTCCTCGCGCGGTCCCAGCGTTGTCGCGGGGGCCGCGGTCGTAGTCGCGGCGGCAGTGGTGCCAACGGTTCGATCAGAGCTGTTGTCGCCTCCGGCGATCGGTTGGTTGCCGCGTGGTGCTGCTGTGGTCTCGGACGATCGGTTGTTTTGTCTGCTGTCACTAGCGATGGTTGTTTGTGTTGTGTCTGAGTGGCTGTCGCCGCAGGCACCGGCCAACAGGGCCATTGCCAATGCGACGCTGAGTAGGTATCGATACTGCTTCACTTTTTGCTCCCTTATCCACATCCCGCG
>JAAELU010000595.1 GCA_024226255.1 bacterium | reverse complement strand
CATCTGCTCCCAGTTGCGCGGTGTGCCGGCCCCGGGCTTGGTGTTCACCGTCATCCACCATTGGTGGTCGGTGCCTTCCTCTTCGTGGGTCCAGAGCATCTTGCAGGCCACAGAGCAGGTCTGACACCCGATGCACTTGTTCAGATCGTAGACCCACGCGAGCTGTCGAGTCGAGGAACTATTGTCGGCCATGTATTCACTCCCTGCTGTGTGATCGTGGGGATGTCGTCGTGCGGGCGCTACTCGCCCGTCTGCGATCCTGAGTCCTGTTTTTCGATGTCTACCCGAACGCCGCGATCAGCGGGGATCGGTTGCCATGAGAAGAGCCGGTACTTCAGATGCCCGTAACCGCCGGCAAAGCCGAGATGCTTGACGTGTCCTGGCTCGACATCCGCCTGGCTGTACCAGTTCTCGTGCATGTAGGGTTCGAAGCCGTTGTAGACGATGACCTGTCCGGGCCTCACGGAAGGCGACAGCTTTGCCTGGATCAGCATCTCGCCCGCGTTGCTGACGACCTTGACCTTGTCACCGTTCTTCACGTCGAGTTGCTCTGCATCGTCGTCGTTGATGAAGCAGAAGGGCTCTCCTCGATGCGTGTTCAGCAAGAGGTTGTTCGTCATGTTCATCGAGTGGATGCTCCAGCGGTTGTGGCCGCTGGTCATCATGAACTTGCGATCCTTCCCACCCTGATCCGGCGGCTCTTTGTGCGTGGGAAGTTCTTCACCCGCTTCGAGGAACCACTCGTGGTCGATGTAGAACTGCGCTCGCCTGACGAAAGTGTCGTACGGGATCTTGTCTTCGGTGTGCCAGCGCAGCGGGTTGTGAACCTCGTCCTCCTTGATCGTCGAGGCCTGGGATTGGCCGTGCCCGACCATCCCCCAGTTGGTACTTCGCACGAACCCCTTTTCTCGCATCGTCGCGAGGTCGGTGCCCTCGGGCAGGATGCCGAAGACCGCGTTGTCCTTGATGGCCTCGTCCCACCACTTCTCCTCGTCGTCGATGACACCTCCGAGTGTGAAGCGGTCGTAGAGTCCACCGAGTGGATGGGTGTTGCCGTTGTAGTCGGTGAACTCGCTCATCCCACGTTCCTTGGCCTTCTTGTCCAGGGCCTTCAGGAGCAGGAAGGAGATGTGGAGGTCCTGTTTCGAGTCGCCGGCCGGCGGTGTGGCGTGATCCGTCAGCACCCAGTTGAGGTGATGCACGGAGATCATCGCGTGGCCGATCTTCTCGTAGTGCTGAGCCGCCGGCAGGATGTAGTCGGAGTAGAGTCCGGTGGTCGTGATCCGGTAGTCGACGGACACCACCAGGTCGAGCTTCGGCCACAGGTGTTCCAACAGGTGCTTCTGGCCTCCGCGGTTGCGGCGCAGCATGTTGCCACCCGCTTCGAATAGAACGCGTGGAGGAATCGTCTTGTAGGCCTCGGACGTGTTCTTGCCCCACCAGTTCTTCTCGACCGCCTCCTCGACGTACTCGTCATAGGTGCGCTTCATGCTGGGGCAGTTGTTCTCGGGATCGTTCCACCGTTCCTTGTAACCGTACTGGTAGTACCAGAGGAACGCGGGCGGTATCGGTGCCCCGAGTTCTCCCGCCTCGGTCACCATCTCGAGCATTCGGTTGCCGAGCATCTCCTTGGTCTGCGTCGGATCGCTCATGCTCAGGGCCCGCCGCACCGCGATCATGCCGGCGACGTGCTGTTGGGCGGCTTCTTGTCCCGGACCCGACTTGGCCGGCATCATCGACTCGCCGTCCATTCCGAAGATCGCCCACGATCGCGAGCCGGTGCCCTTCTTGCCCCAGTTGCCGGTGAGGCCGAGCAGCAGCGCCATCGAGCGTTCCATCAGATCGCCGTGGTAGTACTTGCCCGAGTTCCAGCCGATGAAGATCTTGGTCTTTCTACTTGCGACCTTGCGGGCCAGCTTTCGGATGTTGTCGGGCGAGATCTCGCAGATCTCACCTGCGAGCTCCGGCGTGTAGTTCTCCAGCTGCCGCCGCAAACGTGCGAAGACGGGTTCCACCTCGACGGTGGTGAAGTCCTTCAGCATGACTTCGTGGCAGCCCTCGAGTGCCGGATCGCTTCCCGAGAGCGCAAGCGTGTGCCTTGGCGCGGGGGTGAGAGCGTTGTTGTTCGAGTCCCACCAGAAGAACTGGTCCTCGCGATCGCCTTCCATCACCTCGTTGCCGCGCAGGAAGCGACCGGTGTCGCGGCGCACGAGCAGCGGCAGGTCCGTTTGCTCCTGGACGAAGACCTTGTTGAACAGACCCCCGTCGATGATGACCTTGCACAGTCCCAGAGCAAAAGCGGCGTCGGTGCCGATGCGGATCGGCTGATGGTAGTCGGCGTGGATCGCGGAGGGGCTGTAGTCGGGTGCGATGGTGACGATCTCACCACCGTTGTACCGCGACTCAGCGAGGTAGTGATACCAGTGGATGTTGGTGTAGACGGGATTGGCGTGCCAGATCAGCGTCAAGTCGGCCAGGAACCAGTCGTCCATGGTGGCGACGGGATTGAACAAGCCCCACGTGAGGTGATAGCCGGGACTGAAGTCCTGGAACTCGGCGTCTCCGTCGGTCATGGGTGTGCCGAGGATTCCAGTCCATGCCCGTCCCGGTTGCGCGCCGACCTCGGGGGTCAGCGGCGTGATGACTGATTCGGGGCCGGACTCTTGGATTGCAGCCAGGATCCTGTCGGCGATGTCGTCGAGTGCGTCGTCCCAGCTGACCTCCTCGAACTTTCCTTCGCCCCGCTCGCCCGTGCGCCGCAGGGGTGTCGTGACGCGGTCTGGCGAGTAATGGCAGTGACTCCAGCATGCACCCTTCTGGCAACCCATCGGGTTCATGTCCGGGATTCCGGCTTCGATCGGCCGTAGAGACCCCGACTGTTCCTCGCGCACGATCCTTCCGTCGCGGGTATACACACGGAAGGGGCATCCTCCGGGGTAGCAGTCGACCGAATGAGTTCCCCAGGTGACCTTGTCCCACTTCCACTTGTCGCGGTATCGATCTCCCCAGTCGCCCATGCTGTCCGACATGCTGATCTCCCCGGCTCGCGCGGTCGAGCCCATTGGATTTCGTGAAAGTGTGCGGCGTGCTCGGAGGGGCCGACATGACGGCCGTCATACCTGCGGGATTGCGGCTCGAAGATCATCGATCCGCGCAAGGGGTTCGGGCAATCGCCCTGGCTTACCGGGGGCTGCGGCGGGAATTCGGAGTTCGCGAGACCGCGCCGGCAGTTCGCTCGCGCGGACCATCGGGGAGGGCGTCATGAGTCAGCGCAAAGCGGGCGGTGGCAACCGACGGATGTTCCTCAAAGCCACACTCGGTGCGGTCGGTGCAGCGTCTCTGCCTCTGCAGGCCGGGTCGGAGCCTTCGAGTGAGAGCTCGGCGGCGACTCGCGATGATTTCGATGTCGTCGTGATCGGTGGCGGTTTCGCCGGCGTCACCGCGGCACGCGAGCTGCAACACGCCGGCTTGCGGACGCTTGTGCTCGAAGCGCGGAACCGACTTGGCGGCCGTACCTTCAGCGCCCACGCCAGCGGCGGGCTCTTCGAGCTGGGCGGCACCTGGATCCACTCCACCCAGCCGCACGTCTTTGCAGAGGCGAACCGCTACGGACTCGAACTCTTGGAGACGACCGGGGGATTCCCGGAGCGTGTGCTGTGGTGGGACGGTCAGGAGGCAAAGCAGGCGGGCATGGGGGAGATGTTCGCCCTGCTTCGCGAGGCGGTCTGCGCGCCGGGTGGAGCGCTGCCCGAGGTCCCTCTTTCCACTCT
>JAAELU010000594.1 GCA_024226255.1 bacterium | reverse complement strand
TCTGATGGCGACGAAGCCGTACCAATTGTGGACGGCTCCTCCGGACCTCGTTGCTTGGTTCCCAACGACTCCTCGAGACAGTGCCGCGTCGGCAGCCACTCGCGACCTGCGCACCGTCACGGAGCCGCCCGAATTGGCCACCCCGCCTCCACTTGTTGCAGCGTTACCGCTGATCCTCGAGTGGTCGGCATCGATCGATCCGAGCCAACCGTTGTAGACACCGCCACCAGAGTTGCTCGCCGTGTTGTCCGAAACTGTTGATTCGACGATGTCGACGTGGCCGCCGGTGTTGTAGATGCCCCCGCCGTTTCCGTTGGGTCGTCCGGGTCCGGCGACATAGGGCGAAACCACGATGTCCCGGCTCGGCTGCGGCGGCAAGTACGGAACCGGTCGGGTGCGGTACGCGGGATCGAGCAACGCCGCGGCTGCCTCGCCGAGGAGGTTGTCCGCGGCGACGGCAGCTCGGGTCACCGGCTGGCCGGCCGCATCAGTGCAGATTCCGCTCGAGCCCGCAGGTGGGTGATCGAAGTTGCGATACGACCCATCACGAAAGATTGCCGTCGCGGTGTTGCCTTCAATGGTGATGGCGTCGCAGGTGGGGGTCTCGGATGCGTAGAAGTTATGGGCGTACATGGCGACGTTTCCGCCGGGGTAGGGCGTGTTGACGTGCCCG
>JAAELU010000593.1 GCA_024226255.1 bacterium | reverse complement strand
CTACACGCCGGATCCGCTCACGCCGGCTCTGCGCGGGTACTCGATCCGGGTCACCGCCACGAGCGAGGTGAGCTTCACGGATGCGGACATCACGATCCACCCGCTCGTGGGCGATCCGATTTACACGGACATCATCTACAATGGCGCCAACGACTATACGGTCGACTACGGCATCCTCGGTGCCACCACCGGCATCACCGGTTCCACAAGCTTCTTCAACGTCACCTTCCACGGCGCCAACACGGGAGCCCATTCCGCAGCCACGGTGAGCTTCACCAGCTGTGAGCTGAGGGATCTGGACAACGACCCCATCGGCGGCGACTACAGCGCCACGGCCAGTATTGACGTGGACTGTCTCGCTTCCGACGTGCCCACCATGAGCGCCGAGCCCACCTATACGCAGGGGCTCAGCAACACGGTGGCCTGGAGCGATGAGTCCGGCAGTGGGGCGGTGTCCTACTACGCGGAGATCGCCACGGATGCCGGCTTCACCATGGGGCTGGGCAACAGCGGCTGGATCGCCGGCTTCAGCAACCTCTTCGGAAGCCTCACGGACGGGCAGATCTACTACTACCGCGTGAGGGCCAAGGACGCCCTCGACAACGAGTCGGGATGGTCCAACGTCGAGTTCTCCACCCAGGACGATACGAAGCCGGAATCCGAGGCCTCCGCTCTGGCTCAGTATCACAACACGACGAGCATCAGCGTCGCTTACACGTCCAGCGACGCCACGAGCGGCGTGGCCAGCGTGGAGCTGTTCTACAGCTACGAGGGCGCGATCTATGTGTCGGCGGGTACGGGCGCTAGCCCGATCGCCTTCACGGCGACGGACGGTGATGGCCTCTACGAGTTCTACACCATCGCCACCGATGGCGTGAGCAACGTGGAAGACGTTCCCGGAACGCCTCCCGACGCCAGCACCACCGTCGATACCGCAGCTCCCACTGCCGGCACCTTCATGATCGACGGCGGAGCCGCTTACACGGCTCTCCTGGCCGTGAACCTGGATAGCGACGGCATCACCGATGTCAACCTGCCCCTGACGATGCGCTTCAGCAACGACGGCGGCGGCACTTGGCCCGGCGGTTGGGTGGCATTCGCCGCCGACCATCCCTGGACCTTGACGGCGGGAGCCGACGGCACACGCACGGTCAACGCCGAGTATCGGGATGCTGCCATGAACGTGCTCCAGCTGGTCGATACCATCGACTACGACACGACCGCACCGGGAGCCGTTTCAGATATCGCGGCCAACCCGGGACACAACAAGGTCGAGGTGAGCTGGGTTCATGACGGCTCCGACACCGCGGTGTACAAGATCTACCGCGGCCTCTGGTACGACACGACGCCCGGCGTATCGGCTTATCCTGAGTACGACGATGTCGGGGCCATTGTGCCGACGCGTCCCGCGGACAGCTACGCGGCCGATGCCAGCGCCGAGTGGGTGGAGGCCGGAACCGTTGCCGTGGGCACCCTGACCTTCACGGACACGTGGGTTGATGCCACGGATCGTGGCATCTACTACTACGAGGTCTTCGTCCTGGACGGAGCCAGCAACTCGAGCCTCGGTGCGGCGGCCAATGACCGGGCCACCAACTACTGGCTCGGCGATGTCTACTTCACCATCGTTCCACCTGTGCCCTACGACGGTAACGTGAGTTCTCCCGACATCACGGTGCTCGCCGCCGCCTACGGCACCGCCGACGCTCTGGCACCCTACAACAACGAGTGCGATGTCGGCCCCACCGACACCGCCTCCGGCACCGGCATCCCTGCGACCGACAATCTGATCAACTTCGAGGATCTGATGATCTTCGCGCTGAACTACGGGGTCGTCGCTCCGATGCCGATCATCCAGGGCAGCGACATCGCCTACCTGAGCTGGTTCGAACTCGAGGACGGCAGCTGGGCCCTCGGTCTCACCGAGCCCTGCGCCAACCTGAAGGCCCTCCAGCTCAAGGCTCAGCTCCCAACGGGCGCCGAGGTGACGCTGACGGGCGGCGGACTGCTGAATCAGCAGCTCGGTCCCGTCTTCCTGCGTCAGATCCCCGGCAAGGGCCTGGACGTGAGTCTGGCTGTCATGGGTGAAGGCCTGGTCATCAGCGGTCAGGGTCTGCTCTTCAGCGTATCCCTGCCCGCGGGGATGATCCCGACCGACATCGAGCTCACCGTCCGCGACACGTCCAACAACGAGCTGCCCTTCGAGCTCAGCGCCACCGAGGTCGCGGATCTGCCGACGGTCTATCGCTTCGCCGGCAACTATCCGAACCCCTTCAACCCGAAGACCAGCATCAGCTTCGATCTGCCTCAGGCGCAGAACGTCAAGCTGGTGGTCTTCAGTGCCGACGGCCGCCGCATCGTCACCCTGCTCGACGAGCAGGTGACCGCGGGCCGTCACAATGTGGTATGGAGCGGTCGTGACGAGCACGGCGTCTCCGTCGCCTCCGGTGTCTACTTCGCGCGCATCCATGCGGGTCCCCTCAAGGAGACCCACAAGATGCTGCTGCTGAAGTAGTTCGAACACTTGCCGGGGCCCGGAATTCCGGGCCCCGGCCACCCTCCTTTTCACCCGGAGTGAGGGAACTGATCGAAACAGGCAAGAACAGTTCTCGACGACGGGAGATTCGAATGCAAACTGGAAGGTTTCTCCGACTCGCGCTGGCGGCGTTGCTCCTTGTCGGACTGCTGCCGGCTCTGACCCTGGCAAACAGCGATGGATTCCCCATTGAACCCGCACCTGATCCACTGGACAGCCCGGGCAAGCTGATCACCCCCCCGAACACCGATGCCAGCAAACCCGACCCCTCCATATTCGAACGCGGCAACAGGATTCAGCTCCTGGTTCCGAGCGTCTACACCACCATCCAGGCTGCCATCGACGCAGCCGTTGACAACGACGAGATCGTCGTCGACGCCGGCGTCTACCCCCAGCAGCTCATCGTCGACAACAAGACGATCACCATCACTGGTAGCGGCACGGCCACCTGCTTCATCCAGGCCCCCGCAGTCATGACAAGCCCTGGCGACGGCATCTACAGCATCCTCATGCTGATCAACGGCGCCAACGTGCAGATGCAGAATCTCACAGTACGCGGGCCGGCTACCCTGGCAAGCACCGAAACACTGGTCGGCGGCTTCGTCCGTAGCGGCTCCTACGCCTACTTTCACGACTGCGGCTTCGGCGATATTCGCAGCGATACATGGGCGAGCGACAGCTATGGCTATGCCCTCTGGGTAGGAAGCTACTTCTACACCGAGACCGGCTACGCAGACCTGGTGGACAACACCTTTACGAACTACCAGAATCGGGCCATCTACTGTGACGGCTACAACAGCCAGGCCTTCATTGAGGGGAATACGATGACCGGACTCGGCCCCCACGCCGACATCGTCCAGTACGGTATTCGAGTCAACCGTGGGGCCTACGGATTCATCGACGACAACACGCTCACGGGTCATGACCACACGGGCCCCACCTACTCGGCCGGTGCAATCCTCATGGGCTACGAAGCCTATGGTGTCATCAGCAACAACCAGCTCGACGCCAACGACATGAGTTTTTGGCTATACGAGAACTTCACCATCGCCAATACGATCTCCGGAAACACAATCAATGACACCCGCAATGGCATCTACATGAACAATTGCACCTCCGGCGATCTGTTCAGCGGCAACTCGATCACGAGCGTGCGATACAGTGGCAACGGAATTATGATCTACAATACGGACGATATCACGGCCTTCGGCAACATCGTCGACGGCGACCAGGGCGGAGAAACCTGGGGGCTCGGCATCACCGGCGCGCCTGGTGTCTCATCCGACAACAATACCTTCACCGACAACACCGTGCGCAACGGATTGGATTACGGAGCGGTGGTCTGGAGCACGGCCACCAACTCGGTGTTCACCGGCAACATCTTCGAGAACCTGGATCACGGTGCCCGTGTCGGCATGGGCGGCACCACTTACGAATCCACGGGCACCGTCTTCCACTACAACAAGTTCCTGAGCATCGCCAACGACGGTGTCTGGAACGACACGTTCACACCCCAGATCGTGGATGCCCGCCTCAACTGGTGGGGCTACAACACCGGCCCCTACCATGCGGTCGACAACCCGCTCGGGCAGGGTCCGCCCGTCTCGAACTATGTGCTCTTCGACCCCTGGTTGCTCGATGTGAGCAGCATGACGATCGACCCGGCCAGCAGCGGCCCGATCAACTGCAGCCAGGATGTAACGCTCGGTTTCGACTACAACCCGGGCGCCTTCACCCCTGAGCTGCGCGGCTACTCGATCCGGGTCACCGCTACAAGCGAGGTTAGCTTCACGGACGCGGACATCGTCGTGTACGACGACATCATCCCAGGGGAGTACGAGGTCGTCGAGATCGTCGAGCTGGGCGTCAACGACTACCGCATCGATTGGGCCGTCATGGGCGGCGGCAACGGTGTGGACTGGGTGGAGAGCTTCTTCGACATCACCTTCCACAGCGACAACCTAGGCGCCCACACGGCGGCGACCGTCTCCTTCCTCGCCGTCGAATTCCGGGACCTCGACAACCAGCCCGTCAGCGTTGACTACAGCGCCACGGCGACCATCGACGTGGACTGCCTCGCGCCGGACGCACCCGTCATGGATGGCGAGCCGCTCTACACCCAGGGCCTCAGCAACACCGTGGACTGGAGCAATCCCGGCGGCGGCGCCGTTTTGTACTACGCGGAGATCGCCACGGATGCCGGTTTCACGGCATTGGTGGGCAACAGCGGCTGGATCGGTGGCCTTACCCATCTCTTCGGTGGACTCACGGACACACAGATCTACTACTACCGCGTGAGGGCCAAGGACGCCCTCGACAACATGTCGGGATGGTCCAACGTCGAGTCCTCGACCCAGGATGATACGAAGCCGGAATCCGAGGCTTCCGCTCTGGCTCAGTATCACAACACGACGAGCATCAGCGTCGCCTACACGTCCAGCGACGCCACGAGCGGCGTGGCCAGCGTGGAGCTGTTCTACAGCTACGAGGGCGCGGTCTATGTGTCGGCGGGTACGGGCGCTAGCCCGATCGCCTTCACGGCCACGCTCGATGGCCTCTACGAGTTCTACACCATCGCCACCGATGGCGTGAGCAACGTGGAAGACGTTCCCGGAACGCCTCCCGACGCCAGCACCACCGTCGATACCGCAGCTCCCACTGCCGGCACCTTCATGATCGACG
>JAAELU010000592.1 GCA_024226255.1 bacterium | reverse complement strand
CGTCTTGAACGAAGGCGCAGCAATGAGTCCTTTGCAGCCCGATTGATCCAGCGCGTACTGCACCTCATGGGTCCGGTATGCCGGGTTGATGTTGACCATGATCACGCCGGCCCGGGCAGTGGCGTATTGGGTGAGCACCCACTCGGCGTTATTCGGCGACCAGATACCGACACGGTCACCTGGTGCAAAGCCGCGAGCGATGAGTGCTCTGGCCAGCTCCTCGACCTTCTCGTCGAACTGGCGATACGTCCAACGGATTCCCTGATGGCGGACGATGAGGGCGTCCCGATCGGGATGCTCCCCCACCGTCGCCGCAAGATTGACCCCCAACGTCTCTTCGAGAAGCGGGGTGGACGTCGGTCCGGCGGCCTGGCTGAGCTCAGTTATGGCTTGCTCCTGACTCATCGATCATTTCCTGGAGGAGGTGCGGGCGGCCTTGGCCACCGAGACGAACTCGCTTACAGGGATGGCCGCAATCGCATCTCCGATGACTTCGAACGGCACATCATCAATCTTGCGGAATCGGACACAGGACTGGCCGACGTCGAGCCGCTTCCCGGTCTCCTTGTAGGCCTCGAGGAAGCTGTCTCGCTTGCCGTCCTCCTGGTAAATGCCGCTGAGATAGACAGCGAAGTGGTTCTTCTGTGAGGCCAACGCCGCGTACATCAATGGCTTCTCGTTGTACGTGTCGGGATACGTGGAAAGCGGAACCTGGTAGGTGATCATGCCCCAGTTCATCGCTTCCTCGTAGCCGTCGGGAATACGCTCGAGGATCAACTCACGCAGCTGGGTGATCGCCTCGAATCGATCGGTGGGCAATTCAGCGAGGTAGTCCTCCACAGACTTGGCGTCACTCTGCACGTGCAACTCTCCTCAATAACGCTCGACCACCATCGTACGATGAACCAATGCCGCGACTCTACGGGAGAAGATGCTGTGTCTCGATTCATCGACCTGAGCCACGAGATCGCCGACGGGCTGACCACCTACCCGGGGCTGGCTGCGCCGCAGATTTTGTCCGCCATGACCTTTGACGACAGCCACTCGCACTACGCAGACGGCTACGAGTTCGAGATCAGTCGCATCGATATGGTGGCCAACACGGGCACGTATATCGACTCCCCTGCGCACCGGGTACGCGGTGGGGCTGATCTCGCCGATTTCGGCCTGAGTCAGGTGGCGGGCCTCGATGTAGTCGTGGTCTCAACGCAGGACATCACGATCGACCCCGGGCTTCTCGAAGACAAGGACATTGCCGGGCGAGCTGTTCTTTTCCACACCGGCTGGAGTCGCCATTGGGCCACGCCGGCATACGGACAGGGCCACCCCCACCTTGCCGAGCCAACCGCCGCCCGACTCGTGGAGCGAGGCGCCGCCCTCGTCGGCATCGATTCGCTCAACGTCGATGGCACCTCCGACGGGAGACGCCCGATCCACTCGAGCCTCTTGATGGCAGGGATTCCGATTCTCGAACACCTCACCAACCTCGATCAGCTGCCTCCGACGGGAGCGACGCTGTTTGCCGTACCCCCGAAGGTGCGTGGCATGGGCTCGTTCCCGGTCCGCGCATTCTGCATGGTCGATTGACGGGGCACGGTGAACACGTGATGGGTGAGACCTAGAAGTCAGACATCAGAAGTCAGACATCAGAAGGAGACCGGATCTTCACTTCCAATCTCCATCGCAAATCTGACTTCTCCGGAGCTGCGAAGCAGCTCCCAAGGAACGGACCGCCAGGTCCGTTCCCGACTTCTGACTCAAGCCTCCGGCAGATCCCTGCGGTAATCCTCCGGAACTGAGTTGGCCCCTTCCCACACCACACGCCGGAAGTAGTCCGGGTCGGTGTTGCCTTCGGAGTTGATCAGAAGGATCTGCGACTCTCGGTCGATCCCGAGATACTCCTTGAGGTCGGCAAACTCGGGATCCTCTGCAATAAACGTGAGCGCTCCGAGAGTGACAGCCCCCGACTCCCCCGAGACGATGAAGGGGTCACCGGCCAGCGGCACCCCGTATACCCGCATTCCCTTGGCAGCGACGTAGTCCGGCGACGTGATGAAAGCATCAACGCTGTCCCACAGCACACCCCACGCAATGCGGCTCGGCTCGCCACAAGCCAGGCCGGCCATGATCGTCTGGAGGTCGCCAACGACGTCGTGCGGTTCCCCGTCACCGATTTGGGCCGACCGATACAGGCAGTCCGCATTGGCCGGCTCGACGACCACTTGGGTGGGGCGGTCGGCTCCGAACCTGCTGGCATAGAAGCCGGTGACCGCGGCGGCCAGAGCGCCAACGCCGGCCTGAACAAAGACATGTGTCGGCTTCACGATGCCGGTACCGGCGAGCTGCTCCTGGGCCTCGGACAGCATCGTGGTGTAGCCCTGCATCACCCAACGTGGAATGTCCTCGTATCCCTCCCAAGACGTGTCGGAAATCACCTGCCAACCGTGCTTGTCGGCTTCCTCTCCGGCCAGCCTCACGGCATCGTCGTAGGTTCCGGGAACGACGTGGACGTCGGCTCCGTAGCTCTCGATCGCTCGGATCCGTGCCACTGAAGTGTCCTTGTGGACGTAGATGACCGCCTTGCATTTGAGCTGTTGAGCGGCCCATGCAACGCCGCGGCCATGGTTGCCGTCGGTGGCTGTCGCGAAAGTCACCTCGCTTAACTTGGCCCTGGTCGCCTCCGACACCAGTTCCTCAAACGAGAGTTCGGCATCGTCCATTCCGAGTTGGCGCTTGATGTGCCGGTAGATGGCGTAGGAGCCGCCGAGCACCTTGAAGGAGTTGAGGTCGAGCCGGACAGACTCGTCCTTCACCCAGATACCACCGACACCGATCATCTCGGCCAATCCGGCCAAGCTGCGCAACGGGCTCGCCCGGAATCCGGGGATCTGTCGGTGGAACGCCCGGGCGTGCTGAAACACGCCGTCGGGGAAGTTCCTGGTCACTGCCTCGCTGTGGGCAATCGTGCGGGCGCGGGGGTTGGGGACCCAGGTGATAGGTGCGTTTGTGGTCATGACAGGACTGTATCGCGGCTGAGACGTCAGAAATCAGAAGTCAGAAGTCAGAAATCAGAAATCGATGTGAGGAATGAGAAGTGAGCACGCCGGCGACAAAGAAGCCGCGAGCCGACCGGGCTGTGCGTTTTCTTCTTCAATCTGACGTCTGGCGTCTGACTTCTCCACCAAGACCTGAACCAGAAACGTCCCGCCGCCCAACGCCCCCACGCGCCGCTTATGGAAGACACCCACCCGGTCGGGCCTAAGCGGCACAACCGGGTGGGTTGAGTTCCTTACTGCTACTCGTAGGAAATGGCCTCCAAGATGTTGAGACGAGAGGCCTTGCGGGCCGGCAGAATCGCCGCAATCAGCCCGGCAAATGCGCCGAACAGGACCAGGCCAATAATCTGAACCGCCGGGATCGACAGTACGTTGATCCCCTGGCTCGAAAGAGCGCCTGTCACGGCTACACCGAAGACCAGACCGACCACGATGCCCAGCAAGGAACCGATAATCGCAACGATGATCGCCTCCCAGCGCACCATGCGGCGTATCTGGCGACGGCTCATTCCGACGGCGCGCAGCAACCCGATCTCGCGGGTCCGCTCAAACACGGAGAGCGCCAACGTGTTGGTGATGCCGAATACCGCAATGATCACGGCGAGACCAAGCAGAGCGTTGAACATGATGAGGATCGTGTTGACTTGGTCCTCTTGCGATTGGCGATACTCAACCTGGTCGCGAACCGTCACATTGGCGTACTCCGCGGCCGCATTCTCAACAACGGCACGCGCCGCGTCCGGGGCGACCCCGTCGGCGGCCTTGACCGCAAGGACGAAGTCGAGATCGGTGCCGAAGCCACTGAAGTTCTCTGAATAGAACTTCTCGCCGACCAGGAAGTTGGCCTGAACGACGTTGGACTCGGCAAATGTCCCGACAATCTCGACCTGCTGTAGGCCGGTCGCAGCCAGACCCATGGCGACGGTGTCGCCAAGGATCCAGCCCTCTTCGTCGGCAATCGTGTCAAACACCAGGACTCCGCCGTCGGTCAGAGCGGCAACGCTTCCGGTCTGAACGTCGAGAAAGATCGTCTCATCGATCGTCTCGGTGTCAACGGCCATGAGGAACTCATCAGAACCCTCACGGTCCCAGAACCCGAAACGCAGGAACGTCACGTCACTGATCTCGGGCTCCTCGGCGAGGTGCTCACCCAGCGACGGGCTGAACCCACCGCTGAAGCCATCCACGCTGACGACGTAGTCAGCGCGCAGGCCCTCTTCGATGGCGGATCCCGCGGAGGCCTTGATGGAGTCACCGAGGATGAAGAAGAATGCCACGAGGGCCAACCCGATCATCAATGCTGAGGCCGTGGTGGCAGTCCGCCGCGGCTTGCGCACGGTGTTCTCCGTCGCCAGGGTCCCCGTGAGGTGATCGAGCTTGGGCAGCGGCCAGCCGAGGAAGCGGGCCACCGGTTTGACGATGAGTGAGCTCAGCAAGCTCACGCTCAGGAACACGAACAGAGATCCAATGCCAATGGCGAGCAGCTCGTTGATGGGTCCGATTTGGAAGCTGGCCACAAAGAGTCCTGCGGCCATCAATGCACCGCCGAACACCAGGCCGACAACTCCGACCAGGGTCCGCCTTCGGTCCGACATCCGCAGAGTCACCTCGGTGTCCTGCAGGGCCGCAACCGGTGGGATCTTGGAGGCTCGGATCGCCGGCAGCAGTGCCGACAAGACAGTCACCACGATGCCAACGGTCAAACCGATCACGATCGTCCTGATCGCCAATGGTGCGGTTGATGAGGGTAGGTCGAATCCGGCTGCGCTCATCGCGCCGGTCAAGCCGCTCGCAACCACGAAGCCGAAGAGGATGCCGATAATCGATGCAAACACACCGACCATGACCGCTTCGATGACCACCATCCAAACGACTTGGGACGGCGTGGCCCCGACTGCCCTCATCAGCGCGAGCTCACGTTGCCGCTGCCGCACGATGATCCGGAAGGTGTTCTGGATTATGAACGTGGCGACGAACACCGCCACCAGAGCAAAGACCAGCAACGCCGTACGCAGGAATCCCAGGCTGTCCGAGAGAGCTTCGGACTGGGCCTCGGCCTCATCTGCTGCCGTCACCGCTTCGACACCTTCGGGCAGCGCCTGAGCGATGTTGGAGCGGAGCAAGTCCGGACTCACCCCGTCCTCGGCCAGGACGACGATCGTACTCAGCTGACCCTCGAGGTCGAACAGCGCTTGCGCCGTCTCGAGATCAAAGGCAGCAAAGGTCGCTCCGGCGAGGTTGTCTGACTCGCCGAAGCCGACAATGCCGACAATCTCGTACTCGTTGACGCCGGTCGGAGTCTGGATCTGCACGACATTGCCGAGCGCCAGTGAGTTGCCGTCGGCGGTGGCCGCGTCAATGACCACCTCGTTGGGTCCGACCGAGCGGCGTCCCTCGCGCAGTTCAACGTTGCCCGCAAGTCGGTCGTCGTCGGACCACGAACCGCCCAAGGTGGGAGGACCGGTGGGAACGATGGCCTCACCATCGTTGTCGTAGATGACGGCGAAGCCGCCAACACTCCCCTCAGCGGCTTCGACCCCGGGCACCGCCTCGACGATGTCCAGCACCTCGGCGGGCATTGGGGGTGGCCCGGCGAAGCCGACATCGAACTCGGTTTCACCTTGGACGATAACGTCTTGGCCGGCGAACACGTCTTCAAAGAGGTCGCCGAACGTGTTGTCAATAGTGTCTGTGAATATGAATGTCCCTGCGATGAAGCCGACGCCGAGCACCACCGACATGGCGGTGAGAGCCAGGCGCAGCTTGTGCGCAAAGATTGTCTTGAGAGCTGTGCGAATCACGCGTCAGCCTCCAAACTGCTTCATACGATCGATAACGGAGTCAGCGGTCGGGTCGTTCAGTTCGCCAACGGTGTGGCCGTCCTCGAGAAAGACCACATGGTCTGCGTAGGAGGCTGCGACCGGATCATGGGTCACCATGACGATGGTTTGGCCGAACTCGCGTACTGCACGCCGCAGGAACCCGAGCAGCTCGGCCGCCGACTTGGAGTCGAGGTTGCCGCTCGGTTCATCGGCAAAAATGATCTCGGGGCGAGCAACCAGTGCGCGGGCGGCGGCCACTCGCTGCTGCTGCCCGCCGGACAGCTCAGATGGTCTGTGGGTGAGGCGGTCGCCGAGCCCGAGAATGCCGACTACCTGGTCGAACCATGCCGTGTCGTGGTCGTCGCCGGCGATGAGCAACGGCAGCAAGATGTTCTCACGTGCCGTCAGCGTCGGAATGAGGTTGAACGCCTGGAACACGAAGCCGACCTTTTTGCGCCGAAGCAGCGTGAGGTCCTTGTCGCTAAGGGTGTTCAACTCGGTTGCGCCAACGAACACCCGCCCGCTGGTGAGCGTGTCGAGGCCGGCGATGCAATGCAGCAGCGTCGACTTGCCACTGCCTGAGGGCCCCATGAGGGCGGTGAATTGCCCTTTCTCGAACGCGACATTGATGCTGTCGAGGGCGCGGACTTCGGCGCCGCCGGAGCCGTAGGTTTTGATTCCCTGCTCCATCCGGGCAGCAGCCAGGTCGACAGGGACGGTGGACGTGGTCATGGTGGATTGGACCCCTCTCACAATTCTTTGATGTGCTACCTGAAAAGCTACGCGCTCGAGCGAGCTGCGTCATCGGCCGGGGGGATGATCTTGGGCCTACTACCCAAGGATGATCAGCCGACGTCGCCACCCGGACGGACCAGGCCGGACTCGTACGCCACAACGACCGCCTGGACTCGGTCGCGCAGTTCGAGTTTCGTGAGAATGTGCGAAACGTGGGTCTTCACCGTTGTCTCACCGACGAATAGACCGTCGGCAATCTCGGCGTTCGACATGCCTGAAGCCATCAACGTGAGCACTTCACGTTCGCGATCGGTCAATGTTTCGAGAGCCTCTGGTTCGGCGACCCGCTCGGGCCGGCTGGCGAACTCCTCGATAAGACGGCGGGTGACCGACGGAGCCAACAGCGCATCGCCGGCGGCAACAACACGGACCCCGGCGACTAGATCATCTGCTGGGGTGTCCTTGAGGAGGAAGCCGCTGGCGCCCGCCCGCAGCGACTCGTACACATAGTCGTCGATGTCGAAAGTCGTGAGGATTAGCACCCGAGGTGGGTTCGCCATGGCCCCAATCAGACGGGTCGACTCAATGCCGTCCATCCGCGGCATTCGCACGTCCATCAGAACTACGTCCGGGTTGGTTGCAGCAATTGCGGCGAGCGCCTCCTCTCCGTCGGCTGCCTCGCCGACGACCTCGATGTCGGCCTCAGCGTCGAGGATCATCCGGAAGCCCGTACGTACCAATTCCTGATCGTCGACCAGCACTACACGAATCGACGTCATGTCGCGGACCTCGGGATCGTGGCACGAACCACGAATCCCCCGCCCGCTCGGGGACCGGCTGTCAGCGAGCCGTCGAGCATTGCAATCCGTTCGCGCATTCCGACCAGCCCATGCCCGGTTTCGCCGTTGGTCTCCAGACCCGCCGCGGAGCCACGGCCGTCATCGGCCACCTCGATCACAACCTCATCAGCCTTGTAGACGAGCCGAATGGAGGCGTGCGTGTCGGGGCCACCATGTTTGAGCGAGTTGGTTAGCGACTCCTGGATGATCCGGTATGCGCTCAGATCGACCCCAGTCGGCAAAGGGGCCGGTTCCCCTTCAACAGTGAGCCCAGTCGGTAGGCCCGACTCCTCCATCTGCTCCATCAAGCCGTTGAGTCGGTGCAGACCGGGCTGAGGCACCAACGCATCCTGTCCGTCCTCGTGGCGAAGCAAGCCGAGCAGCCGACGCATTTCGGTGAGTGCATCGTGGCCGGCGGTCTCGATCGCAGTGAGCGCTTCAGTCGCCTGGCCCGGATCCGTCGTGATGACCCGGCGGGCAGCTGCCGCCTGGATCGTCATGACCGTCATCTCGTGGGCAACAACGTCGTGAAGCTCTCGTGCAATTCGGGCCCGCTCCTCGCGCACAGCCTCACGCGCCCGTCGCTCCCGGTCACGCTCAAGTCGAACGGTGCGCTCCTCTAGTTCAGTCAGGTAGCGACGCCGCTCGTTGACCTCTCGCCCCAGCAGGAGCGGGGCAAGCGTGGCAATGAGAACAACGATCACGGTACCAATGGTGACCGAATCCACGTAGTAGGCACCCATGGCCGTAAAAGCCACGAGCACCGCAATCACCGGTATGCCGATCTGCATCGAGCGTCGCCGCGGCAGCTCAGTGCCGAGGCTATGGAAGGCGAACGCGACGCCGACAACTGCCGTCGAGGACGGATAGTCGAGCATTCGGTCGAGCACGAATGCGACAACGATGATGGCGAGCACCGTCGCGGGTCTGACCCGCCGCAACACTAGAGGCAGGGTTTGGCCTGCCACCAGTACATAGGCCCACGCATCGGGGGCGCGTTCAAACAGCTCGAGCTCCCCGGGCGAGACCGCGTCGAGGGCGACGACCGACAGGGCGAATGCCGCCAGCGCCACCGCGCCATCGAACACCCACACGGGTCTCTTCCGAGTCTCTTGCTGAACCACGAATCGATCGTATCGCACCGCGACGGGGGCTCCATCATTCTGCGGGACTATTGACCAGTCATCCTTGAGGCGGAGCCGCAGACCACCATCCGCGCTCCCCGCCTCCGGCGCCCGGGGTAATCTCCGAACCATGTACGACTTCGAAACGCTGAGCCTTCACGGAGGCCAGAGCCCGGACAGTGACTTTGGGGCACGTGCCGTTCCGATCTACCAAACGACGTCGTACCTGTTCCGAGATGTTGAGCATGCCGCCGGCCTCTTCAACCTGGAGCGTCAGGGCCACCTCTACACGAGGCTCTCGAATCCGACAGTTGCAGTCTTCGAAGAGCGAGTGGCGGCACTCGAGGGTGGAGTCGGCGCCGTAGCCACCGCGTCGGGACAAGCCGCGCTGTGGCTCGTCATCGCCACTCTCGCAAGCGCCGGCGATCACATCGTGCTTTCCAAGAATGTGTACGGGGGCACCAACAACCTGCTCACCCAGACGCTGCCCCGGTTCGACATCGAGTCGACCCTGGTTTCACCGCGAGATCCCGACGAGATTCGGGCCGCCATCCGCCCTAATACCAAGCTCGTGCACGGTGAGACGTTGGGTAATCCGGGCCTGGAGATCATGGACATCGCCAAGGTGGCGGAAATTGCCCACGAGGCGGGGGTCCCCCTGCTGATCGACAACACTTTTGCCTCGCCCTACCTGTTCCGACCGTTTGAGTGGGGCGCCGACCTGCTGTTCCATTCGGCAACCAAGTTCATCGGCGGCCACGGGGTTGCACTGGGTGGCGTCGTAGTCGACTCCGGGCGGTTCGACTGGGAAGCGTCGGGAAGGCACCCGACGATGCTGGAGCCTTATCCGAGCTATCACGGCCTTGCCTTTGCTGAGGAGTTTGGCACCCAGGCCTTTCTCACGAGGGCTCGGGTCGAGGGGTTGCGCGACTTTGGTGCCGCCATGAGTCCGCAGAACGCCTTCTACCTGATTCAGGGCCTTGAAACGCTACCGCTGCGGATGGAGCGCCACGTGGCCAATGCCCGGCGGGTAGTCGAATACCTCGATTCTGCCGACGAGGTGGCCTGGGTTCGTTATCCCGAGCTGGAGGATCACCCTGACTACGAGCTCGCCAAGAAGATGTTCCCCAAAGGCTGTGGCGCCATATTCAGTTTCGGCATCCGAGGCGGACGCGAAGCTGGTCGCAGATTCATCGAGAGCCTGAAGGTGTTTTCCCACCTCGCCAATGTCGGCGATGCCAAATCCCTGGTCATCCACCCGGCATCGACTACCCATGCCACCATGGACGCTGCGCAACTGGAAACGGCTGGAATCGGGGAGGATCTGATTCGGCTGTCGATCGGGCTCGAGTCGTCCGACGATCTACTGGCCGACTTGCGGCGAGCGCTGCGGGCCTCACAGAAGGCGTGACCGAATGAGGCTGCAGGTTCGAGGGGAGGAGGTCCGCGCCACAACCGGGGGACGCCCTCTCGACCCGGACAAGTCGCTCATCGTGTTTCTGCACGGCGCGTCTCAGGATCGAACGCTGTGGGCGCTCCAGCAGCGCTACTTCTCGCACCACGGATGGTCCGTGCTGGCGCCCGACCTCCCCGGACACGGCCACAGCGGCGGCAAACTGTTGGCCACGATCGGCGAGATGGCATTGTGGGTTGGTGAAGTCATCGAGTCGGCTGGTTACACGTCTGCGGCCATCGTCGGCCATTCGATGGGCTCACTGATTGGACTTGAACTGGCAGCGACCCGGCAGGCGTTGATCTCGAAGCTCGCCCTGACCGGCACCACTTCGGCAATGCGAGTCCACGAGACCCTGCAGGCCTCTGCGGACGAGAACGAGCGGCGCGCCCACGAGATGATCTTGGGTTGGTCACTCTCAGGTCGGTCCGGTTTGGGTGGACACCCGACACCTGGGTTGTGGATGCAGGGGCATCTGTTGCAGACGTCCCTCAATGCCGGCGATGAAGTTCTGGCCAACGACCTGCGCGCATGCGACCGGTACGAGGACGCCCTCGATCGAGCCGCCGCGGTGGAGTGTCCGACGCTGATCATCAAGGGTGAGGAGGACCGCATGGCCCATCCCAAGGGAACTCTCACGCTGGCGGACGCACTTGGTGACCACGCCACAATCAGCGAGATCAGCGGCGCCGGCCACTCGATGATGATTGAACGCCCCGACGCGGTACTCGACGCACTGATCGAGTTTCTCGCCTAGAGCTCGTCGCCGATGAGCGAGAAACACGCGTCACCCTCGGGTACGTCATAGGGACATGGCAGGCAATGCCCATCCTCGTGAACCGCCTGATCGCGCTCACATTCCGTCTGGGTTCTCGCAAGGACACAGTGGCCGTCGGAGGCCGTCGTTTGACCCCAAGCTGCACACCCGGTTGCCGAGCCGGGCCAGAGCCACACAACCAGCAAGAGCACGGCCACGATTCCATGGAATAGCGCTGCGAGACGGCGATTGCGGATCATCGACTCTCCGAGTTGCGTACACGACTACATCGACGAGACCCGCCGCAGATCTAAGGCCGACCAGCGCCCTGGCTATTCACCCGGCGGTGATGCCGCCGTCGATGGGCAGCGCGGTGCCGGTGATGAAGCCGGCCTCATCGGAGGCCAGGTAGAGAACGGCGGTGGCGATCTCGTCTGGAGTGGCGATCCGCCCAATTGGATGTTTGTCCTCGAACAGCGGTCGCACCAGGTCGACTCCGCCCATCTCCTCCATTTCGCCTCGCAGCATCGGGGTGTCAACGCTGCCGGCACACACGCAGTTGATGCGTACCCCCTGGCGAGCGTGATCAAGTGCCATCGCCTTGGTAAGGAGGACAACCGCCCCTTTGCTGGCGCAGTACGCGGCGGCGCCACGACCGCCAACCAGTCCGAAATAGGAGGCGTTGTTGACGATCGCTCCCCCGCCGCGGGCCACCATCACCGCAACCGCCGCTCGCGACATCAGGAAGGTCCCGGTGGCGTTGACGGCCATGGTCTGGCTCCAGTGGTCATCGGTGGTGTCGAGCGCCGAGCGGTCTCTAAAGATGATCCCGGCGTTGTTGAACAGGACGTCGAGCCCCCCGAACCGATCCAAGCACGCCTCAACGGCAGCGTCGCAGTCCGCCGACTTTGTGACGTCGCAGACAACTGCGTGAGCGTTCCCGCCGGCGGCCTCGACCTCGCCGACGACCGCCAGCGAGGCTTCGTGGTCTCGGGCGGCGATCACAACCTTGGCGCCGGCCGCAGCAAACCGGCGAACGGCGGCCGCCCCAATGCCGGAGTTGCCTCCGGTGACAAGCACGACTTTGCCGGAGAAGCCAGTCATCGTGCCGTGTATCCGGCGTCGACGGTCACCAGAGAACCTGTCATGTAGCTCGAGGCATCAGATGCCAGAAACGCAACCACTTCCGCAACCTCCTTGGGGTCGCCCAGGCGACCCATCGGCACCACTCTGTCGGCCAGGGCATGGAGCTCATCTTCTGTGGGCGGCCGCTCGCGATGGGATGAGAGCATCGGCGTCCGGATTTCGCCGGGGAGCACAGCATTGATGCGCACCCCCTGCCTGGCGTGCTCGAGGGCCATCGATTTCGTGAGCTGATGTACGGCACCTTTGGTGGCGGCATACGCGGCGTGGCCGGGACCGCCGACGTCGCCCCAGATCGACCCGAAGTTGATGATGGAACCACGTTGACGCGAAACCATGCCTCGCAGCGCCGCTCGGCACATGAAGAAGAGCCCCTCGACATTGACGCTGAAGATGCGTCGCCATTCCTCGTCGGAAGTGTCGACGCCATCGGCACGGACGATGGTGCCGGCGGCATTAACGAGAATGTCGACGGCCCCCTGAGCCGCCTCTACCGAAGCGATGACCTGGTTGCAGAACGACGAGTGGGCTACTGAACCGACGTGAGCAACAGCATCAAGCTCGACAGCAAAGGGCTCGACACTGGGATTCACGTCGACGAGGGCCAGAGTTGCCCCGCGCTCGGCGAGCAGTACCGCGGACGCGTTGCCCATTCCTGACGCCGCCCCGGTTACCACTGCCACTTTGCCGGCGAGATCGTCCATGTGCCGAGTGTAGGTGTGCCACTGCGCCGGCCACGCCGTCGGCCACAATGTTCCCATGGTCGACGTGAGGTATGAACTTGGATGCCCGGAGTCGGCGAGATCTGCCGCCGCCGATCTCTACGACGAGGCGTTTTCGCAGAAGCTGTCGCCGGCGATCCGGAACGAGACATCGCGCCGTGCCATTCTCTCGACAGGCCTCGATCTCAGCAGATGTATCGCGGCTTTCGAGGGCGGCCGGCTCATCGGTATCGCCGGCTTTCATGATGCGGGAGGCTCACTCACCGGCGGGATCACCTTCGGCTCGATCCGGCGCGAGATAGGGCTAGTTCGGGCCATCAGGGCTATCGCTGTCTTTGCACTTCTCGAGCGCAACCCTGAGCCCGGCGAGCTGCTGATGGACGGAGTCGTGGTCCACTCCGACTGCCGCGGCCGTGGCATCGGTACCGGCCTTTTTGCGGCACTCGAGGACTACAGCCGCTCGATTGGGCACAACCAGATACGACTTGATGTTGTTGACACCAACCCGGGCGCCCGCCGGCTGTACGAGAAGCTGGGCTTCGTTGCCGGCAAGGTCGAGCGGACGCCCTTCCTCAGGCCGATCATGGGCTTCGGCGAGAGCACGACGATGGTAAAAGAGCTGCGTTGACCCCATTCCTTTCCCCGACTCCTCGGCCGCCGCCGTCAACTCCCGCGGCCGAGAATTCGACACCAAAAGCGAGGCCTAGTCTGGCGCCGAAACCGCTAGCCAGGAGCGCCCCAATGATGCTGCTCGATCCCCAGAACCATGGTCGGCCGTACCCCGATCAACGCTCTCGGGAAGTGATGCTCAAGACAATTGAGTTCTTCGAGACCAAGGGCAAACGGCGTCTCAAAGAGGACGATCATGCTGCCATCTGGTATCAGGATTTCCTCGATTTCGTCAAGGAAGAGCGGATCTTCGCCACGATGTGCACGCCGGCCGGCTACGGAGCCGAGGACACCCGCTGGGACACCTGGCGCAACTGCGAATTCGCCGAGATTCTTGGCTTCTACGGACTCCCCTACTGGTACGTATGGCAGGTGAGTGTCCTCGGTCTCGGGCCGATTTGGATGAGCCCCAACGAGACACTCAAGGTTCGGGCCGCAGCGCTTCTCGAGGATGGAGCGATATTCGCTTTCGGCCTTTCTGAGAAGGACCACGGAGCTGATCTGTACTCGACTGACATGACGTTGGCTCCGACCGGCGAGGGCAGCTATCTCGCCAACGGCCGCAAGTACTACATCGGCAACGGCAACCAAGCCGCCATGGTCTCGACCTTCGGCAAGATGACGGAGACCGGCGAGTACTGCTTCTTTGCCGTCGACTCGCAACACCCGTCTTACCGCCTCATCAAGAACGTGGTGCAAAGTCAGAACTTTGTTTCCGAATACGAACTGGTTGACTACCCGATCACCGATGCGGACATCCTCTCTCGAGGTGACGAGGCATGGAACGCCGCTCTCAACACCGTCAACATCGGCAAGTACAACCTGGGCTGGGCATCAATTGGAATCTGCACCCATGCGTTCTATGAGGCCATCAACCACGCCGCCCATCGCCGTCTCTACAACATGGCGGTGACAGACTTCCCCCATGTCCAGAGGCTCTTCACCGACGGGTATGCCCGCCTCGTGGCGATGAAGCTCGTCGCGCTGCGGGCCGCTGACTACATGCGGTCGGCGACGGCCGATGATCGCCGCTATCTCCTGTACAACCCGGTTGTCAAGATGAAGGTGACCACTCAGGGCGAAGACGTCGTCAACCACTTCTGGGACGTGATCGCAGCCAAAGGCTTTGAGAAGGACATGTACTTCGAGACGGCGGCCCGCGACATCCGGGCGCTGCCCAAACTCGAGGGCACCGTGCACGTCAACATCGCCCTAATCGTTAAGTTCATGGAGAACTACTTCTTCCGCCCGGTTGATCTACCCGCGGTCGGCCGACGTGACGATGCCGCTAACGACGGATTCCTCTTCAATCAGGGCCCGACAAAAGGCCTGGGCGATATCCGTTTTCACGACTACTCCTCTGTCTTCGCTCGTTTTGACCTGCCCAACGTTGCTCTGTTCGCCAACCAGGCGGAGGGCTTCAAGGCCATGCTGGCCGAGCAGCCACCGACCGACGAACAGGCCCACGACACGGACTGGCTGCTTGCGGTTGGTGAGATATTCACGCTCATCGTCTATTCCCAGCTAGTCCTGGAGAACGCCGAGATCTACGACGTCGATGGCGATCTCGTCGACGAGATATTCGATGTTGCGGTACGCGATCTATCACGATTCGCTGTTCAGTTGCACGGCAAAGCAGCCACGACGCCGCAACAGGGCAAACACTGCCTTGGGCTCATCCAGCGGCCGGTCCCCGCTCGGGAGCGATATCAACGGGTATGGCAGAACCACGTTTTTGCCAAGCGCGACGCCTACAAGATGCCGGACTGAGGCGCTACAGCTCGAGCTCCATGAATCGGGCACACGGCAGGTGGTTGGGCCGATACCTCTCGATGTCCTTAAAACCCAGATTCTCGTATAGGGCATTGGCAGCCGGCATCGAAGCTTGGTCGGAGTCGAGCCGTATGGTGCGATATCCGGCGCGTCGAGCGAAGCCGATCGCTTCGACGGCAAGCTGGCGACCCAGCCCATTGCCCCTTCCGGCGTCACGCACGTACATCCTCTTGAGCTCGGCAATCCCATCTCCGAAAGCGCGGACACCGACGACGCCAACCACCTCGCCGCCGTCGGTGGTGGCGAGGAACAGTGCGCCGGCAGGTGCGCCGTAGTGCTCGGCCAGAGCGGCCAGCTCCGATTCGAAGTCCTGGAAGTTCAGATCGAAGGGAAGCCAATCGATGTACTCAGCGATCAGGCGCCTGGCGACAGCGAAGTCTTCCGCAGAATCTGCATGGCGGATCATTCGAGGTCCGTGTCGAGCACTTTCCAGTCCTCAGACATTCGCAATATGGACTCGCTGACCTCACGTGAACGATCCAGTACGTCACAAAGCTTCTCGCGGCCGAACATCACGTCGATGAGTGGCACTGTGAATTTGCCGACCAGCCTGAGCCGCCGGCTCGGCTCATCGGCTAGCGCCTCGAACGAGTCCACAGCCGAGACTTCGATCGGCAGGTCTAGGCCACCGACCCCTGAGAGTTCCGCCGACAGAACGATGAGATCGGGCGGCGAACCCAAAGGCGGGAGCGACCAGTTGAACAGCAGAGGAACGTTGAAACGTCCTTCCGGGTCCTCCAGTTCGCTGGTCTCTCGGGCGGCGTCCTCGAGGGCGAGCAGCGTACGCGGTTCGACATCAAACGCCAGGTTCAGGTCGAGGGGCCCGTCGCAGGCAAAGTCAGGATGCATGTCGACTTCCCAAGCCTGACGCAACGAGTAGCTCTCGATGAAGTGACGTTCGTCGTGCACGTGGAAGCCATGCTCAACGGCGTGGTCCTTGAGATAAGTAATGAATCCAGCGAGATCAACAGCCATAGACCGGATGGTAAACGTCTCGCGCGACATAGGGCCCGTCACCGTATGAAGCCAGGAGTTGCCGGTTACCAGTTGCCAGCTATCAGTCGGAGTCCTGCTAGTAACTGGTAACTGATAACTCTCGGCTTTCCTCATACCTCATGCCTCACGCCTCACTCCTCAAGCCTCACACCTGTCCTCGTCTGTGTAGATGTTGTAGGAGTCCTCGCGGAGGAATCCGATCACGGTCAGACCGAGCTCCTCTCCGAGTTCGACGGCCAATGACGACGCCGCCGACACCCCGGCGACGATGGGAATGCCGGCAACAGCAGCCTTCTGGACTATTTCAAAGCTCACTCGGCCTGAGACGAGAAGGATCCGCTCACCTATTGGCCAGTTCATTCGGGCGCCATAGCCGACCACCTTGTCCACGGCATTGTGGCGGCCGATGTCCTCACGCGATGCGAGCATTTGGCCATCGCCGTCAAAAAGTGCTGCGGCGTGAATCCCACCGGTAGCGGCAAACCCCGGTTGGGCCGCAGCCATCTTCTCTGTCAGAGAGAGCAGAACCTCACTTGACACCCTCGGCCCCGGCGGCGGCCGTCGAGCGGCAACCCGGACGGCGTCAATCGAAGCCTTGCCGCACACCCCGCACGACGAGGTTGTGTAGAGGTTGCGACGGAATTGTTCGGGGTCGACCGTCACGCCATCGCTCAGAACGAATGACCAACGATCGCCCGCCTCGTTGCCGACTGCGGGGATCACGTCTGCCATCTCCCCGGGGTCGAGAACGATGCCCTCCGTGATAGCGAAGCCAAGCCCCAGCTCGGCGTCATGGCCCGGCGTTCGCATGAGAACAGCCAACGGCACTCCATCGAGGCGAAACTCGATCGGGGCCTCGGTAACCAAGAGATCGACACGCCGATCGGTTCTGCCAGACCGGTTGACCCGCGTCAGCTCATGTGGGGTGGTAGCGCCATCCATGGGGTGAGGTTAGGCCTGGGAGTCTGCTGATCGATTGCTGTGAGTGGGAACGGACCTGGCGGTCCGTTCCTTGGGAGTTGCTTCGCGACTCCTGGATCTCCGAGAGCTCCTCGTCATCTGCCACAGGCTGGGGACCGAAGGACTATCAGTGCGATACTTCGAGGTTTCCGGCCGCCGAGGGGGGTTGGGGTGAGGCCCCACAGGGATTCACGGTGGACTCCGGCCGATAGCCGAACGTCCCGAGACCGGCAGGAGCGAGGAGAACCGGAGAGGCGCCGCAGTGAATTGATCAGCAGGCCCCTAAGCCTTCTTGTCGATGAGGCCCCACAGCCGTTCGACGTGTCGCTCGTCGGTGGCCGTCTGGCCAACTGAGACCCTGATGAACGACACATCCCCGATCTGCGAGGCGGTTATGTAGGAATGACCCGAGGCGTTGATCGCCGCCGCCAGCGCATTCGTCGCCTCGTTGCCGGAGCGGTGTCGAAAGCTCACCAATGCGAAGGGGGTCGGCGCAACGAGCTCCAGACGGCCATCGGCCTCGATCTGCGCTTCGAGCCAATGGGCCAGCCGAACATGTTCTCGTACGTGATGGCGGATACCGTTTGCCCCATAGGAACGCAGCACGAACCACAGTTTGAGGGCGCGGAAACGACGGCCCAGCGGGACGTGCCAATCGCGGTAATCGATGACATCGCCCGAGTCGGACGCTCGGTTGCGCAGGTAGGGCGGCATGATGCTCATCGCGTCGATCAACGGCTCGCGGTCGGCGACGTAGAAGACATTGCAATCGAAGTTGGTGAACATCCACTTGTGCGGGTTGAACGTATACGAGTCGACGAGTTCGAGGCCATCCTGATAGTGGCGGAACTCCTCACAGATCATTGCGGTACCGGCGTATGCGGCGTCGACGTGGTGCCACATCCCCTCGCGGCGGGCGATCTCCCCGATCTCCGAAACCGGATCGACGGCAGTGGTCCCCGTGGTTCCCACTGCCGAGCCAACAAAAGCCGGAGTCAGCCCAGCTGCCCTATCCGCCGCGATCGCAGCCTCCAGCGCCGCCAGCTCCATGGCGAACAGATCATCAACGTCAACCAGGCGGACGTGCCCGTAGCCGGCGATGTTGGCACCCTTTTCGATGGACGAGTGTGCTTGAGCCGACGTGTAAGCCACCATGTCGCCGATTTCCGCTCGATTCTCGAGACGGTGCCGAGCAGCCACCAGCGCCACGTGGGTTGCGTCCGACGCACTCATCTGGATGACGCCACCGCCAGGACCACTCGTTTTCCATTCCTGCGGCAGGCCCATCAGGTCGACGAGCCAGTCAACAACCACCATCTCGAGCTCAGTCGTAGCCGGGCTCGTCGCCCACAACATCCCTTGCTGTCCGAGGCCGGAGGACACCAGGTCGCCCAGGATGGCCGGACCCGACGTGTTGGCAGGAAAGTACGCAAACCATCCGGGTGACTGCCAATGGGTAACACCCTTCATGACAATCGCATCGAGGTCGGCGACTATCGCGGCAAACGGCTCTGCATCCTCAGGGGCCTTATTTGGAAGCGAGGCAATGATCTCGCCCGGTCTTGTGTCGGGGAGGATCGGCATCCCGTCGACCGTCTCCATGTACCGAGCGACCCACTCCACCAACTCGTGGCCCGCGGCCCGAAATTCGTCGGGAGTCATGTGGTATGAAGTCATGGCCGCAGGTTAGAGCGGCACCGAATTCGTCGGACCGGGACGCTATCAGCCTCCGCCGAGACCGAACTGGGCTTTCCAGGAGCGCCCACGGGCAAATCGGCGAGCCGTTGCCCTAGTGGTGTGTCACTAGAAGGTACGTACCACCAGGCCGGTCTTGATCTTGGGGGTGAACCAGGTGGACTTGGGAGGCATCACCGCACCCTCGTCGGCGACCGCCATCACATCGGCAATGGCGGCGGCATGGAGGGCAAATCCGACAGCGACGTCGCGCTCGTCCATTGCAGCCAAGCCGGCAGGTCCCGGAATGTAGCGAAGGCGGCTGTCGGCCCTCACATCAGTGATGCCCAAGATGGGCCCGAGGATCAGCTCCTGGAGGAGAACTGCGTCCAATGAGCCATAAGCGTCGTCGGGAATATCCGGCTCACGAATCGTGATCCGGTGCCATCGCCCGTCGAGGAGCATCCCGAACCGCCCGCGGCCGGCCGGTCGGGCCTCCTCGGCGTAAGCGACGGCGAGTTCGTCGACGTCAGCGACGGCCGCGATCCTTGCCAACACATCGGCAGGGGCCGACCCACCCAGGTCCTTCACGGCCCGGCTGATTCCATGGAGCTCGAGCTGGTCCTCAGAAAACAGCACCGTCAACAGGAAGTTGTAGGGCTCGTCGCCACGATGGTCGGGATTGGCGATTGTTCGGCGCACCCGAAGTCTCGAGGCAGCCGCTGTGCGATGGTGTCCGTCGGTGATGTAGACCGCCGGGATCCCCCCGACGAGACGCTCGAGGGTATGTAGCGTCGGGAGGTCGGTCACTCCCCACAGCCTCTGTCGGGAACCATCGTCGGCGACAAAGTCGCGCAGAGGCGACTGTTCGGCGACGACGGCACGGATTGTGGTGTCCAACTCGGGACGTGACCGATACGTCATCGCGACCGGGTCGGTGTGGGCCCCGATGATGTCGAGGTGACGAGCGACCAGGTCCTCTGTCTCGTTGCGGGTCTCTTCGTGGCGTTTGATCCGGCCGTCCTCCAGACCGACCGTATCGACCTCACAGACGATGCCGACGTGCTGCTTGTCCCCCTTCTCGACGGAGAGGATGTAGAACGCGGTGGGGTGGTGTTCGAGAATTCCCTCCTCGATCATCGCTCGGAGGCGAGTCGCCCCCAGTTGGTCGTAGATGCTCGGATCGGACCCACCCTCGCCGGTATCGATGGCGGATCCGAGAAGGTGGAGGATGCTGTCAGGGTTGGCAGCAACGAGTTGGTCGTATCGATCCGTGGTGATGCTCGAGACCGGCGGAGCCACTACCCCTTCGATGAGATCGGCCCGTGGAACATACCCATCAAAGGGACGAATCAATGGATCACTCACGGCAGGACCTGGTTACGGACGTGACCGGCGGCGAATGACTCAACAACATCGACTACCTCATCGGCAACCGCCTGCTGCGCCTGCTCGGTTGAGGCGCCGATGTGGTGGGTTCCGTATACCCGGGGGTGCCGCGCCAACGCGGAATCGATCGTTGAGTCACCCGCACCCGGTTCGTTGAGGTAGACGTCGAGACCGATCCGCAGGTCCTTTTCGTCGATGACCGCGAGCAGCGCCTCCTCATCGACCACCTCTCCACGTGACGTGTTGATGATCACTGTGCCGGGCCGCACTCTCTCGAGCAGATAGCGGCTGATCATGCCAACGGTGACCGGCACCGACGGCACATGCAAAGTCAAGATGTCGGCGACGGCGACCAGCGACTCGAGGTTTGGCACGGTGTCGACGTCGAGCTGCACCATCCGCTCCAAGGCTGCCTCACTTCGGCCAGACCGATCGACCGTGACGACCTTCATACCAAACGCGTCGGCACGCTTGGCCACCTCGGCACCGATATCGCCGAAACCGATGATGCCAATAGTCCGGCCCTTGAGGCCGGTCGCCCGGGACCACCGCTTCTTGTTCCACTGACCCAGCCGTAGCTCGGCTACCTGGTCGGCAATGTTGCGGTCGATCGCAAGGATCAGACCCATCGTCAGCTCGGCGACCGCCACAGAATTCTTCCCAGGCGTGTTACACACCGCCACAGAGTGGGCTTGTGCTGCGGCGACGTCGATCGTGTTGGTGCCGGCGCCGGCCCGCACGATCAAGTCGAGTCCGGGATTCACCTCGATGGCGGCAGCGGTCACACGAGTGCTGCGCACCACAACCGCCTGCCGATCGGCCAGCGCGGCGCCGAGTGTGTCTTCTGTGACGTCGGCCTCGTAGGCCACCTCGTGGCCATTGCCACGCAGTCTCTCGATAGCCCCGCTCGGAAATCTGTCGGCGACCAGTATCCGCACGTTTCCGCCTTTCGCAGGCCGCCTTGGGCCCCGCTGAGATCGCCATTATGCCCAAACCACCGGTCGCCAGCGACTCGCAACTGTCGGGATTTGGACTTTCAGTGGAATGGGCAACCGCAGGGGTGGTTGCGGGCTGGAGACCACAGAATCCGACGAATCCACCGGGAGCACCAATGGCTGAGAACAAGAAGCGGGGTCGGGTTCGCACCGAGCCTGGCCAGAAGCGGATCCGAGCCGTCATCGCCGGAAGGACGGTTGCCGAATCCGACAACACGCTGATGGTGTGGGAGAAGCCCTACTACCCCACCTACTACTTCCCCTCTGCGGACGTGGAGACCTCGCTCCTGGCGCCGTCGGGAGAGACCAACCGCTCGCCGAGCCGCGGCACATCTGAGCTGCACAACATCAAGGTTGGCGACGGACAGCGAGACAACGCCGCCGCCTGGTATCGGGAGTCTCCGATCGAAGAGCTGGTCGATCACATCCGCCTCGACTGGGCCTCCATGGACAATTGGTACGAAGAGGAGGAAGAGGTCTACGTGCACGCCCGTGACCCGTACTCGCGCATCGACATCCTGCCCAGCTCCCGCCACATCCGGGTCGAAATCGACGGAGTAGCAGTCGCCGAAAGCAAGCAACCCCGGCTGTTGTTCGAGACCGGCTTGCCGGTTCGGTATTACCTACCAAAGGGCGACGTAGACATGGAGATGCTGAGCCACTCCGAGCTCGTCACATCCTGCCCCTACAAGGGTGATGCCAACTACTACGACGCGACCGTCGATGGGACCACACACGAGAACATCGTGTGGTGGTATCCATATCCGGTGGAGGAAAGCTCCCGTATCGCCGGTTTCGTGAGCTTCTACAACGAGAAGGTCGACATCTACGTTGATGGCCGGCTCGAGGCCAAGCCCAAGACGGTGTTTGCGTAGCCGCTGCTTGGCGGCCCCCCCGCACCCGCAAACGCCGTCTAGTGATGAAGGCCCTTCGGGGCCTTCATCAGTTTCCGGGTGCAGTGAGATCGCTAGATTTAGTAGCTCATAACGCTTCCGGGAGTATCTCTTGCCTGAACAGTCGCATCCGATCTTCGCCTTGAGTTCCGACATCGTCGATGAGGTGACCGCACTCTCGCCGACGCTGGCCACCTATTCGGGAATCGTTGGACACGATGACCGATGGCCGGATCTCAGTCCTAGCGGTCATGCCACCGCCGTAGCCGCCTTCCGGGACATGGCGGCAAGGATCGCCGCGCTGCCTCCGGCCGACGACAGGTGGGACAGCCTCGCGATCAAAGCCGCGCACACCTTTGTGGCAGACCGGATCGATTCCTATGACTACCGCGATGAGCTGCGTGACCTCGACTCAATCGCATCATCGGCCCAGGATTTCGTCGAAACCTTCGACCACATGGACAAGTCAACTGCTGTCGCCTGGGAGAACATCTGCACGCGACTCGAGACTATTGGCGATGCCCTGTCCGGATATCAAGCCACCTTGGCTCAAGGACTTCGGGAGAGAGTCGTGGTGGCCAGGCGTCAGGCAATGACAGTCGCGGAGCAGTGCCGGGTCGCCAGCTCACCCGACTCGGGGCTCGACACACTTCCCGCGGCGTTGGCCGAATCCGGAGTCGCTGATGGTGCCCTCAATTCGCGTCTCGAAGCTGGCATCTCCACGGCAAAGTCAGGCTTCGCGGGATTCGGAGACTGGCTGAGCAGGTCGTACCTGGACGGAGCCGATCCGGAGGATGCGGTTGGAGAGGACCGCTATGTACGAGCGGCTCATCGGTTCCTCGGGATGACCATCGACCCGGCAGCAACATATCAATGGGGCTGGGGTGAGGTAGCCCGGCTTCGTGCTCGTATGGAAGAGGTGGCGGACGAGATCTTGCCGGGCGCCACGATCGCGGAGGCGCTGCAGATCCTCAAGAGTGATCCCGCCCGGGCGGCCGCCACCCGTGAGGACTACATCAGCTTCATGAAGGCTCGCAATGAGATCGCTCTAGAGCGCCTCGCCGGGACCCACTTCGATGTTCCCGACGAAATCCGCGAGGTCGACGTCAAGCTCGCCAGTCCCGGCGGGGCCCTTGGCGCGTATTACGTAGGGCCCAGCGAGGACTTCACTCGCCCCGGGTCGGTCTGGTGGTCCTTCGGTACGAGCCCGGGACCGTTCCCGCTCTACGACGAAGTGTCCACCCTGTACCACGAGGGATTCCCCGGCCACCACCTGCAGGTCGGTGTCCAGGTCACGCGGGCCGACAAACTGTCCAGGCTGCATCGTCTACTCGTGTGGTATCCGGGCCTCGGAGAGGGCTGGGCCCTCTACGCCGAGGGCCTCATGGACCAAATGGGTTTTCTGGACAAACCGGACTACGTGTTCGGCTATCTGGCTGCTCAAATGTTGCGGGCGTGTCGGGTAGTCATCGACATCGGCTCCCATCTCAAGCTGGCCACCCCGCAAGACCAGCCGTTCCACCCGGGCGAGGAGTGGTCGTTCGAGCTGGGTGTCGAGATGCTCCAGGAATATGCCACCCTCGAGAAGGTGTACGCCGAGTCAGAGGTCACTCGATACCTGGGATGGCCCGGTCAGGCCATCTCATACAAGGTCGGAGAGAAGGCGATCCGCGATATTCGGGCGGCCCTCGAGCAACGCGATGAATTCGACGTCAAACAGTTCCACGCCAACCTTCTCGAGATTGGCCCAGTGGGGCTCGACCTCGTACGGGAACTCCTTCTCGCCGAGTAGTGCAACCACGCCGCCCGCCGCGGTGTTATTAGAGGTGTAGCACCGACGAATAGGGAGATTCATGGGAAGGGCAACCGGGCTGACGGGTCGGCTGGCGAACGATGTCGACTCAGCCTTTCCGGAGATGGTTCTGGCCTATCAGGACCGGCTGTACTCGGGCGTGCGTTCCTTTGTCGGCAGCGCCGACGCTGAGGACGTCACTCAGGAGGCCTTCATCAGGGCACATCGTGCACTCCATTCTTATGACCGTGACCGCATCGAGTCGCTCCAGGTGAATGCCTGGCTGTGGACGATCGCTCTCAATCTCTGTCGCAATTGGGCCCGGACCAAGTCGCGCCGTCCACAGACCACACAGTTGACGTTCGATCACGAGGGCGAAGGCGGGGCCGACATCGCGGCCTTGGAGGCGACGATGCTCGCTAGTTGGCGTGAACGACTCGAGTCGCTCAGCGAGCCGCAACGGACGGCGATCGTTCTGCGTCACGTCGTCGGTCTGGCATATGCCGAGATCGCGGCCGCCACCGAACGACCTATCGGTACTACGAAGACAGATGTGAGTCGAGGCCTCACTGCGCTCCGCCGGATACTGGCCGAGGAAGGATCAGCATGAACAAGATCACCCAACAGCTCGAGGAGCTGGCGACAACCGCTCCCCCATCACTTGCGGAAACAGTGCTCATCGCCACCGGCGCAGGCCGCTTCTACGACACAGTCGCCGGCCCCACCGGGGAGCTTCTGATCGGTTGGTCGAGCGCCGGCATCTTCGCAGCGGCCCCCGCCGGCGAAGAGCCCCGTTTCCTCGAAGAGCACACGATCGCCTCGATGGAGCCGCTTCCAGCCGAGTTGCCGGCTGCCCTGGGTCGCAAGGTGGTCGCCGCGATCGCGTCCGGCAAGCTTGGGAAGCTTCCGATCGACCTGAGTGGGCTGAGCGAATTCCAGCAGGCCGTACTACGCAAGACCGCCGAAATCCCGCCCGGCCAACTGCGTCCGTACGGCTGGATTGCGCGGGAGATCGGCAAGCCGGGAGCGACCCGCGCTGTCGGTTCAGCCCTCAACAGGAACCCGGTGCCGGTTCTCATCCCGTGCCATCGTGTGGGTCGCAGCGACGGCACTGTTGGCCAGTACGCACACGGTCCGGAAATGAAGCGGGGCCTGCTTCGCGCCGAAGGCCTTGACCCTGATGTTGTCGACGAGGAGGCGGCACGCGGGGTGCGCTACGTCGCCAGCGCCACGACCAACATCTTCTGCCACACCACATGCCACAATGCCCGCCGCATCAGAGAGGCCAATCGGATCGAGCTGCGCAGCATCGACGGCGCCCATTCCAAGGGCTTCCGGGCGTGCAAAGTCTGCCGTCCCGAGGTGGTCGCCGCGTAGCCTTCCCGTTCTTGCGTACATCCCGGCCAATGGTGGCCCTGTGATACGCAGGAACAGAAGGCGGCTGGCGTTCTCCCGAACTTGCGTACATCCCGGCCAATGGTGGCCCTGTGATACGCAGGAACAGAGGGGAGACACCCTCAATCGAGCCAACACTTGAGTCGCAATGCCCGGTGCCGATACCATGCAGAAGCCCCAGACCTGAATGGCAGCAATGCTGAAGCCGCAGACACAACCCCGGTTGTCACTAACCGAGGCCTATCACGCCACCCAACGATGGCTAGACCATGCCGGGCTTCGCACCGTCAGCATCAAGGAACCGGCAGATGGCGTCGTTGAACTGTGGAGCACGACCCACATCGGCCGTGTGCGGATCAACACGGGGCCGGTAAGTCAGGGGGCCGTCCTAGCCCTGCTCAGAGCTTCAGAAGAAGCCGGCCTGATTCCTCTGCTGTTTTCAGCAACCGGCTTCAGTAACGGTGCGGTGGGCTTTGGTGTCAGCCAAAACATCGCTCTTTTCGATCTCGCCGCGGACGGCGACATCCTCCCGATCAATACCCCTGCCAACGCGCTCATGCCTGATGAGGCTCTCGAACCGGCCTTCGCTACCCCAATCGAGGCAGTCGAGGCCGTCGCCCCGATCAGCTACTTCGAGGTCCCCGAAATGGAGGACGAGCTTGAGGAGGTCGTCGCCGAAACGGTTCCCTCGGCGGGTTGGCGCAATTGCCCCAAATGCGGTTCACAGCATCACCCGAGCACGACGGTCTGCGCCTCATGCGGCATGGATCTCAGCGTCCGGGCCGGGGGCCAGCTTCTCGGTCCGACAGGACAACCCGCAGTCGTTGAAGGCTCACGCTCGGCACCTGGAGCCACCGTTCTCCGGTGTCGCAACTGCGGCAGCCATGACATCGAGCTCATCAAGCCTCACTGACGGCTTGGCCGCAAGTCGGCGGAGTAAACGCCGGCCAACATAGGTTGTAGCCAGCATGCCTACCTCCACAACTTGGGATCCCGCCCAATACCACCGCCATAGCGACCTGCGTCTGCGCCCGGCGCTTGAACTCTTCAGCCGAATCTCGGCCGAGTCGCCCTCCCTCGTGCACGACATTGGGACCGGTGGCGGCGAGATCGCCCGGCTCATGGCGCTGCGCTGGCCCGAGGCGAACGTCATCGCCTCTGACTCATCACAAGAGATGCTCGACGCGGCGCAGGACACGACAGCTCCTGAAACGAGGATTCGCTGGGAACTCCTCGACCTCAACGAGTGGCAACCCACGCCAACCCACGATGTCATCTATGCAAATGCTGTGCTGCACTGGCTGCCTGATCACGCTGAGATCTTCCCGCGGCTCGTGGACGGCCTGACTACCGGCGGTGAGCTGGCGGTGCAGATGCCGATGAGCTGGTGGCAGCCGTCCCATCAGGCGATCCGCCAGACAGTGGCGGCCATGAGTACACCGGAAGCTGACCAACTCGCCGCCTTCATGGCGACTCCCAACGTCGGCCAGCCCAGCCAGTACTACAAAATCCTCCGTCCCCTCGTGAGCGACCTCGACATATGGACCACCGAGTACCAGCAGGTCTTGTCGGGGCCTGACCCGGTGTTTGACTGGGTCAGTGGCAGCATTCTGCGGCCCGTATTCACCCAGCTGCCGGCTCCTGAGGTCGAACGTTTCTCCACAATGTGTCGCCGGGCACTCAGGGACGCATATCCGCCCCAATCCGATGGCACGACCCTCTTTCCCTTCAAACGCCTATCCATCGTTGCCCACCAGTGAGATTCCCGATCGCGGCGAACCTGGCCGCAGAGTCCCTGCGCGACGCTCTGCGACTGGCGGTGCCGGCTCATCGACTTCTCGCCAAACACCGGTTCCAGCGGCTCGGCCGAACCAACAGCCAGTCCGAGCGCGACTTCCTGATCCGGAGCTGGGGCAGCCAAGTACTGAAGACTCTCGACGTCAGGGTCGATCTGTCGGGCCTCGAACACGTCGACCCGTGTGGTCCCTACCTTGTCCTGCCGTTGCACGAAGGCCTAGTCGATGTCCCGCTTCTCCTCCGGCTGCCCCTCCCTATGACGTTCGTGGCCCGCGCCGACCTGGCCAATCAGAAACCGCTGGATCGAATGCTCGAACCAAGCGGGCAGATTCTCATCAACCCAGAGGCACCGAGCGCGCTACGCGTCCTGCTTCGGGAAGCGGTTCGCCTGCAGGCTGTGGGCCGATCGGTCGTGGTGTTCCCACAGGGTTCGGTGCTGGGAATCGAAACCGCGTTCCAGCAGGGAGCCTGTGCCGTTGCCGAACGACTCGGGCTCGACGTCCTCCCGGTTGTGATTGCCGGCAGCCATCGAGTTTGGGATTACCCTTTCAGTCCGGTCATGCGTCGCCAAGTCCCGGTTCACATGAGGGTGCTGGCCCCCCGCCCCATCGCCAACTCCGGCGAGTTCCGGGCGTTGGAGCGGGAGATGAAACACCTGGCGCTCAGCAACACCGTCGCCGCCGTCCGACACTACGTCCCGGAGCGGGACGGTTACTGGGACGACGACCGCTTCGACATTGATCCCGACTTCGCTGACCTCCACGCCGAGGTTGCCTCGCACCGAAACCGAATCAGGCGCGCCAAAGAGGCGACCCGGGGTCACCTCTCTAGCTTGTTGTGAGGCCGTCTACCCCCGAGAAGGGGATACCTGCAGCCGTGATCACTTCACGTTGAGCCCGATACGGGCCGAGTCGATCCGTGAGACCTGGTCTGAACTGGCCTCGGCGATCCAGCGCGGGCTGCGCCGACGGTTGACACCGGCGAGCTCGAGTGTTCGCTGAATCCGATTGCTTGGCGTGTGCTTCATGACTCCCCTCCTCTCTTTGGATAGTTGGAGCTATGGGCACGGTGGCGGTAGAGCCGGGCCGTCTCTGGCGTCGAGATGAGCAAAAAGCCGTGTATGTGGCTCATCCCAATCCAGAGACAACACCGACCCACCGTCGCGGAACGGTGGGCAATCGAAGCCCGCACCTCTCCCGTGTGAGAGGTCTGCCTCCCTACGAGGCCGTTCCGGGACCGGGGACTCTTTCAGAGGCGGGAAACATCCCTTGCGGATGAACACGCTGTGAAAGTGAAAAAGCCGCCCGGTGGGCGGCTTCTCTACCAACAGATTGCTGGACCTATGCGGCCAAAAGGCCAATCCGAGCATGTTGGTGAGAAGCCAGAAGATCGGAGGCACCCGAGCCGTACGGTGAACCGAAGATCTTCTTGGTAGAAACGTTCAACACTGGCGGGCCTCCTTTCGACTCGACTTCAAACACGAAACGCCGCAACTTCCCCAAAGGGGTGTCACGGCTTGCCACGAGTGTCGCACGGATCCGGCGCAAGGTCAAGGAGCAAAGTGGGTTGGGTCACGAACGGGTGGCGGTCGTGTACCTCGCAAGGATCGTCGAGATACCCGACCAAGAGACTCTGCATCGGGATCTGAGGCACGCGTCTACCGAGCAGTTGCAGACGCCGATCCCATCGCCAGCAAACGCATCGTTCTAGGGGTGACGTCCCCGGCCCCCTCCACCCGCCGACGGGATGCACGTTCCACCCGAGTTTTCCGATGGCCGTCAACCAGCCGCGCTCGGAATGCTGGGTGTGAGACAGGCTGTTCGGACGTGGGGTATCACTCCGAATCGGCAGCGCAGCGGAACCCAACACGTGGATCGTCGGCAGAGTGGGACGAGTTGCGGAATGCACACCGTCCCTGCTCTATCAGGAGCTCCGGATCGTCATGGCGGAACAACCAGGAGCCACCTCGAACCGATCTATTCCATGGGGGACCGTCACCAATCGGATTGACGTCGCCGAGCACGGCGTACGCATTCAGGTCGTACCAGTCGGCTACCCACTCCGAAGCATTGCCGGCCAGGTTGCACACCCCGAATGGGCTGGCTCCTGCCAGAGGTTCGCCGACCCGACCCAGGCTCGCTGGCGCTCCTAGCTGCCCGGTCAGCCACGGCCAGGCATCGTCAGGGCTGGCGAGGGGGTGAAGAGTCACGTTGAGATGCGCTGGATTCCATTCGTTGCCCCACGGATAGGTCAGCGCGTCGAGGCCACTGCAGGCCCGCTCCCATTCTGCTTCCGTCGGCAGCCGCTTGCCGGCGGCGGCACAGAATGTGTCCGCCTGGCGCCACGACACCCCAACCACTGGGTGGGTGGCGGTGCCGACGGGGAAGGTCCCATCGCTCCAGTAGACCGGCGGCAACTCGCCGGTGGACTCCGCGAATGCGGCGTACTGAAGATTGGTGACCTCGTACCGATCGATGGTGAACGTGTCGAGGTCCACCTGACGAGCCGGCTGCTCGTTCAGCCGGCCGCCGGCCGTTCCCATCATCGCCGTAGAGGCTGGCACTTCGACAACGCTGGCGTCGAGAACCGCCCGCAACTGATCCCACCGTCCGTGCTGCTCCAGCCAGCGCAGCAGAGCGACTTCCGTCTCGACGGCCAGCCCAGGTACTTGCGCAACGAGCTCGTTGACGGCCGCATAGAGGCCGATTCGGGTCTCCTCGAGGGTCGGGTTCTCTTCCCAGGCCGCTCGGTAGTTGGTGAAAGCTTGGGCCCAATCGCCCGCGGCGACGGCGGCGCGGCCGTCCTGGGCGTGGCGCTCGGCTTCCGAAATGGCGCCGCACGACGCGCTGAGGGCGATCGCCACAATCAGAGCCAGGGCAGGGCGCAATGCGTAGGGAGCCACGGTGTCGCCTTTGGTGGACGGCGCTTCCATCATGCTGTCCGACAACGAGTCGCGCCAGGGTCCGTTGGCCCCCTCGGCTGTCGAAACGTCGGGTCAGGAACGAGGCTCAATAAGGGCAGGCAGGCCCAGATCGCGAAGCCAAGCTTCGAGGATGTCAGCCGACTCGAAGTGGTGGGTCAGATAGCCGAGATCGGAGGCGGTCTCGATATTGGCGGCCGTGTCATCGATGAAGACGGTCGTCGCCGGTTCGAGGTCGAACCGCTCGTTCATGATCTCGAAGAGCCGGCGATCGGGCTTGGCAACAGATTCGTGACCCGAGACCACAACACCAGCAAAGATCTCGCCTAGAAACGGAAAGGCTTCAATCCCCCGCGGCCAGGTCTCTGCGGCCCAATTGGTCAAGGCGTAGACCGGGAGCCCGCTTCGAACGAGGGCCTCCGCCACGGCTCGTGTGCCTGGTATCTCCGCGCTGAGCATCTCGTGCCACCGCTCCCACCAGGCGTGGATCAGGTGAGCCCACTCCGGATGTCGCCCAGCCAACACGGCAACTGAATCCCTCACTGATCCTCCGGCATCCAGAGTGTGGTTCCAGGAAGGAGTGCACACCTCCCCGAGGAAGACGGCCCGCTCGGTGGAATCGGGAATCAGGGCGCCGTACAGATGCTCCGGATTCCAGTCGACGAGCACGCCGCCGATGTCAAAGACGACTGCCGAGATCTCAGGCGTCGACATCAATACAGATCCGCGTACGCCTCGAGGCGCGCCACGTATGGGGCTCGTTCCTCGTCGGAGAGCCAGGCGGAGTCGAGGGCGTTGCGGGAAACCTGGACCAGTTCGGCGGAGGTGAGGCCGGCTTCGTGTTGAGCCACGGCGAAGTTCTCAGTCATGTAGCCGCGGAAATAGGCCGGATCGTCCGAGTTGATCGTCACCTTCACCCCAAGATCGAGCAGCGCCTTGATGCTCGAAGCCTTGGTGCCGTCGCTGACAAAGCTGTTCGATATCGGACAGGAGGTGAGCGCCAGGTCACGCTCGTGTATGTCGGCGATCAGCGCCGTGTCCTCGAGCGAGTTGGTGCCGTGGTCAATGCGTTCCACACCGATGTCGGAGACGCACTGCCAGATGTGAGCGACCGAGTCTTCCTGATCAACGTCGCAGTGTATCGTCAACCTGTAGCCATGTTCGCGGGCCCGGGCGAACACCTCAGCAAACTTCAGCGGCGGATTGCCCCGCTCGTCAGAGTCGAGACCAACGCCGACGATCCAATCCTTGTGCGGAAGTGACTGCCCCAGTGCCTCCGCAGCCGACTCAACCGACATGTCCCGCAGGAAACACATGATGAGCTGCGTGTCGATGCCCAGCTCGCTACGGCCCACCTCCTGGGCCCGGCGAATCCCTTGGATCACCGTGTCGAAAGCAACCCCCCGGGAGGTGTGCGCCTGCGGGTCAAAGAAGATCTCGGCATACATCACATTCTGCGACGCGGCCTTCGCCAAGTACGCATGGGTGAGATCGAAGAAGTCGTTCTCAGTGAGGAGCACGCTCATTCCCTCGTAGTAGACAGCCAGAAACGAGGGCAGATCGTCGAAGTCGTAGGCGGCCTTCATCTCCTCCACAGAGGCGGCCGGCAGGTCGACGCCGTTGCGTTCGGCGAGCCGAAACTTGAGCTCAGGCTCGAGTGTCCCCTCGATGTGGAGATGCAGCTCGGCCTTCGGCAGTCCCTGGATGAATTCGAGCATCTCGGACATTGACCTGCTCCTATCCACGGGGGTTTCGGCAGGCCGAAGCATACCGCTGGGCTTTTGGGCCTCAACGGCGTGCCGACGCGCTGACTGCCCGCACGCGTGTGAGCGTGCCGGCGTCGGCTGGGGCCTAATCGGGGTTCTAGGCGGTGGACACAGGGCGGGAACGAGCTATTGGTCGGGTGGGGCTCGGGTAGCGCTGGTGGGGATGAAGCGGCGGCGGTGGGGTGGGGAGTTGGCGTCGATTCGGAAGCCTTGTTGGTGGACCACGACGTGGTGGTGGAACCAGCACAGCAGGGTGAGGTTGTCGGGTTGGTGGTCGCCGTGGTGGGATCTTGGTTGGATGTGGTGTGGTTCGAGGCGGTAGCGGGATGTGCAGCCGTCTGCGGTGCAGGCCCCGTCGCGGTAGAAGATGTAGTCACGGGTGCGGTTGGGGAGGCGGTCTCCGTTGGTGAGGACGGCTTTGAGTCCGTCGATGTCGAGGAGTGTGGTTTGGGTTTCACCGATGCAGAGGATCTCTTCGAGGGTGTTGGGCCCAACCTTGACTCCGCTGCGGGTGGTGGCACCCGTCTCGCCCCCATTGGTAGCGGCTTGGGTGGCGTCAATGAAGATGTTGCCTTTCAGGCGGCGGGGTGCAACCTTGGCGGGCTCGAGTGTCGTGGCGGTGGTGGCGTCGAGGGCGAGTGAGATGAGGGCGTCGACGCGGCGCTGTTCGAGGCAGGGCCGGTGCGGGTCTTGCGGGTCGATGATCTGGTCGGCGCGTTCATCGAGGCTGGTGAGGAACTGGTCGGCGTCGGCTCCCGACATGGCGAAGGTTCCGACGGAGAGGGTATTGGCCAAGTTGGGTTGCATCCACAGCCTTCTGGCGCGGAACGCTTCGGCCTCGTCGAGGGGAGCCATCTTGCGGGTGCGGGCTATCAGTTGACCGAGCTGGGAGACCGCAACCCCTTCGGAGTGTTGCAGGGTGTCGGGGTCGGCACCGGCGTTGGAGAGCCTGGTGGTGGCGGCGACCCGGTCGAAGGAAGCGTCACCGGCCCGTAGCGAGTCGGTGATTGG
>JAAELU010000591.1 GCA_024226255.1 bacterium | reverse complement strand
GATCCGCGCCCGCAGCTCGGGGGTACCGGTTGCATCGGTATAGCCCAATCGGTCCTTTTCGAGCGCTTGCGCCGCAGCCTGACGCACCAGCAGCGGGGCGGGGGTACTCGGTTGCCCCACTTCGAGATGGAGAACATCCCCGGTCGCCCTCTCCCGCTCCGCGGCCGCCTTCATCACCTCCATCACATAGAACGGCGGTATATCGGCGCGGGCGGCGGGCTTCACTACAGACGCACCTTGGTGATGCGCTCGATCGGATCGGTCTCGGCGAGCTGGGCAATGATTTCGTCTGGCACGTCGGAGTCGACGCTGATGAACGAGAGGGCTCGCTCGCCCGGGCCGGAGCGCCCCGTGCGCCACGTGGCAATGTTGACATCAAGCTCTCCAAGGATCGTCCCCACCTTGCCGATGAACCCCGGCTCGTCGTGACTCTCGGTGACCAGGATCGTTCCCTCCGGGATGACATCCACACGGAACCCATCAACATCCACAATCCGCGGCTCGTCGTGACTGAACAAGCTCGCCGCGACAACGCGATGGCCACCGTCCCACTCCACCCGGCACGAGATGATGTTCGGATAGTCGGTCGTATGCAACCCGGCCGTCTGAGCGACGATGATGCCGCGCTCCATGGCGACATGAGGGGCGTTCACGTAGTTCACCGACCCCGTCGGCACGGGCTCGAGCAGGCCTTTGAGAATGGCGACTGTGATCGGCTTGATGTGGCTATCGATCTCATCCCCTTCGATCGATACCTCGACCTTGGTGATCGTGTCGAGCGCCAGCTGGCTCTGCAAGGAGCCCAGCTGCTCTGCCATCCCCAAATAGGGACGTAGTTCCTTGAGAACGCGGCCATCAACGATTGGCATGTTGATGGCGTTCCGAAAGTCCACACCGTGGAGCGCATCGACGACCTGCTGCGCAACCTGCATGCCCACTTCGCGCTGCGCTTCGAGGGTGCTGGCGGCCAGATGCGGTGTTACGACGACATTATCCATGTGCAGGAGCGGGTTGTTGGGGTCTGCGGGTTCTTGGGTCAGCACATCGAGCGCAGCACCGGCAATCACACCGCTCTCGAGAGCCTCAATGAGCGCCTCCTCGTTGATGAGGCCACCGCGGGCGGCGTTGATGATCCTGGCGCCGGGTTTCATCTTGGCCAGAGCTTCCTTGCCGATGAGGCCCCGTGTCTTCGGAGTAAGGGCGGCGTGCAAGGTGATGAAATCCGACCGCTCGAGGAGTTCGTCCATTGCGACTCTCTCGATTCGCAATTCATGGGCACGTTCATCGCTCAGGTAGGGGTCGAAACAGATCACGTCCATGCCGAAGCTGCGGCAGCGGCGCGCGACCCGTCGTCCGATGCGGCCCAGACCGACGATACCGATGGTCTTGCCCCGCATCTCAACGCCCTTGTAGAGCTTGCGATCCCAACGACCGGCCTTGAGGCTGGCTGCGGCTTGGGGCACGTGGCGACACAGCGCCAGCAGTAGAGCCATTGTGTGCTCAGCAGTGGCGACGGTGTTGGCGCCCGGGGTATTCATCACGATGATGCCCCGTTCGCTGGCCGCAGTCATGTCGATGTTGTCGACTCCGACACCGGCCCGGCCAATGACCTTGAGTTGGTCTGCGGCCGCAATCACCTCTGCGGTCGCCTTTGCGCTGCTGCGCACGATCAGCCCGTGGTATCCAACGATTTCCTCGGCAAGCTGGGCAGGAGTGAGTCCCTTGACGACATCGAAATCGATGTCGTCTTGGCTCTTAAGGAGAGACACCGCCTCAGCGGAAAGATCGTCCGTAACAAGGAGTCGGAACGTCATGGCATCACGCCTCTCCGGATTGTCACTTCGCCGGCCGCAGTGCGGGTCCTGGCCTCGGCGATCACCGATTCGTATACGGTACCCGAAAGTGTCGAGATATCGGCTTCGGTGAGGGCAATCTGCAGAATCGGAGCCAGCGAGTTGCCGGTCACCAACACGTCCGACTCGGCCACCACATGCGGCCTTGCCACGACACCCGTAAAGCCGACAAACAAATCAACGACATCACGGGCCGCCAGATCGCTGACTCCGTCGCCGATTAGTAGCGAACG
>JAAELU010000590.1 GCA_024226255.1 bacterium | reverse complement strand
GGCCGAGTCCAACAAGGCTTTCGCCCACTACCGCTGGTAGTCAGCTAGGGGAACAAGACAAATGGCACGGAGCATCAAGCTCGAAACCGTCCGCAACATCGGAATCATGGCCCACATCGACGCGGGCAAGACAACCGTAACTGAGCGGATCCTGTTCTACACGGGCCGCACCCACAAGATGGGTGAGGTTCATGAGGGTGGCGCGGTGATGGACTGGATGGAGCAGGAACAGGAGCGAGGGATCACGATCACCTCGGCTGCGACCACCTGCGACTGGGATGGTCACACCATCAACATCATCGACACGCCGGGGCACGTCGACTTCACCGTCGAGGTGGAGAGGTCGCTGCGCGTCCTCGACGGAGCGGTGGCTGTGTTCGATGCCGTCAGTGGAGTCGAGCCGCAGTCCGAGACCGTGTGGCGCCAGGCTGACAAGTACGGTGTTCCCCGTATCTGCTTCATCAACAAGATGGACCGCATCGGGGCCGATTTCTTCGGCTCGGTTCAGTCGATCATCGAGCGTCTCGGGGGCAACCCGGTCATCATCCAGATCCCTATGGGAGCTGAGGCTGAGTTCGCCGGCGTCATCGACCTCGTCGAGATGAACGCCATCGTGTGGCACGACGACGAAGGCCGGGATCGTGAGGTCGTTGAGATCCCCGACGAGTACCAAGAGACCGCAGAGGAGTATCACCACAAGATGCTCGATGTCGTCGCGGCCGAAGATGACGACCTCATGGAGAAGTATCTGCTGGATCACGACCTGAATCCCCATGAGATTCGTCAGGTGATCCGCAAGGGCACAATCAACCGTGATTTTGTACCGGTTCTGCTCGGTACGGCGCTGAAGAACAAGGGTGTCCAACCGCTGCTCGATGCAGTGGTTGCGTACCTGCCGGCCCCATCGGACCTTCCGGCGACCCGTGGCTTCAAGCCGGGACACGAGGAAACCGCCATGCTGCGCAAGCCCGAGGACTCAGAGGAGTTCAGCGCTCTGGCGTTCAAGATCATGAGCGATCCGTACGTCGGCAAGCTCACGTACTTCCGCGTCTACAGCGGAAACGCGTCCAAGGGCGATGCTGTCACCAACACAACGAACGGCCGCAAGGAGCGTTTTGGTCGGTTGCTGCGAATGCACGCCGACAACCAGGAAGACATCACCGAGATCATGACGGGCGATATCGTCGCCGCGGTTGGCCTCAAGAACACCAAGACGGGTGACACTCTGTCTTCGGTCAAGTCGCCGATCCAGCTCGAATCGATGACGTTCCCCGATCCGGTTATTTCAGTGGCCATCGAGCCCAGGACCAAGTCAGACCAGGACAAGCTGGGCAACGGCTTGGGCCGGCTGTCGGAAGAAGACCCGACTTTCAACGTCGCCAGTGACGAGGAGACCGGGCAGACGATCATTTCCGGGATGGGCGAACTTCACTTGGAAGTTCTCGTCGATCGACTGCTGCGTGAATTCAGCGTCGAGGCCAACGTGGGACGCCCCCAGGTTGCGTATCGCGAGACGATCAAGAAGCCGATTGAAGGATTGACCACGAAGCTGAGGCGACAGACCGGCGGTTCCGGCATGTTCGCCGAAGTGAAGGTCAGCCTGTTCCCCGGCCAGCCGGGTACGGGTTACGTCTTTGTCGACAAGGTCAAGGGCGGCAACGTCCCTCGGGAGTTCATCCCAGCCGTCGACAAGGGAATGCGAGATGCAATGGACTCCGGCGTACTCGCCGGCTATCCGTTGGTCGACATCGAGGCCCACCTCACCGATGGATCGTCCCATGCGGTCGACTCCAGTGAGATGGCATTCCGGATTGCCGGCTCGATGGCGCTGCAAGATGGCGCCAAGAAGGCCGGCATCAACCTGCTCGAACCGATGATGGAGGTCGAAGTCGTCACCCCGGAGGACTACATGGGTGACGTCATTTCCGACCTGTCTTCACGGCGGGGGCAGGTGGATTCGATGGAACAGCGTGGTCACGCCCGTGTGGTGAAGGCCAAGGTTCCGCTCGCAGAAATGTTCGGCTACGTCGGCGACCTGAGGTCAAAGACGCAGGGTCGAGCGAACTACACAATGCAATTCCACTCGTATCAGAAAGTGCCGCAAGCGGTCGCGACCGAAATCGTGGCCAAAGTCCGTGGCGAATGAACCGTCGAGTTATGACACAAGGAGAGGCCTGAGGTATGGCTAAGGCGAAGTTTGAGCGGACGAAGCCGCATGTGAATGTTGGGACTATGGGTCATATTGATCATGGGAAGACGACGTTGACTGCTGCGATTACGAAGGTGTTGTCGGAGGGGGGGTCGTCTTCGACTGGTTTTACTGCTTTTGATCAGATTGATAAGGCTCCTGAGGAGCGTGAGCGTGGGATTACGATCGCGATTGCTCATGTGGAGTATGAGACGGAGAATCGGCATTATGCGCATGTTGATATGCCGGGTCATGCTGATTATGTGAAGAATATGATTACTGGTGCGGCGCAGATTGATGGCGCGATTTTGGTGGTTTCGGCTGCTGATGGTCCGATGCCGCAGACTCGTGAGCATGTGTTGTTGGCTCGTCAGGTTGGGGTTCCGAAGATTGTTGTGTTCTTGAATAAGGTTGACATGGTTGATGATGAGGAGCTTTTGGATCTTGTTGAGTTGGAGGTTCGGGATCTTTTGACTGAGTATGAGTTCCCGGGTGATGAGGTTCCGGTGGTGCGGGGCAGCGCGTTGAAGGCTCTTGATGGTGATGAGGAGTCGGCTTCTCAGGTGTTGGAGTTGATGGCTGCGGTTGATGAATATATTGATATGCCCGAGCGTGAGGTTGATAAGCCTTTCATGATGGCTATTGAGGATGTGTTTTCGATTACTGGTCGTGGGACTGTGGTTACTGGTCGTATTGAGACTGGGATTATCAAGGTTGGGGAGTCGGTCGAGATTGTGGGTATCCGTGATCTGCAGACGACGACTGTGACTGGTGTTGAGATGTTCCGTAAGTTGCTTGATGAGGGTCAGGCTGGCGATAACGTTGGGTTGTTGCTTAGGGGTGTGGGTAAGGATGAGGTGGAGCGGGGTCAGGTGGTGGCTAAGCCTGGTTCGATTACTCCTCATACTGATTTTGAGGCTCAGGTGTATGTGTTGACGAAGGAGGAGGGTGGTCGCCATAACCCGTTTTTTGATGGGTATCGGCCGCAGTTCTATTTCCGGACTACTGATGTGACTGGCAGTGTGTCTTTGCCTGATGGGGTGGAGATGGTGATGCCTGGTGATAACACTGAGATGTCGGTGGAGTTGATTGCTCCGATTGCTATGGATGAGGGTTTGCGGTTCGCGATTCGTGAGGGCGGCCGTACCGTTGGGGCGGGTCGGGTCACCAAGATCACCAAGTAGCTTGCCTATCTGAGCAGTCGTTTGGACTGAACATTGGAGGGTCACCCTTAGGGGTGGCCCTCTCCTTGTTTGAGATGTGAGATGTCAGATGTGAGATGTGAGAAAGACATCGGGCTCACCCGGTTCGCGTACGGCAAGCAAACCTTCCATCTGACATCTGACATCGGCGAGGCCCCCCAGGGCCGAGCTAGCGCAGCCAGTCGAATTCGTATGGATCTAGCTGAAGCCGGCCGTCATCGATGACTCGATTGCCGAGGAGACTGTTGAAGTCTGCGGTTGACTCCAGGGTTGTGGCCACCGGTGCGTCCGACATGTTGGCCACTACGAGGACTTCGCTGTCTGCGCTGGTCCGCCGATATGCGAACACGGCGCTGTGCTCGGCGCTGATCGGTTCAAAACCGCCGACACCGAAGACGGTGTGCCGGCGGCGGACAGCCAACATGGCTCGCACCCAGCTCAGCAGCGAGTCGCCGTCGTCGCGCTGATCGGCCACGTTCACCTCCGCAGGGGTGTAGCCGGGGGTATCGACAACGGGCAGATAGAACCAGTCGGACGTCTGGCGGGAAAACCCCGTCGAGCTGGTTGCATCCCACTGCATGGGTGTGCGTACGCCGTCGCGGTCATCGAGCCGGTGCATATCGCCCATACCTATTTCGTCGCCGTAATACAGGATCGGGCTGCCGGGCAGCGACAGCAGCAATCCGTTCAAGAGTTCGATGCGGCGTCGATCGCCATCTACCAAGGGCGCTAGCCGCCGCCGGATCCCGAGGTTCTTGCGCATCGCCGGGTCCGGGGCGTATTGCTCGTACATGTATGCCCGTTCCTCTGCGGTGACCATTTCGAGTGTTAGTTCGTCGTGGTTGCGGAGAAAAATGCCCCATTGGGCGTTGTCGGGAATCGCCGGCGTACGGGACAGGATATCGACTATCGATTCGGCGCTCTGGCGCTTCAACGCCATAAAAAGCCGTGGCATCACGGGGAAGTGGAAAGCCATGTGGCACTCATCGCCGTCGCCGAAGTAGTCGACCACATCCTCCGGCCACTGGTTGGCCTCGGCGAGCAGAATTGAGTCGGGGAACTCCCGATCGACCATTGCCCGCAGCTGCTTCAAGTAGGCGTGCGTCTCCGGCAGGTTTTCTCCGTTGGTTCCGTCTCGCTCGAATAGGTAGGGGACCGCGTCGAGGCGGAGGCCGTCCAATCCGATTTCCATCCAGAATCGGATGGCATCTTCGACCTCGCGGCGCACGTCGACGTTGTCGTAGTTGAGGTCTGGTTGGTGATCGAAGAAACGATGCCAGTAGTACGCCTCGGCTGAGTCGTCCCAAGTCCAATTCGAATCATGAGTGTCGGTGAAGATGACCCGGGCCTCGCTCCATTGTGTTGAGTCATCGGTCCATACGTAGCGATCGCGCATCGGCGATCCGGGTTTGCGGGCTTCTTGGAACCAGGCATGCTGGTCTGAGGTGTGGTTGACGACGAAGTCGGCGATGATCCGCATGTCGCGGCGGTGAACCTCGCCAACCAGGCGACGCAGGTCATCGACAGTGCCGTATGCCGGCAAAACGGAGCGGAAGTCCGAGACGTCGTAGCCGCCGTCACGAAGCGGAGACTCGTAGAAGGGCAATATCCATAAGCAGTCAACGCCCAGCCATTGCAGGTAGTCAAGGCGTTCCGTTAGGCCGGCGATATCTCCGATGCCATCGCCGTTCGAGTCGTGGAAGGCGTAGATGGGCACTTCGTAGAAGACTGCAGTTTTGAACCAGCCGACGTCGGCCATGGGTGTCTCCGGGTCGATCGAGGTGTGCCAAATCCACGCTAGTCGGCACCGCCGAGGGCTATCTGGCTCCAAGAGAGTGGCGCGTGATATCACCGCGGCTGTTGAGCGCTATCATTGCGGCTCCTCACCGGACCGATCACAAGGATCTGACATGGCCTCTGACAAAAGACCGCCCATCACTCTCGCATGCGAGAAGTGCAAGAGGCGCAACTACGTGACCACTAAGAACAAGACCAATACTCGTGAGCGCATCGAGCTCAAGAAGTATTGCCGCTGGTGCCGTGAGCGGCATCCGCACAAAGAGACTCGCTAGCGCCGATCCGGGGGATTAGTCGAACCCCCGGCCTCCGCCACCACACAAGAAACCGCTTGATGGCGGAGTGACACCTCGATATGATGCCATTCGCTCGCCGGCCGTCGGGCGACTCTTTTATGAGCACTAATCGTGATTCACGCGCGCCTCGCGGACGGCCAAGCACCCCGGCCGGTCATGTCGCGCCCACCACGGCCATCCCGCCCAACGTCGAGGTGGCACTAAGCCACCTAGCCCATCTCATCGACGGTGCCATAGAGGTACGGGGTGGGGCGGGAGATGTGCGTTCGTTCGCTGCCCGCGCTGTCGGTTCACGCCGCGACGACCTCATCGTCGAGTCGCGGAAGCTGTCGCCGGTGGAGGCCGTTCTGGTTGGCATGCAACTTGCTGAACTGATGAATGAGCATCCGGTTGCCGGGGTCATCGGAGAAGATGCCGAGTCGAGTCCGGTCTGGGAGGCAGTGGGCGCGGCTGAATCAAGCCGCCGATATCCGGTCAATATTCATCTCGCATTTCCCTCAGGCACACTGCGGCTTCAGCCTGTGGTGATTGGTATCGAGCGGGAGTGGCAGTCAGTGTCGCTGGTCGGATATGGCATCGCGTCCGAGGGCGAGATGGTCCGCCAGCTCCTCGACCAGATCGTTGCCGAAGCCGGTTCGGACACGAACCCGTTCCAGTTGCGGACGGTCACCGCCGATGTCGTGAACAACCAGGTTCGGTTCCAGATCGTGGACAATCTGGCTGCCGATCGCGACGACGTTGTGCTTCCCGCAGGTGTGTGGGAGGACCTTGATCGGCACGTGCATGGGGTGTTTCGAAACCACGATCGGCTCGCCGCAGCAGGCCTCGCCACGAACCGCGGCGTGCTGCTCTACGGTCCGCCGGGCACCGGCAAGACCGCTGCCGTACGAGTCCTCGCGGCAACGGTGGCCGGAAGTGTCACAGTCGTCCTTTGTGATGCGAGCGTGGTTACCCAGCGACTGGGTGAACTCTACGGCGAGCTGGCGCGGCTCGGTCCCACTCTCGTGGTAATCGAGGACTTCGACCGGATCGCCCCGAGCGATGGGCCGGCAATGCACAACCTGTTGACGACGCTCGATGGTGCCGTATCCGCCCACTCAGGTGTCGTCACGGTGGCAACTGTTAACGATCTGAATCGTTTGGCGCCGGCCGTGCGACGTTCCGCCCGCTTTGACGTAGCCATCGAGGTCCCGCTGCCCGATCGCCGAGCACGGGCCGAGATTCTCAAGCGTTACGTTCCCGATGGGGACCCCGTCGATGCCGACGCTGTGGCGCGGGTGACCGACGGCGCCAATGGAGCTGATCTCGTGGCGCTGATCACCGAGGCTGTCCTCAGCTCGGGCAGCGAATCCGTGACCACCGATTTGCTGGTTCGGCTTGCTCGGGGACGCTTCGATCCTCCCCGGCTCGGAACCTACCTTTGAGCAGCGCTCGATTGTCCACTCGTGTGCGGGAGGGGTCGCGCCCTCTACGCTGGTGCCTGTTGTGAGTCTCGATGCGCTCAATGGGATGTCGTTGGAGCCGATCCGTTCTCGGATCGCTCCCGAGAAGGTTGCCGAATATGTGGCAGCCACCGGCGATGATGCCGATCGGTGGTCGCGCGTCGCCCCACCGTCCTATGCAGGTGCCTTGTTGTTCATGGCCGCACCACTGCTTCTCGGTCGCGAGGATGTGCGCACATACACGAGAGTGCTGGTTCACGTAGATCAGAGGTTCGAGTGGCACCGATCGCTCGAGATCGGTACCGACGTCATTCTCAACAGCCGTGTGACCAAGGTCCGGTCGCGAGGCGCCTCGACATTCGTTGGCTTCGATGTCGGCGTCGACAGCCCAGCTGGGCGTTTGCTCGAGTCATCCTCTACGTTTCTCTTGGGCGAGGAGCCGGCCTCAGCGCCTGGGGCTGATCATGGTGAGCCCGAAGCCGCTCACCGCGGCCCCAACGAGACCCCGACAAAGGTGCAGCATGCAGGAGCGAACAGCCCTCTGCCCTCCCTTGCCAAGTCGGCCAGCCGTGTGGATCTTGTTCGATACGCCGGCGCCAGCGGCGATTTCAATCCCATTCACTACGACCATGAGGCCGCCCGTAACGCCGGACTCGATGGAATCGTTGTCCATGGGCTCCTGATGGGCGCTTGGATGTCGCAATTGGCTGCGGCGACAACGGAGCGATTGGACCCACTAGCCGAGCTGCGGCTCAGGTTCCGCACTGCACTGCGGCCCGCCGTGTCCACAAAGGTCACGGGGACTATCGCTGGGGAGCCGACGGGTGGAATCGAGCGGGTGGATCTCGCTGTCAGCGCAGAGGCGGTCGATCTGGTGACAGGCCACGCCACAGTGAGGGTGGAGTAACCCCATGACCGTGGGCGAGGTCCAACCATACGAGGAAGCGCTCCTCGATCAGGCCCGGCAGGGCGATCGCCGAGCCTTCTCAGAATTGGTGCGTCTACATCAAGACGAGGTCTCCACCTTGGCCAGCAGACTTGTCGGCGATCGAGAGCTAGCAGCGGACGTTTCGCAGGAAGCGTTCATCCGCGCCTGGCGCGCACTCCCCAAGTTCCGGGGCGATGCCAAGTTCTCAACGTGGCTGCATCGCATCGTGGTGAACACCTCCTGGTCGGTGCGGCGCTCTCAGAAACGCCACCTTGCGTCGCCACTGAGTGAAGTCGGACAAGATCCAGTGGCACCAGGAATCGGCCCACTCGAGGCCGCGACGGTGGCGTCGATGCGGCCGCGGTTGCTGAGCGCGCTCAACGAGCTCTCAGAATCCGTTCGCGCCGTTGTGGTCCTCAAGGATGTGTATGACTGGCCTCACCGTGAGATTGCCTCCCATCTGGGAATCACCACAACTGCCGCCAAAGTGCGCCTCCATCGGGGTCGCAAGCAGCTTCACGGTTTGCTTTGGGACGAGCTCGGCGGTGCCGAATGAATACGAAGATGAATCGTTCCAGCAGTCTCAAATGCAAGGCCGTCAAGAGCCTTGGCCCCAATCTCGCCGAGGCGAGCATCCTCCCCGGTCCGCTGGCGCACCATGCAGCAACATGTTTGCGTTGTCAGGCCGAGGTTGCTCGATTCCGGCGCTTGCGGCGTGAACTCAGCTCGCTAGCTGACCACATCGAGCCCGCGCCGAGCACTTTGGTCGAGCGAGTTGAGCAGGCAATTTGGGCAGATGCGGCCCCTATCGGAGCGCAACATCATGGAGCCAAGGTGGTGGCAACCATTGCCGGGGCGACGGCTGCCGCGGCGAGTGTTGTTGCTGTAGCCTTGTGGCGACGTGCCCGGGCTGCGGCTTGACCGACTCACTAAGTGTGGAAGAGATTTAGACTTTCGGCGGGCGCCTCATATACTCCACCCGGGTTTGAACGCCATCCGGAGGGGTGTAGCTCGAATTGGCAGAGCGCCGGTCTCCAAAACCGGAGGTTGTGGGTTCGAGTCCCACCGCCCCTGCTGACCTAGCGGTCGCAGTTGTATGGAATTGTCGAGGACACCTGTCCTTGTGAGGAGTGCTCCGTGAACCGAGAGATGCGCCGCCTTCAGGAGAAGGAAGAAGCGCGCGCCAAGAAGCGTCGTGCAGCGGTACCGCAGCGACAGAAGAAGGAACGCACTTCATTCCGCGTGTTCCTCCACGAAGTGCGCCAGGAGCTGAAGAAGGTGGCCTGGCCTAGCCGCCAGGAGACTGCGACATTCAGCACGGTCGTGTTCATTGTCACTGCTGCTGTAACGGTTATGACCTTTGCCATGGACTTCGGTATGAAGCGTCTCGTGCTGTCGGTGTTCAGCTGATGACGACTACCAACGAGGTTCCGGAGATGGACGAGGCGGCTCCCGTCGAAGAGGCAGCCGCGCCGGCTCCGCCCGCCAGTCCCTACGACCTGCCCGGCTCTTGGTACGTCATCCATTCATACAGCGGGTATGAGAACAAGGTCAAGGCGAACCTCGAGACTCGTATCAAGTCGATGCATCTCGAAGACAAGGTGTTCGACGCCGTCATCCCGATGGAAGAGGTTGTCGAGTTCAAGGCTGGCCGCAAGGTCAACGTCATGCGTAAGAAGTTCCCCGGGTACATCCTCGTGCGCCTCTACATGGACGATGATTCTTGGTACGCAGTTCGTAACACCCCCGGCGTGACCGGCTTTGTCGGCAACGCCAGCAAGCCCACCCCGCTCTCACGCCGCGAGGTTGAGAGAATCCTTGGCGTCCGCAAGGACGAGGAGGAGAAAAAAGAGCCCAAGCTCAAGGTGGCATGGGAAGTCGGCGAGACAGTTCGTGTCGTCGAGGGGCCCTTTGCAGATTTCAACGGCATTATCGAGGAAATCAATGTGGACCAGTCAAAGGTCCGCGTGCTGGTCGACATCTTCGGCCGGGAGACTCCAGTCGAGCTCAACTTCGACCAGATTCTCAAGTACTAGGCAAGTATCACGTAGCTCGTATCACGTAGCACGTCTTCATCAAGTGAGGTTCCGATGGGCCGCAAAAGAGTAGCGACCGTCCTAAAACTGCAGATTCCCGCCGGACAGGCGAGCCCGGCGCCCCCCGTTGGTACCGCACTTGGTCCGCACGGCGTCAACATCATGGATTTTGTCAAGCAGTACAACGACAAGACTGCTGGCCAGACCGGGACAATCATCCCTGTCGAGATCACCATCTATGAGGATCAATCCTTCACGTTCGTGACGAAGACGCCACCGGCAGCGGTGCTCCTTCGTCAGGCGGCAAGGATTGAGAAGGGTTCGGCGGTGCCGCATGTCGAGAAGGTGGGCACGGTGACTCGCGCCCAGCTGCAGGAAATCGCGGAGACCAAGATGGTCGACCTCAATGCAAACGACATCGATGCTGCCATCAATATCATCGCCGGTACGGCCCGCTCCATGGGCCTCGAGGTCGTCGGCTGACGCAAGCGTCAGCTTTCGGCTAGCGCTGGAGCGCTAGCCGGGGCGGCTGAGCATCAAGACTCTTGTAGGAAGTGAGCTTCGGCTCTCAAAATAGACACAGCAAACACTCGAGATGTGGGAGGCCGGGAACCTTCGGTTCCCTAGGCCATCGAACCACGAGGAGGCAACAACAATGGGTATGTCAAAGAACGCAGCGCGAATCGCCAGCGAGGTTGACAAAGAGAAGCTCCACAATGCCGAAGATGCCGTCACGCTGGTTCGTCGGCTGGCATTCGCCAAGTTCGATGAGAGCATTGACGCGGTGTTCAAACTGGGTATCGACGCTCGGCAAGCCGACCAGCTAGTCCGCGGGACAGTGAGCTTGCCGCATGGAACCGGCAAATCGATTCGGATCGCCGTGTTCACCAGTGGTGAGAAAGTCAAGGAGGCCGAAGAGGCCGGCGCGGACATCGTCGGAGGCAAGGAACTGGCCGATGAGATCGGCAGTGGGGGATCGATCGACTTCGATCTGGCGATCGCGACTCCCGACATGATGCCGGTTGTCGGCAAGTTAGGACCAGTTCTTGGTCCCCGCGGCCTTATGCCCAACCCCAAGAGCGGCACAGTCACACAGGATGTGGCCAAAGCAGTCTCTGAGTTCAAGGCCGGCAAGGTGGAGTACCGCAACGACCGGTATGGCAATGTGCACGTGCCGGTCGGTCGAGTCTCATTTGAGGCAGAGCAGCTTGTCGAGAACTTCACCGCCATCTCGGGCGAGATCCTGCGGTCCAAGCCGGCGTCCGCCAAAGGTCGCTTCATCCAGAAGGTCGCATTGTCTTCGACAATGGGCCCGGGGATTCGGTTGGACCCAGCGGAGATTGAGGCTCTCGTCAAGGCAGACCACTAACCAGGTTTGAGCACCCTCAGTCAGGTCGATCAGGCGACCCGCGAAACTCCGTTCCGAGTCCCTATTCGCTGCCGCGACAGGGGTTTCACCGCCGCCGTGGAAAATCGTGGTACAGCGCCGCTGGACAATTCAGCCTTGATGATGTTGAATTGACACCAATACGGGGATCCCTTGGGACCGGTGGCAGGGACGATCCACCACCGTTCCGAGAGCGGATTCGACCGTGAAGGTGCATATGGTCAGCCCCTACCCTGACCGTGCCGGACCGGTACGTGTAGATGGCTTCCTGGCCCGCCGTCTGCCCGAATCCCAAAAGAGCGAAGCCGCTTTCCCGGACCCTAGGGTCCCCGTAATTCTTGAAATGGCGCCCCACTGGGGCGCCATTTCGCGTAAGGCCAGGTACTAGGTAGGTACCTAACCGGAGCGACTCCCACGGTCGCGAGACCTGTCTCCTCCCCCGTTGCACGCCGCTCTGGGCGGGCAACATCTGGGGGAGGTG
>JAAELU010000589.1 GCA_024226255.1 bacterium | reverse complement strand
ATGAATGGACCAGCGGCCGCGTTCTGTTCCTCGTCGGTGAGTATCCCATCGATCGCCAGACCCAAGACCGTCATGTTGCTCTGATCACCCCGAAGGAGGGTCTGTACATCCCGCATCCAGGTCTGGCTCTCTGTCGCGTATTGGTATTCAACGAAATCGTCGAGCTCCGAGTCAGGCTTGTCGATCTCGAACGATTCCCGCAGGTAGGCAACCCGAGCCTGGAACGCCGGCGATCGCCAGACGGTGATCGTTTCTCCGTTCACCGTCTCGACGGTCGAGGTCGTCAACTGGGAGAGCATTGAGCGGAGCGAGGCCTGAGGGCTCGACTCGTCCAAGATCTGGGCCAACGCCTGCTTGACCGCGGCGTCGTCAGCGGCGGCCAATCCTCCCGGAAGGCTCTGGTCGACGGCTTGGGCGATCGAGAAAACGCCGTCAACTTCAACCCCGAGGTCGTTGTCGAATGTCGAGGTCAGATGTTTCTGAGACTCGGGATCAGCTTTGAGTGCCTCGGAGTTGGCCAGGAACTCCGACAGTGCGCTCTGGGTCAGCACATCCCCCGTTGTCGGGTTCGGAGACTCGACGAAGAACATCGTGGTCAGCACCTCTGTCGCAGGATCGAACAGATCGCCGGCTCGTTCCTGTAGGTCGTAGATCTCACCGCCGGGATTGAACGCCGGCTGGTCCGGGCCGTTGGCCAGCTTGTCGGCGAGCCGAATGGCGAACCCCGCTGCGCCGAGCACGATTGCGAGCACGATCCCGGCCGCCGCTATCGGTCGGATTCGATGGCCGATCCAGTCGAAGACCGAACCGGCCGACTCACTATCGGGTGGTCGGTACTCCTGCGATGGATCACCAGGTTGGCTAGTGGATGTCATGTTTGTCATGGCGCTTCCTCCTCGAAAGCAACTACCGCTTGTTGGAAGACGAAATTGATCGCTGGGGCAGAGCCGATGGTCGGGACTGCCGGTGCCGAGTCCGGTGGCATCTTCATGTCTGTTCTCCTGAGGCGTCGGCTTGCCAAGCCCGATTGAGCTGCGATTGCTGGTACACGATGTGTACGAGTGCGATGACGGATCCGATCGCACTCAACTCGGGACGGATTGTGGGTGTGAGCCCAGTTGTCTCCTGGGCGACGGCGATCCGCTGGCTCGTTCGGTAGATCGTTACGAAGGGGGGGATGATCAGAAGCCCGCCCGGCACCAAGGCGATGAGTGCTTTGAGCGGATCGACGTCGACCCCGAAGTCACGTAGCTCTCGGTTGATCCGATAGTGGTTGACGGCGGCATAGATCCCGAGCGTGATGATTGCCAGCCCCCATTCCTTCCAGGGGTGGCGTTGGGCGCCGGGGACT
>JAAELU010000588.1 GCA_024226255.1 bacterium | reverse complement strand
GGGATAAAGGTGCGTCTGGTCAAGGGTGCAAACCTTGCAATGGAAGTTGTGGAAGCCGAACTGCACGACTGGCAACCCGCGCCCTACCCAACGAAGGCCGACGTTGATGCCAGCTACAAGGCGATGCTCGAGTTTGCGCTACTGAATGCAACTCCTGGTGCTCTGCGCATCGGAGTGGCCAGCCACAACCTGTTTGAGGTCGCCTGGGCGCTCACCCTTCGCGATGAACTAAACGCCCACGACCGCCTCGAGATCGAGATGCTCGAAGGCATGGCGCTGCCGCAATCGCGTGCGGTGCGAAACGATGCTGGCTCGCTGCTGCTTTACTCCCCAATCGTCAGCGAGGATGAACGTGACGCATCCATTGCCTACCTGTCTCGTCGGCTGGATGAGAACTCTTCACCGGAGAACTTTCTGCGTGCACTGTTTGACATCACCCCCGGAAGCCCCGAGTGGCGCGAACAAGCCGAGCGTTTCCGCGCCTCGGTCGCCGGGCGTCACACCGTCACCAGCAAGACTCGTCGCGATCAAGATCGCAGTGAGTCACACCCGCGTTTCCCAGTCGATGGGTCCTTCGAGAACGTTGCGGACACCGACTTCACCATCCCCGCCAACCGCGAGTGGCTGCACCGCCACTTGGACAGTTACCAGCCCATCAACCCGCCACTCGTGGAATCCATTGCCAACATTGACGACGCCATCGAGCTCGCAAAGACCGCGCAAGCCGAGTGGGCCGCCACAAGTTGGGCCACCCGTCGCACGATCCTCGCCCAAGTGGCCGACGTGCTCGAGGAGCGTCGCGGCGAGGCGATCGCCGCCGAAGCGCACTTCATGGGCAAGACCGTGCGCGAGTCTGATCCGGAGATCAGCGAGGGCATCGACTTCGTGACCTACGCCGCGCATCTCACGCTTCAGCACGAGGAGTACGAGAAGCAGGGTTTGCAGTGGACCCCACACCCGGTCACCGTCGTGGCCGGTCCATGGAACTTCCCCTACGCCATCCCGCTCAGCGGCCTGGTCCACGCGATCGCAGCCGGCGGCGGCGCGATCCTCAAGCCCGCCCCGGAGGCTCGTGAGGTCGGTGCACTACTCATCGATTCGCTGCATCGCGCAGGAGTCCCGGAGGATCTTGTTCAACTGGCCTGCACCCCGGACAACGAGGTGGGTCAGCGCCTCATCACGCATGACGACGTTGATCTCGTCATGCTCACCGGGTCGCTGGAAACAGCCGACCTGTTCACCTCGTGGAAGCCCACCATCCGGATCAACGCCGAAACCAGCGGCAAGAACGCCATGGTTATCACCGCCGCCGCGGACATCGATCAGGCGATCAAGGACTTAGTGAAGAGCTCCTTCGGCCACGCCGGCCAGAAGTGCTCAGCCGCGAGCCTGGCGATCATCGAGGCCAGCGTCTACGACGATCCGTCCTTCCACACTCGCCTCACCGATGCAGTCCGCAGCCTGAAGGTCGGCCCCGCCACCGATTTGTCCACGATCATGGGGCCGCTCATTGCCCCGGCCCGCGGACCTCTTGAGCGCGCGCTCACCAGCCTCGAGCACGGTGAAACCTGGTTAGTCGAACCGCAGCAGATCGACGAGAACACCTGGACACCCGGTGTGCGTAAGGATGTGGAGCCGGGATCGTGGTTCCACCTCACCGAGTGCTTCGGTCCTGTACTCGGCCTCATGCGCTCAGATGACCTCACGCACGCGATCGAACTTCAAAACGCGCCGATCTACGGACTCACCGGCGGCATCCAGTCACTGGATCCCAAGGAGATTGACTTCTGGCGTGAGAACGTGCAGGTCGGCAATGCGTACATCAACCGACACATCACCGGTGCGATCGTGCGTCGTCAACCGTTCGGCGGCTGGAAGCGCAGTTCGGTTGGCTCGGGGACCAAGCCCGGTGGCCCCGATCACCTGCACTCCTACGGCACCTGGCGCACCTGCACAGGTGGATCCGCGAACACGCAAAATTGTGTTGCTGACTCAGCAATCGCCGACTACCAGAGCGCATGGAATAACTACTTCACCCTTGAGCATGATCCGAGTGGGCTCACGTGTGAGAGCAACGTGCTGCGATACCACCCACTGGACATGGTGATCGTTCGGATCGACACCGATGACACCACCGAGGCGCACCTCCTGCGCACCGCCGCAGCGATCACTGGTGTTCCGATTCAGTTCAGCACCCCTGCGAGGGAAACCGACGACCAACTCGCAACTCGGTTGTCTGCTCAGACTGGCGAAGCCCGCTTGCGACTCCTCACCAAGACAAACGACAACGTCCTCGAGGCCGCACAGACCACTGGTCTAACCGTCGACGAATCGATCGTGACCGAGATCGGTCGTCTGGACCTCCTGCGCTTTGTCAAGGAGCAAGCAATCTCTCAGACCATGCACCGCTACGGCCGACTCATCCGTTCTGGTCACTGATTTCTGAAAGGTCGTCGGGCACATCGGCCGCGTGCTCGGTCAGAGTTTCGATGGGAACGGCGGACAATGCTGCCTCGTTCGTTGCCTTGAGAACAACCGGAGCGGCTACCCCGTCGTGGTGAGCCTGCAGCCACCGACCTGCGCAGACTCCCCATCGATCACCTGGCTTGAGCCCGGGAAATCCGAATTGGGGATGCGGCGTCGAGAGATCGTTCCCGATGGACTTCTGATGTTCGAGGAACTCGGCGGTCACCACCGCACACACCGTGTGAGACCCAATGTCCTCGGGACCGGTATTGGTGAAACCGTCCCGGTAAAAACCGGTCAACGGCTCGAGGCTGCACACCTCCAATGGCCCGCCGAACACGTTGCTTTGGCCCGTGTTCTGGTCCGTGTTCTCGTCCACGCCACCAGGGTATGGGCGGAACCTGGTAAGCGCTACGCGCGTCATAAAAATCGTGAACCACTCGATCCGGCGAGTCTCGACGCTCACCCTTGGGGCGATCATCACCGGCCTCATCGCCGCTCTCGTCGGAGTGGGTCCCGCACACGCCGCCTCGAGCCCACTTCTGGACGCCCAGGAACTCCGTAGTGACGTGTCGGCTCTGACCGATGACTACATCGACCGCTACCAGGATCGACTCACACCCGCACAAGAACGCCAACTGACAAAGACTGCTCGTCAAGCTCGACGTGAGATGACGACGCTCGTTCGGGCCATCAAGAAGGCCGAGCGCAAGAATACTCCCGCCGCCTGGAAGGCCGCGTATCGACAACATCAGCGAACAGCCGCGATGGTCGATGGGCGCTTCGACGACGTTCGCGCCACGTTGGAGTCGGAGTTGACATTCCTCGAGAGGTTGTCGGCTTTCTCCGACTACTCGAGTTCGATGCGTGACTTCCAATCACTGGGAGTAGAACTCGCCAGGCGTGCCGCCAAGTAGACTCAGGTACCCCACGCGGGTGTAGTTCAATGGCAGAACATCAGCTTCCCAAGCTGACAGTGCGGGTTCGATTCCCGTCACCCGCTCCATGATTCGCACGGGCCGCGATTCACATGCCGCTGCCGACTGCCTTGCCAATCGCTACTGGGGTAAGCGTCGAAACAAGGGTCGAGGTACCGCCTTCACGGCGGTCATCAGGAACCGCAACGGACCGGGTACGTAGATGACGCTCTTGCCTTTACGCAGCGCCTGCACGATCGCTGTGCCGACCACCTCGGGATCGGTCGTCATCGGCGCCTCGGGCAAGCCATAGCTCATTCGGGTGCGCACCATGCCAGGGCGCACGATCAATACGGACGCCCCGGAGCCCACCAGGGCGTCGCCGAGACCCTGAGCGAAAACATCTAGACCGGCCTTTGTCGACCCGTACACGTAGTTCGACCGACGCGCGCGGTCCCCCGCCACGCTCGATAGCACCACGAGTTTTCCGTGGCCTTGCCGGCGCAACCGTTGCGCGACATTCAGCCCCACGCTCACCGCGCCCGTGTAATTGACCGTGGCAACCTCCACGGCCTTCGTCGGATCGGCTTCCGCTTCGGCTTGATCTCCCAGGACGCCGAAACACAGCAGCACAATGTCGACATCCCCGTCATCGAAAACAGCATCAACGAACGCACCGTGGCTGCCGGTGTCGGCTGCGTCGAACAGGGTCGTTTCCACCGAGGGAATGCCCAACGCACCCAGGTGCTCCGCAGCTCGATCGATTTCTGCCGACGGCCGCCCCGCCAACACCACTCGACGAAGCCGGGTCCGCGGCAAGGCCTCCACCGTCGCGAGTGCGATTTCGCTCGACCCTCCGAGCACGAGCACCGACTGCGGCTCACCAACAGCATCGATCACAGCGACAACCTTCTTCCCAAGTCGGACGTGAATACTCCCCGTGGGTCCATCTGATCGCGGACACTGTGCCACTCCGCCAGTCGTGGATACGTGCGCGCCACCATCAAGGGCGATTGACGGGAGTCTTTCGCGAAGTACAACCG
>JAAELU010000587.1 GCA_024226255.1 bacterium | reverse complement strand
GCGGGAGCCCCAAAGCTTCAGGTACTCCCGCATGAGGTGGGTTTGAAACCGGCGTTGCCGTTTCGCGGTGTCGGAGAGAGGACTCGAACCTCCACGAGCTAAAAGCTCACTAGGCCCTCAACCTAGCGCGTCTACCAATTCCGCCACTCCGACGTGGTCAGCGGCGGCGAGTATACCTGGGGAGGAGCCGCCTTGAATCCTCCGGCCGCCACCATGCCTTACTAGGCGTCGCTGTCGACAGTCTCGAACATGTCCTGAACCTCCGGGTAATGGCAGGCAACCCAGTGACCCGGCTCGAGCTCGCGCAGTGGCGGATCGTCAACGTTGCACACGCCGTCAGCAAACTTGGGACAACGAGTGTGGAACCTGCAAGCTACCGGAGGATTCGACGGCGAAGGAATGTCGCCCTCGAGCAGGATTCGCTTGCGGTTGACCTCGAGTATCGGATCCGGGATGGGAACAGCCGACAGCAGAGCATGCGAGTACGGATGCATCGGCCGCTCGTACATCTCGTCGCGCTCGGCGACTTCAACGATCTTTCCGAGGTACATGACGGCGACTCGATCTGAAATGTGCCTCACAACCGACAGGTCGTGGGCGATGAAGAGGTAGGTCAGGTTGAACTGCTCTTGGAGATCGGCCAAGAGGTTCAGTACCTGGGCTTGAATCGACACGTCGAGAGCTGACACCGGCTCGTCCAGCACGATCAGCGACGGATTCAACGCCAGGGCACGGGCGATCCCGATACGTTGCCGCTGTCCGCCGGAGAACTCGTGCGGGTAGCGGTTGGTGTGCTCAGGGCTCAGCCCGACCAGCCGCAGCAGCTCTTTGACCTTCATCAGACGATCCTGGGCGGAACCGGCACCGTGGACGATCAGTGGCTCCGAAACGATGCTGGCAACCGTCATCCTCGGGTTGAGGCTCGCGAATGGATCCTGGAAGACGATCTGCATTTCCTCACGAAGCAGCCGCAGGATTTCCTTGTCGGCCGAGGCGATCTCGACGATGTCCGGAAGCCCGCGGGAATCCTCCCGAGTGTGCTGGAAGTAGACCTGGCCGGCTGTCGGCTCGAGGAGCCTGAGCACACATCGGGCGGTGGTCGACTTGCCGGATCCCGATTCACCAACGAGGCCGAGCGTTTCGCCCGTCTTGATCTCGAACGAGACTCCGGAGACAGCTTGAACGGCCCCAACCTGCTTCTTGAAGAACACTCCCCGCTTGATCGGGAACTCTTTGACGAGGCCGTCGACACGCAGCAGCACGTCGTCTGGCAGGTCGCCCACATGAGGAGTCGGCGTCAGGGCGTTTGCCACATCCGTCACGTCGTGCTCCCCTCGCGGACGTCAATCGTCTTCAGATCGAGATCCACTGCAAAATGACACGCCGCGAGCTGGTCGTCGCCACCGCTAGTGCGCAGGGCGGGGTAGCTGGCCCGGCAGATGTCCTGGACAAAGTCGCAGCGCGGGTTGAACCGACACCCTCTTGGCGGATTGATCAGCGACGGCGGCGCGCCGCGGACCGAATGCAATCGCTCGGCATGCGATTCATCGAGGCGGGTCATCGATCCCAGGAGGCCCCACGTGTACGGATGTTGTGGGTCTCCAAATATCTCCTGAGCTGTTCCGGATTCGACAATGCCACCTGCATACATGACCTGAATGGTGTCGCAGAAGCCCGCCACGACGCCCAAGTCGTGCGTGATGAGCATGACCGCAGTCCCACGATCTGCTGCCAGCTGGAGCATCAGATCCATGATTTGGGCTTGCGTTGTTACGTCCAACGCCGTCGTCGGCTCATCGGCGATGAGCAGATCCGGATTGCACGAGAGACCCATCGCGATCATGACACGCTGCCGCATACCGCCCGAGAACTGGTGGGGATAGTCGTCGAGCACCGTCTGCGGACCCGGGATATGAACATCGTCGAGCGCTTGAGCCGCAATGTCACGAGCATCATGCTTGTTGACATGCTGATGCAGCATGATGGTCTCCATCAGCTGATCGCCGATTGTGTACACCGGATTGAGCGATGTCATCGGGTCCTGGAAGATCATTGCAATCTTGCCACCACGAACATCCTGCATGTCATCCTCAGGCATGGCCAACAGATTGGTGCCCTGGAAGTCGATCGTCCCGGTAACGATCTCACCGGCCGGTGGTTCGATGAGGCGCATGATCGACATTGCGGTAACGGACTTGCCTGAACCGGATTCGCCGACAACGCCACGGCGTTCGCCAGCGGCGATATCGAAGGACACGCCATCTACGGCGCGCACAACACCTTCCTCTGTCGTGAAGTAGGTGCGTAGATCGTGAACTGAAAGTAGGGGCTCGGCCAAGTGGTGCTACTTCCGCTCGATGGTCTGGGTCGGGTCAAGAGCGTCGCGCAGTCCGTCACCGATGAAGTTGACCGCGAGCACGGTGGAGACCAATGCGGAGCCGGCGAACACCAGCTCCCACCAGAAGCCACGGACCGCGACTCCGCCTCCTTCGGCGGCCATACCGCCCCACGTGGGCGTCGGTGGGCGCACGCCAAATCCGAGGAATGACAGCGCCGCCTCAATGATGATGGCGGCGCCGATGATGAGCGTCGTCTGGACGATGATCGGGCTCATGGCATTCGGAAGAATGTGACGGAAGATGATCCGCCGGTCGCTGGCGCCGGCGGCTCGGGCAGCCTCAACGAACTCCTTCTCACGTAGTGAGAGGAATTCGGCACGAACAATGCGCGCCAAACCGCCCCATAGGAGGAAGCCGAGTAAGAATGCGATGCCCCAAGGGCCCGATTGCATCCAATCCGGTAGGAACGTCAGCTCGGGCAGTAATCGTCCAACGACAATCGCCACCGGGAGCAGCGGTAATCCCAATATCAGGTCGGTAAATCGCATCAGCGCCTGATCGACAATGCCCGGGTAGTAACCGGCCAAGGCTCCCACCACCGTGCCGATAGAGGCGACCAGAAGGCCCGTCACGAAACCAACGGTGAGGCTGGCCTGTCCACCCCGCACGACCCGCGCCAGGACGTCGCGTCCCAATTCATCTGTGCCGAACGGAATCTCGGTGCGCGGTGCGATGTTGACCAGCAGCCGGTCGTTGTCGTCGCGCAGGCCGTCGGTGTAGTCCCACAGCTGCGGGAAATCACATTCCACTGCGCCTTTGTCACACGACAGCAGAGGCCCGATGATGAACGACACGATGATGATGACGAACAGAAAGATCGTCGAGATCATGGCGAGGCGGTGACGACGCAGCCGGGCTATGAAGAGGTCCCATTGAGTAATGGGCTCTACTGCCATCCCCTCTGCATCGTCATTGGGACCGCCCTCAGGGCGGTTCAGGAGATCAGTCATACCTGACGCGCGGGTCCAGGACGCCGTACAGAATGTCAGCAACGATGTTCATGATCACAATGCCGATACCGATCGACATCACGACGGCCATGACTGTTGGATAGTCAACGGCGTTGATCGCTTGAATGTAGAGACGACCGACACCAGGCCAACCGAAGATGGACTCGGTGATGATCGCTCCACCGATAATGCCGGCGACATCGAGCGATACCAGAGTCACGATTGGAATCAGGGCGTTACGCAGCGCATGCTTGAGAATCACTCGGCGCCGCGGCAGACCTTTGGCCTTGGCGGTGCGGAGATAGTCGCTGTGCATGACCTCGAGCATTGAAGCTCGCTGGAAACGGGAGTACGAGGCGATCGAAATCAACGCGATCGACAACGCTGGCAGCACCAGGTGTCTGACGACGTCGCCGATCTGCGCCATGAACCCAAGGTCGTTGTAGCCGGGATCGGTCATGCCGGTGACAAAGAAGAGCTTCACGCCGGTCCACTTCTCCAGGTACAGCGCCAACAGCAGCTGGAACCCGATAGCAATGATGAAGATCGGGGTTGAGAAGGCGATGAACGACAGGGTTGTCCCCACCTGATCGAAGAAGCTGTACTGGCGAATCGCCTGGAAGATCCCAAGTGGGATACCTATCAGGAGCGCCAACAGCAGCGCCGTTATCCCCAAACGGAACGTGGCCCCGGCAGCGCCGAAGATGTTGTCCCAAACAGCGCCGTCACCGCGGAACGAGTCACCCCAGGAGAGCGAGAAAACGATGCGGGACTTGGCGAGCCACAGCCCGATAACCCACACGAACACGATGCTGAATGCACGGAAGGCACGCCACCACGACTGGTTGATCTTGGCGAGGAATGCCCACGCCGTGTAGGCACCCGCAATCACGATCGTAACGATGGGCATGATGCCCTGGATCCCGATCTTGCCGAAGATGACCGTGAGACCGGCAGCGGAGGCAACGTCTGTCGGAGTCACAAAATTCCTCAGCCAGGTGAAATACTGCTGCATGATCGGTTTGTCCAGCCCCCACTGTTCAGTGAGCTGAGCGATAACCGGCGCCATTCGAGGATTCAACTTGAGTCGGTCGAGCGGCCCACCCCCGGATGCCTGAATAAGCAGGAAGACTACGAGACTGAGGGCCAACAGAGTGACCACTCCGTAGACCAATCGTCGAATGATGTACGCCAACATGAGCTTGCCTCCGGCTCGTGTGCTCGTGACACATTAGCGAAGGTTGGCCCCACCCGCAGGTGATGTTCATCAATTTGGAGAATCTGTGGCCCACACACGGAAGCGGGGCCCCCGATTGGGGGCCCCGCTTCAACTCATTCGAGT
>JAAELU010000586.1 GCA_024226255.1 bacterium | reverse complement strand
GGGCGCGGCGTGGTTGATTGTCTGTAGCGCTGACCAAGGTCTGGGTATTTAAGCCGAAATGGAAGCGGCGCTGCCAATGGGCAGCGCCGCTTCCTTGTTTATGGGTGTGTCCGAGGGTCGTCTATGGACGGAATTCGTACACCACATTCTGGTTGGCAGCTTCGATATCGCTGGGCGATTCGTTCAGGATGATCGTGATCAACTGCGATCCACAATCGCCGAAGTCATCGCAACTGATCGGACCGATGATGCCGTCGAGCGACATGTCGTTGAGCGCATCGCGCACCTTTTGGCGGTCGACATAGAGTGAGCCATCGACCTCGACAGCGACGTCGTCGATTGCCTTCAACAGCATGGTGGCGGCGTCATATGAGTGCGCCCAGAACGATGCCGACGGAGCCTCACCCCACGTGGAGTTGTAGGCCGCGAGGAATGTCTCGGCATCGGTCTCGGTGATGCTGTTCTCGTTGCTTCCATAACGCAGGTCCGGACCGGAGTGGTACCAACCAGCGGCCTCAGGAATCTCGAGGAAGTTATCCACGAGCGAGGCATCGGCGCCAACCATGGTCACGCCTTCGAGGCCCGAAACGTTTCCGACCTGCTGGGCGATGAAGTTCACCTCGGGCGGGAACGTCGGGGTGAAGATCATGTCTGGTCCGCCGGCTGCGACTTCAGCGAGAACGCCGCTCATGTCGGTATCACCCTTGTTGACGGCCGTGAATACGGAGACCGTGCCGCCGAGCTCTTCGAAGAAGGTCTGGAAGGCGGACGAAAGACCAAACGTATACAGGTCACCGTCGTGGATGACGCCGGCGTTGCGCTTGCCAAGGTCGTTGTATGCGAACTGAGCGATCGCCTTGCCCTGGTTCAGGTCGTTGTGAGCGGTCCGGTAGTACCCGCTGTTGTAGTCGGACGCGGCATTGCCTGCCAGGTCTGACGTCAACGCCGGTGACGTGTTCGAGCCGGAGATCATCACGAGTCCGCCATCAGAGATGAGCGGCATCGCGGCACCGGCCGCGCCGGAGCACGAGGTTCCGATGACACCGATGATCTGGGGATCGGCCACGATCTGCGTAGCGCCGGCCTGACCACCGTCTGCCGAACAGAGGTCGTCGAGTCCGGTTCCCATCGAGACCGAGAAGCCCTGAATGTCGCCGTAGTCGGCAATGGCCAACTCGACGCCACGCTGGTTGGGAATACCGAGGAACGATACGTCACCGGTGATTGCATTGAACGAGCGGATCTGAACCGACTCGCCTTCTGCGATCTCCACTTGACCCAGCGCTCCCGCCTCGGGTGGTTCGCTACTGCCGCCGCATGCTGCGGCTACGAGTGCGAACGTCGCTACGAGTGCAAATAGGTAGCGAAACTTTGTCTTCATGTAAATGGTTCTCCTTGTTGGGGGGAGAGTCAGACGACCCAAAGCCCTGCGGGGTCGAAGACTGGCGGCGAGTGTACAGAGGTACAACACCAAAACGCACGTGAAATTGTGTCAATCGCTCGAAAACCCTGCGAAACGGGGAAGTTCGGCGGCCGGAATCCGCGCCGTGATTCTGGTGCCGGACGCCTCATCGGAACGCTCGATGACCTCGCCGACCCGGTACAGCCGATCAACGATGTCGCCGCTCGAATACGGAATCAGCAAATCAACGTCGACACTGCCTTTGCTCAACTCAGTCGCCACTGCGTCGAGAAGTTCATTGAGGCCGCGCCGTTTGGCCGCAGAAACTGCCACCGATCCCTCGTTGACCTCGAGGAGCCGGGATACAACCGCCGGCGGGGCAATATCCATCTTGTTGAAGACAACTAGCTCGGGCAGTTCACCGGCGCCGATGTCGTGCAACACGGAGCGAACGGCCTCCGCCTGAGACTCAGGGTCAGCCTCAGCGGCATCGACAACGTGGACGAGTAGATCGGCATCCTGGACCTCTTCGAGAGTGGCCCGGAAGGATTCGACGAGCTGGTGCGGCAGCCTGCGGACGAAACCCACAGTGTCGGAGGCCAGCGCTTCGGCACCGCCTGGCATCTCGAGCTTGCGCACCGTCGAATCGAGGGTGGCGAAGAGCTGGTCCTCAACCAGAACATCAGCGGCGGTCAGCGCATTGAACAGCGTCGACTTGCCGGCGTTGGTGTAGCCGACAAGCGCGATCAGTGGCAGGCCTTGGCGACGTCTCGCCTTGCTGCGCGTCTGGCGGGAGCCGGCCGAGTCCTTGAGTTGCTTCTCGATCTTGCGAACCCGGTCCAGAATCCGACGGCGGTCCGTCTCGAGCTGGGTTTCACCGGGTCCGCGGGTGCCGATGCCGCCACCGAGCCGGCTCAACTGGATCCCCTTGCCACGCAGCCGGGGCAGCCGGTAACGATGCTGCGCCAACTCCACTTGCAGCATGCCTTCCTTGCTCGAGGCATGCTGGGCGAAGATGTCGAGAATGAGGGCCGTGCGATCGACGACGTCGACATGAAACCGCTCGTTGAGATTGCGTCCCTGCGCCGGCGATAGTTCGTTGTCGAAGACGACAACGTCGATATCCAATGCGGCGACGTCGGACGCAATCTCGTTGGCCTTGCCCTTCCCGACGTAGAGCGCCGCGTCTGGCGCGTCGCGTCGCACCAACATCGAGTGAACCGGTTCCGAGCCGGCGGTATCGGTGAGCCGGGCGAGCTCATCGAGACTGGCCTCGCCGTCAGCAACCGAGTCGCGTTTGGTCACGACGCCAACAAGTAGCGCTTTCTGTCTATCGACCTCGAGATCGGTAACAGTGGCTGTCAGCCGCCTGCGTTGGCGCCCTTGGCGCGGTTCCTGCGTCACGTGTGTGATGCTAGGCCGTGCCAGAATCAGTGGATGCCCGACAGCGCCCATCCCACAATCGAAGTGCGTGCCCTCGAGTCGCACCGACTCGACATCGTGGCCGCCATCGATCGCTCCGAAGAGATTCGTGTCGGCTACTCGGTCGGAGATGGCGAGCTGATCAAAAGCGACGGTCATTGGTCTGTGCCGCCTTGGGATCTCGTTGGCGACGGAGAACATTCCGTTGCCCGCATCCAACAATGGCTGACCCCGATTCTGGCGCGAGGAGCCATCCTCCTGGGAGCCTTCGAAGCTGATCAGCCAGTCGGGATGGCCGTTGTGCAAACGGACTTCAAGGATGAACTGGCCTGGTTGGCGGCCCTCTGGGTGACGAAGGAGTGCCGCCGGCACGGTGTTGCCTCCGCTTTGTGGGCGCGATGTGTTCAGATCGCTTCGGATGCCGGCGCCCGGTCTATCTACGTCTCGTCGGCTCCAACCGGAGCGGCGGTCGGTTTCTACCTGAGGCAGGGATGCGAGCTCGCTCCCGATCCGGATCCGGAGCTGTTTGCCTTCGAACCAGAGGACATTCACCTGACCTGCGGGTTGCACTGAAGTCCCACACCCTCCCCGAACTTGCGTACATGGCGGCCGGTATTGGCCTGGACATACGCACGAACCAGGACTCCACGCACCCTCTCCGATTGACATTGGATGAATGTTCATTCACTATGAACGAACATTCATCTACTACGGAGTTTTCCAATGTCCTGGACCGCGATCGACATGCCTGACCAAACTGGACGCACCGCCATCGTCACCGGTGGCAATGGAGGGCTCGGCCTCGAAACTGCCCGCGAGCTGGCCCGCAAGGGTGCCCATGTCATCATCGCCGCCCGCAATCTCGACAAGGCCGCCAAAGCGGATGCCGATATCCGGGCCGGTGTGGCCAACGCTTCGCTCGACGTGCGCCCACTCGACCTTTCGGCAAAGGCATCCATCGAGGAGTTTGCTCAGAGCGTGTTGGCAGACCACGAGTCAATCGACCTGCTCTTCAACAATGCCGGTGTGATGGCGACGCCGGAGCAGCAGACCGCGGACGGGTTCGAACTTCAGTTCGGGACGAACCACCTCGGCCACTTCTACCTGACGTACTTGCTGATGCCGGCCCTCCTCAAAGCCGGCGGGGCCCGGATCGTCAACACAACCTCAACTGCTCGTTTCAATGCGGGCAAATACGACCTCGACAACCTGCACTCGCGCGATCAGTACAAGACCTGGGAGGCCTACGGAATCTCTAAGCGGGCCAACCTCCATTTCGCGATGGAGCTCAACGCAAGGCTCGCCGCCGCCGGTTCAGACGTAGCTGCATACGCCGCCGATCCCGGGTTCTCCAAGACCGACCTGCAGGCCACCAGCGCCGCCTCCGGTGGATTCTCGCAGCGGCTCACGCATGCGCTGATCAAGGTGTCAGGCCAGTCGGCAGCACGTGGCGCTCTCCCCCAGCTGCGAGCAGGAACCGATCCAGCGGCGCCCGGAGGGTCGCTCTACCGGCCGAAGTGGGTCACCCAGGGTGTCCCCATCATTGGCAAGATCGGTGACAAACTTCGAAAGCCGAGTGATCTGACCGGTCTCTGGTCCGCCTCGGAGGAAGATCTCGGGATCGACTTCGACGTTGCGGCACTGGTGGCGGCCACGCAGTGAGCTCAACTCTCAAGATCGATCGAGCCGCTCTTGTCAGAAGAGCCCTGATTGAGTTGGTTGCCGACAACGGGTTCCGGGGCACTTCGATGACGGCGGTTGCCGATCGAGCCGGCGTGGCCACCGGCACCGCCTACGTGCACTACGCCTCAAAGGACGATCTGGTGCTGGCCGCCTACCTCGAGGTCAAGACCGACCTGGGAGCCGCCGGAATCGCGGCCGTCGATACCGCGACGCAGCCCGAGAGGCGGTTCCGCGACCTGTGGCTTGGCATCTACGAGCACCTGGCGGCAGATCCCTCCCGCGCCAGATTCCTGATCCAGGTTGAGGCTTCGCCCTATGCCAAACAGGCTCACGAGGCTGCGATGGTCGATGACGAGATGTTCGCGACGCCGGCACTCCAAGATGTCGTCGAATCGCTCGTGGACCTTCCGCTCACGGTGCTGTGGGGCATGGCTGCAGGGCCGGCAATTCGGTTGGCAGCTTCCGACGAAGCGGCACTATCGAGGGCCGCACTCGAGCTCGTTGCCCGGGGATGCTGGCGTTCGGTAACCGCCGAATAGCAACCCCCACGCTCCCTAGAGCAGGTCCATTACGTCGCGCCGAGGTGGCGAGTCCTCGCTTGTGCCGAGGCGGTGCTCATGGGCGACCGGCACCAGGACCGCGGACACGTAGATGACCTGGATCAACAGCGCGGCAACGCCAGCCAGCGACAGTCCGAGATTGATCGGGAGCACAGGTATCACCGGGATCAGCGCACCGAGCACCCAAGCCATCTGGAAGAAGGTTTCCGAGTTGGTGAAAGCTCTCCCCCGCGCCTGTGTCGGCATGCTGGCCTGGAGCAATCCGTCGAAGCCGAACTTGGCAGTACCCCAGGCGAACCCCGCCGCGAAGGCAAGAGCGGACGCCGCCGGCAGCCCGAAAGCCTGAGCCGCAATGAACGCCGCTCCAGCTTCAACCGCAAGACCGGCCACCACCATGGGTTCCTCGCTCATGTACTTGTCGAGCACCGGCGTGACAAAGGCGGCCGCGAAATAGCCAAGCCCGCCCGCTCCCAAAAGGGTGGAGAACTCGGCGGCCGCAGCGTCGGTGTCCTTGAAGGCGAACGCCACGAGCAACAGAAGGAATCCGTTGAGAAATCGCACGGCTGCGGTGGCAAACCGGGCCAGCCGCACTTCACGGGGCGGTGCCGCCTTGGCGAGTTTCGGATCGATCGCACCCTCGTGCTCGAGAGCAGGCAGATTGCGGGCCGCGGCCGCCGACCACAAGTACACAAAGGCCGCTACGAGCAGTGTCAGCCAGCTGCCGACCAGCCATTGCGCCAAACCGCCAACCACCGCCGCGGCCGCACTGGCGACCACACCGGCCCGAGCCAGGTTGGCATTGCCCGCAATCAGCTCACTGGGGCCGTCGAGGACGACAGGCAGAACACTCGACTTGGCAATTCCGTGGAACCGGCCGAGCACGAGCATCAGGAAGGCCAACGGAAAGAGGAAGAGCGAGTCGATCCAGATCGCCATCACTACCGCAACCAAGGCGCGCAACGCAGCACTCACCACCAGGCCACCGCGGTAGGCGGCAGGGAACCTCTCGAAGAATCGCCCGAGGAAGGGTCCAATCACGGCGAATGGCGCCAGCGTGATGACCAAATACAGAGCGACGTTGGAGCGGGCATCTGAGGACGGCACGGAGAAAAAGAGTGTGCCGGCCAGCGCGATCGCCACGACCGTGTCACCGGCGACCGATCCTGCATGGGCTTCCGCGAGCCGTCGAAACCCGGCGCCGCGAGACTGGAACATGAGACGAACCCGCTCAGCGACGCGACGACCGCCGACCTTCACCGAACCCCATGCTCGCGACGACCGGCTGGGAGGATTTGTAGCTTGTCCGGACATCGGGCGACATTGTACGGCCCCCTGTGGCGACGGCATGGAGTCGGCCAATCTGTAGTGTGAATGCGTCAGTCCGCTGGAGGAGGCTTTGTGAAGATCGCGGTCGTCGGATCCGGGTCCTGGGGTACAGCTGTGGCCGGTCTGGTCGGCGCCGATGAGGTTCAGCTGTGGGCCCGTCGCCCCGAGGTGGCCGAGTCGATCAACAACCGACACCACAATCCCGACTACCTGGTCGACTACGAATTGCCGCCGCACATTTCGTCAACTGTCGACCTCGAGGAGGCGGTGACGTCGGCCGACCTATTGGTGTGGGGGGTCCCCTCACACGGCTATCGGCAGGTGCTCGAGTTGGCGGCACCGCTCATCTCTCCGGACGTGCCAATCGTCAGCCTCTCCAAAGGTATCGAGGCCGACACGCTGATGAGGATGACCGAAGTCACTGCAGACGTATTGCCCGATCACGATCCGGGCAGGATTGGCGTCCTGACCGGGCCCAACCTCGCTGCCGAGATTGCGGCTGGCCAGCCGGCCGCGGCGGTTGTCGCTTTCAGCGACGGCGACGTTGCCACCGAGGTCCAGCCACTGTTTCACGGCCCAACCTTCCGTGTCTACACCAACACGGACGTCGTGGGTGCCGAATCGGCGGGCGCTCTTAAGAACGTCATGGCGATCGGCGCCGGTATGGCCCACGGCATGGGCTTTGGAATGAACACGCTGGCGACTCTCATCACCCGGGCTCTTTTTGAGCTGACCCGGCTTGGCTCTGCTCTCGGGGGACGACCGCTCACCTTTGCCGGCTTGGCCGGGATGGGTGACCTCATAGCCACCTGCATGAGCGAACAGAGCCGCAATCACCGGGTGGGCTTCGGAATCGGCCAAGGCAAGACTGTCGACCAGGTCATTGCCGAAATGAACATGGTGGCCGAGGGCGTGAAGTCGACCAGAGGCATCCTGGCGCTCGGCGAGCGGGAGGGCGTCGAGATGCCCATCGCCGAACAGGTGGGGCGCGTCCTCTACGAAGGAGCCACGGCGGCCGAGATCATGGGCAATCTGATGGGCCGCTCGGTCGGATCAGAAACCGACGGACTCGCCTAGCAAGGACACGCTGGCCCAGGCCACGGTTGCGAGGTCAGAACGCGCCGGCGGCAGCGGCTTCGATGACTTGGGCGGCACCGTCTTCGGCGCAGGGTGCGGTCACGCTGGCGGCGATCTCTTTGACCTCAGCCCGAGCGTTGCCCATGGCGACCGATACACCGGCCCAGCGCAGTAGCGGCTCGTCGTTCATCTGATCACCCAGCGCCAGAACCTCGCCGCGCTCGAAACCCCACTCCGCAGCCAGAGCAGCCACGGTGGTGCCCTTGTCCACGCCTGCCGCCGTCACCTCGATGAACCGCGCTCCGGACGTGGCTCCGTTCATTGATGCCGGCAGCTCCGGCCCGACCAAGCGCTGCAGGTCAACCTGCTCGACCTCGGGGTGGGCGATGAACGCCTTGACTGCCTCATCGATGTCCTCGACGCGCTGCGGTCCGCCGATCAGCGAACTGTCGTACGCGGCGTCGCCAGGTTTGGTGCCGAAGTCAGGCTCCAGACCGAACCCGCCTGCGGTCTCCCAACCGAACCGCAATTCCGGGATACGGCTGCGCAGGAAAGCGAATGTCTCCCGCAGTTGGTCTCCGGATATCGGCCTAACTCGATCGACACGATTGCGGTGCAGGTCGTAGACCAAAGCTCCGTTCGAGCAAACCATCGTCTGAATCTGCGGCGCCGAACGCAACCGATGCTCGGCACTGCGGTATGTGCGGCCGGTTGCTGCCACCACCCTGATCCCGGCTGACGCGGCGGCCTCGATGGCGGCAATTGCACGCGGCGACAATTGCCCGCTTGGTGCCAGAAGGGTGCCGTCGAGATCGCTGGCGATCAGTCTGATCACGAAGTGGCCACCGCAGGGCGGACGAATGATTTCCTAGCATCGGCCACACGCTCTCGGGCTTCGCACCCGACGAGGTGATCGTTCACTATCCCCATCGCCTCCATAAACGCGTATGCCGTCGTTGGGCCGAAGAACCGGAACCCCCGCCGCTTCAGTTCCTTGGCCATGGCTGTTGACGCCTCGGTCGTCGGCTGGATATCACCAGGAACCCGATCCGGCGGTTCGAACTGCCACACGAGGGCCCCCAGGCTCCCCATCTCCTCCACCAACTTCAACGTCCGACCGGCGTTGCTGATCGTCGCTTCGATCTTGCCGCGGTGGCGAATGATGGAGGCATCCTGGAGGAGTCGCTCGACATCCGACTCACCCATCTGAGCAACCCGCTCGTAGTCAAAGTCGTGGAATACCCGCCTGAAGTCGTCCCGCTTGCGCAGCACGGTCAACCAACTCAGCCCTGACTGGAAACCCTCCAGGCACAGCTTCTCGAACAGACGGAACTCATCGTCGACAGGCATCCCCCACTCATGGTCGTGGTAGGCCTGATAGTCGGGCGTCGAGGTCCCCCACCAGCATCGGGCCACACCGTCCTCACCAATCACAACTTCCATGAGACGAGACTAGATGGCCGACGTCGTCCCCTCAGCGGAAGAACGGCTGCTGGGGGCCCTCTCCGTTCTTGCGTAGATGACGGCCGATATCGGCCGTCATCTACGCAAGAACGGAGAGGGCCCCCAGCAGCCGTTCTTCCGCTGAGGGGACGACGTCGG
>JAAELU010000585.1 GCA_024226255.1 bacterium | reverse complement strand
CGACACCGGGTACCTGTGGATCGCACGCATCGTCGAAGCCTGCCTCAGGCTGATCAACAAGCCCGAGCTGGCGGACCGCATCCGGCCCAGCCAGACGCGGCTCAACATCGACGATGTCGACGACACCGAGATCGAGGCTCTCGTGCAGGAGGCCGAGGGGGCGGAACCGACCGTCCCGGCCGAGCCGACCAACCCGACTGAGCCGGCGGAGCCACCCGCCGCGCCAGCCGCACCGCAATCGCCGGCATCGACTCCCTGATGCCATCCGTCAACTTCGTGAGGACCCACGGCCGCCGGTCGTGGGTCCTCTTTTCTTACGGAGCGCGCTTGGCGATCGAGCAGGGACGGCGTTTGGGAGCGAGAAGAGCTCCGATGGCCGGATTGGAACGGCATTTCAGAGTCCTGAGTCGCGTTCAAGGCCGACTCGAACATGAGTGAACTGCGTTTGATCCTGTTCAAGACGGCTGAGCACGGGGCTTCGGACCGTGGACTCGCTCGGTCTTCGCAATAGCAGAGCCTCACGGGGTCCAGCACCATGGCCTAATCGTGGTTGGCCATGATTCCGTCATCCACATGCCCTCGGCAACTCGTCGAGGGCGGCAGTCCGAAGCTCGAAACGTCCGACTCGGCTGTCGAGAACGGCGCTGAACCAAGTCCAGTCGCCTCCTCAGCGGCTGAGGACGGCATTGAAGGAGCTCGAGTCGCTCGGCTGGCCATCGAGAAGGGCAGTTTTGTGCCTCGGCTCACATCCTGACCTACTTTGGCCATGATTTTTTCGCTCTGGATCTCTTCTTCGGCTGCTGTGGACGGAATTCCGTGCCAAAATGGCGCAATTCACCGACCCAACCTCTCCAACCACCGAATCACCCTCTCCGACCACCGAATCGTCCTCTCCGACGTTGGGGCAGACCTCGTGTCTGCCCGGGACGCGACAGCGTCCCTTCCGAAGTACCCCAACGGGGTTCCATCCAAAAGCCCAGGGTCAGCGCGAAGCGCGCCACCCTGGGTTCTGGAGCCCACGGATCCCAACCCTGGATGGGTTGTACAAACCCGCTCGCCACCGGAAATCGCCCTACCTTGGTAGGCTACGCCTGGGAGGCATGGCGCCGTGAATG
>JAAELU010000584.1 GCA_024226255.1 bacterium | reverse complement strand
CTGAATGGGTCAAGCTACGCTACAAGGATGAAGGTGCTCCGGGGGTTGCGAACATTGGTGGTAGCCCCGGTCTTTTTGATCGGCACCCTGCTGGCATGTGTCGTTGTGTTCACGACCAGCCTCATCAAACGAGATAGCCCGCTGGTTGACTCGGTGGTGCGCGGGTGGAGCCGACTCTTCGTAGCCCTGGCCGGGAGCAGACTCGAGGTTCGGGGACAACACAATATTGATCCTTCGCGCCAGGTTGTCTTCATCGCCAATCACATCTCGAATCTCGATATCCCGGTGATGTTCCTCGCCACCGAGATGCCGATCAGATATCTGGCAAAGGCGGAATTGTTCAAGATCCCAATCCTCAAACAGGCGATGAATGCGATGGGCATCGTCAAGGTTGACCGGGTGCGCGGCTCGGCGATCCATTCCGACGTGAACGCCGGCGTTGCCGCAGCCACTGGCCGGGGCCAATCTTTGATCATCTTTCCCGAAGGCACCCGATCGATGAGCGGCCAGATGGGCCCGTTCAAGAAGGGCGCTTTTCGGATCGCGATCACAAACCAGCTCGACATCATCCCGGTGACGATCGTCGGGACCTGGGAATCGTGGCGTCCCGGGTCCAAGATCGTGATGGGCGGCCCGATCCAAGCGATGGTTCACGAACCGATATCGGTGGAGAGTTTGGAGATTGACGACATCAACACACTTCGCGACCAGGTCCACAGGGTGATCAAGCGGGAGTATGAGTCATTGCGATCTCGGTCCTAGTGGTGTGTCACTAGTCGTAGACCCCTGCCAGGTAGGCCCTACCCGCGCGCACTTCGCAGAGGAAGGCTCCAGCGGAGGTGACGAGTTGGTAGCGGTCGCACGGGCCAATGCCCTCCCACCAACGCCCGAGGTCGCGCCAGGGTCCAGCCCAGGAGATGACCTCGACCCAACGACTTCCCAAGCGAACCCGGGTCGGCATACCGCCGTCCCATTCAACCTCGAGGATTGGTGGTTCCGGAGGGACAAGAGCCGGGCTTGGATTGGGGACCCGGCCGGGCCAGGGACCACTTTCAGCCGAGTCGGGGCGCGGATCTCCCCATCGATACCAGGCAACCCGGTCCCCTGGAGTACGCCCACCTTTGGGGCTGGCTTGCATCACCGCGTCAATACCGACGATGGCTTGGGTCTGGATGAAGGCCCGCTCAGCCTCCGCAACAGATCGAGCATCTTCGGCCAGCCCCAGCTGCCTTCCCCGATCAGAGACGTCCGCAGGGGCGATTCGCAGCCGGATGACTCCTCCACGAATACCCGGGCCACTGTTGAAGCGAGCGCTGTCGAGCCATGCCCGCAGCTGCCATCGCACCCGTTCCGTCAGCGAAGCTTCATCAAACGGATCGCGATTGCGCCATGTGCGTACTCGGGTTGTCCCGTCGGCGGCTTCTGCGGTCACCTCCACACGGTGGGGAGCCACTCCGTACGAATGCAGTTCGGCGACGAGCCGATGCGCCATGGAACGGGCGATGAAAGCAGCCTGCTCGAGGTTTTGGAGTGGAGGTGAGAACCGTTCTTCAACGTCCAGGTCAGGCGGAATCTGGCGATTCTGCGGCGCTCGATCCTCGCCGTGTGCCAGACGATGGGCTTGTGCCCCGAGAGGGCCGAACCGAGTGGTTATGGCATCCCGCGGCAATTCGGCGACCGCCCCCAGTGTGGTGACACCGAGCCAACGGAAGGTGGCCGCCAACTCCTCACTACCCAATGTCTCGACATCTAGTGAAGCCAGAAACACCGCATCGTCTTCGATGATGTTGATCGGGTCCGCCAACTCAGCAGCACGTTGCGCCGCGAAAGGTCCCGCAGCCAGGCCGATTTTGAAACCAGGGCCGGTAACGAGGTCGATCTCCTTGGCAATTCTCCCAACGAGCGCCTCTTCTCCCCCGTAATACTTGATAGCGCCGGCAACCGGGGCAAAAACCAAGCCCGGAGCAGCCAACTCGATCGACGGAATGAGCTCTTCGATTGTTTGGGCCACCGGCTCGAAACGGACTGCTTCGATTGCTGGATCGCTGGCAACGGTGACAACATTGGGACAGATGGCTTCGGATTCACCACGGCGCATCCCATGGCGCACACCTGCCGCCAGCGCCAAATGGTTGGCCGCAAGGACCCGATTGTCCTCGCCGACTACCTGAGCCGGGCTATCCGGCGGTGCGTCCGGACGGCGCAACGGCCAATCCGGGTACCAGATGCAAAGCGTCCGTCCCATTGTCCTCCAACTCGATTTGTCGGGTCATTCCCCTGGTTGCTTTGCCTGAGGCAGCAAACGAGATGTAGCGCGACGCCAACTTGCCGTGACCAGCCTCTGTCCCCTCCCAATTCACCCCTCCGGCTTCGAGACGCAAATAGGCGACGCCGCTGGGGAGGTCACCCTGAACTGGGCGCAGAACTAGCGCGGCGCGCCGTGTCCGTACGAGGCCGGCCAATCGGCGAAGCTGAGCTTCTTTGACTCCGCGCGGGACTTCGGCGTATATCCAGCCAACCCCCTCCAAGAGAGCGGTCAACGCCCGGCCCCAACGCACCGGATCGGCGCAACGAACAACCACCAACTGTTCGGGATCTACTCCTGACTCCCAGGCAGCAACGGGGCACAGCCATCCACGGACATCCAGGTAGGCGACAGGGCTTTTTCCCGCCTTGGCTGCCAGCATCGAGAGCCCCACTCGGGTCAGCCCGTAGCCGGGGTGACCAACCAACCCGACTATCCGCCCCGGCTCCAATTGCATAAGGCCGGGCTCAATGTGATGCGGCTCTCCCGCCAATTCAATTGCCGACCCCAATTGGGCGACCACCAGGTCCTCCACCTCTCAAAATCCCTCGCCGCGCCGCAAGGGGAAATAGAGAGTAATCGAACATATGTTCGATTAGCAATTGACGGTTAGAGAGCGGGATTGACCGTCAGCTCAGCGTTGAAAGACAAGTCGCTGCTGGTGCGGTGCACTTGGTGTACCTCGATCGCAAGTGCGTTGGTCCCTGTGACCAGGGCATTGGTCCCCAGCATCACCACAATCCAATCGTCCTCATCGTTCCCGGAGATTCCACTGACTGCGAGCGTGTCGGCGTCAATTGTGCCGGTCGGCATGTTGTCCCGGTATACCTCCACCCCGTTTAGGTAGACAACAGCACCATCATCCCGGATCAGTCGAAGCTCCAGCCCGGTAACAGCGGCCGCATTCACGATCTCGAACTCGTTGCGGAAGTACGCGGTGATGTGGCGATCATTGGTCGGACCGCCGTCCACTACAGTCGTCTCGTCGCCGTCTCCGTAACCGAATTCTCCGGTACCTTCACCCCACTGTTGGTCATTGAAGAAACTATGCCTCCACGAAGTCGTCGGCTCGGAACCGTCGTCAAGATACTTCCAGAGATCGCCATCGACTATCGGTTGGTACGTGTTGGATACGGGCGGAGTCGTGATCCACAGGTGTTTCTTCTTGCCGTGGTTGCCGAACACATCGATGGCCTTGACCACAATGTGATAGAGCGTGTCAGGGTCGAGGTCCTCATAGACAAAGGAGGTATCCAAAGTCGAAGTCAGCACCTCGCCAGAACTCTTCACGAGGTAGTGGCTGACCTCCACGTTGTCGGTGGCGGGATCCCAGTCCACTGTGATCGAGTCCGTTGTGGCGCTGAGGGATACGTTCTTCGGTCGCGACGGGGCATCCTCGTCCGCCAGAGTCGTCGCGGTCCCGATCCGGCTCCGTTGCGAGGAGTTTCCCGCGGCGTCGACGGCACGCACTTTGTAGCGGTAGTCGGTGAGGGGCCACAGGCCGTTGTCCACGTAGTACAGGTCAGCCGTGAACCCGATTTCCTCACCATCACGAAACACGCGATAACCGGCGACAGCGACGTTGTCGGTCGCTCCATCCCAGACGACCCTGACGCGTGTCGCCCGCTTTGGCTTGGCAACCAATGATTGCGGTTTCGTGGGTGACTCGGTGTCCACAAAGAGGGCGTCCAGCGACACGTCGAGTTGCAAGTCGAAGGAAACGTCAGAGCTGCCAAGGGATCGCTGATGAACCTCGACGGCGACAACATTGACCCCAGGCTGGAAGAGATCGGGATCGATCGCCATGTCGAACCAACGTGTCTCGTCGGCGCCGGCCGCAGTACCGAGCGCTTGGGTGCTACTGGTGATAGTGCCGGCCGGCATGTTGGAGCGGCCGACCTCTTGCCCGTTCACATAGATGACCGCCCCGTCATCGCGCACAAACGACATGTGAGCGTCTATGGCGCCCTCGTTCTCGGGGACGACCACTTCCTTACGGAAGTAGTACGTCATTGAGCCCGGATCAAGGACAGTTACTTCGCCGCCGTCGCCAAACCCAAGCTCCGCATTGCCGACGCCCCACGACCCGTCATCAAATCCTGCGGCGAGCCAACTCTGAGAGGTTCGCGGCGCATCACTGTGGCGCCATGAGTCACCAGCCGTTACCAGGTTGGTCCACGTCTTGATATCGAATGGAGCGCTCAGCGGCGACACGTTGCCGGCCAGATCCATCGCCTGAACCTGGTACGAGTACTCAGTGCCGCCGGCCACATTCGGGTCGACGAAGAAGGGATCGAGAGTCTCCCCAACGAGCGCACCATCGCGGAACACTCGGTAGTAGCTGACTCCCCTGTCATCGAACGGAACCGTCCACTCGAGTTCCACACGCTCTCCGGAAGGATCGGGGTTGGCCAGTCCGCTCGGGGCGGCCGGAGGCGAGGTGTCCGCAGCCGAACCGTCGCCGGGGAACACTGCGATTCCCCGGGTGCCGATACCTGAAACGTTGGTGAACTCCCCGCCACCAGCGAGACCAACCGAATTGGCGTCGATGGCCCAGATGCCAAAGAAGCTGTTGACTGCCGGTCGGAAATCGGTCAGTTCGCCGGTCAACACATCCACCGCAAGCAGCCGCACACTGAGATCGTTCTCGAATCCCTCATGAAACCCGAAGAACAAATTGCCGTCGTAGTAGGCCACCGCCTGCGTGTCCCCCATCGCCCTATGGAACCAGCGCCGAGTGCCGTCGAATGTGTTCCATGCTTGCGAACGATTCTGAAATCCAGCGACTGCGGCGAAGACCATGGATCCGTCGGGCGTGACGTCAACATCGAGAATTGGAGCATCGACGAATTCGAAGCCTGGTCCTGTGGCGGCACCGGTCTCCGGATCGAGTTCGGCCAGGTATCGCTCGGATGCGCCGCCGATGTCGGTAAAACCGCCCCCAACGAAGAGTCGGCCGGTGGCCGAGACGACGACGTCGCGCGCCGACTCATTCGCGTTGGCCTGGAACAAGGGATTCGGGATACCGCTTGTGGGGTCGAGCGACGCAACCCGTCCCTGGGATACACCCTCGATGACGGTGAAGTAGCCGCCCACGTACAGCCTTCCGTTGCCGAGCCCGAGCCCGTATACCGCGCCGTTGTTGGAGACATCAAATCCAGGGCGCACCGCCCCCGTTACTGCGTCCACGGCCGCGATTCCTGACCTTGATTGGCCGCCAACGGATGAGAAGTTGCCGCCGAACCACACTGTTGAGCCGTCGGACTCAATCGCTCGCACGGTGTTGTTGGTGTCTGCGACGAACGGGAGCACGTCGCCGGTCGTCATGTCGAATGCTGCAAGGTTGGTGCGCGCCACGGTTGTGCCGCTTCCGGGAGCGCGGGCGTGAGAGAAGTCGCCGCCGACCCACACCGTGTTGCCGACCGCCTTGACCGCAAAGACGTCGCCGAGCACGTCCCAACCGTCGTTGGGAACCTCTGGGAACGGAACGGAGGCTTGCGCCAGGCCCGGAATAGCAAGGCTTGCCCCTAGGGTCAGAAGCGCCACAAGGATTCGCGCTCGCGCAGACCGCGGCCGCGTGCCAGCCTCTTCTCCTACCTGGGCGCCACCACGACGCCCGCCAATTCCAGACACCAATTCCCCCAAATCATTTGGTGAATGGGCCACCTCAATCGAGACCGAGCCCATTGCCAACATATCCAATGGGACCCGCATTGCGGCAGGGCCAATTCTGACGTTGCCACAGTGACTACGCGTCAACTAGTCAGCTCTCGCCCGTCAGGGATTGGCCACTAGCTCCGCGTCAAAGGAGACATCGCTGCTGCGGGGGCCTGACTGGTGGATCTCAACCGCGATCACATTGCGGCCCGACCGCAAGCCTTCAGTCGCGACGAATTCGGAAATCCAAGAACTCTCATCACTCCCTGATATACCGTCGCTGGCGAGCGTTTCGAAAGTCACCGATCCGCCTGGCATGTTGGACCGGAACACCTCAGTCCCGTTGATGTAGACGACTGCGCCGTCGTCCCGCAACAGCCGGAGCAAGAGTTCCGGCACCTCCTCAGGTGTCCCGATGAAGAACTCGGTTCGGAAGTACGTCGTAATACGGCGATTGTTGGTCGGCCCGCCGGCGACCACGGTTGCCTCGTCTCCATCGCCATAGCCGAACTGGCCGAGACCTAGATCCCAGCTGTCGTCCTGATAGTTGCGATTCCGCCACTGCGTTCCCAGATCTTCCCCGGCGTCGTGATAGCGCCACTCGTCGCCTGCGGAGATGAGCGTCGAGGTGATGATCAGGGGTGTCGTCGAACTACGCAGATGCTTTCTCTCGCTCTTGTTGCCCGAGCTGTCCACGGCCCGCACCATGAAGTGGTATTCCCTATTCGGCTCGAGTCCGGTGGCTAGGTACTTCGACTTGGTCGGGGTGGCGATAGTGACGCCATCGCGACGCACGATGTAGTGGGCAACGTCAACGTTGTCGCTTGATGCCCTCCAGTCGAGTTGCATTGTCGTTCCAGTCGCCTCTACCACTGTGAACTTCCTCGGCTTGCTCGGCGCCGAGACGTCCGGCAGCGTCGACACCGTCTCCACCGCGCTGGCCGGCCCGACGTTGAGCGAGGTATCGACCGCGCGGACCTTGTACTTGTAGCTCCGGTCGGGTTGGAGTCCCTTGTCGACGTACTTGAGCCCAGTCGTGTACCCGACCTCACGCCCGTTACGGAACACCCGGTAACCCTCCACATCCCGATTGTCCGTGGCCGGTTCCCAGTCCAACCGGACCTTGGTCGGCGACTTGGCTACCGCGCTCACCAACCCCGGCATCGTTGGCGACTCCTCGTCGAACGGTTCGTCCGAGAGTTCGCCGTCGAGGCGAAGATCGAAAGACACGTCCGAGCTGTTCACGTTGGTCTGATGGACCTCAACGGCAAGGACATTGTTCCCCGGCCGGAAGAGCTCGGCAGGCACATCGCTGTCGAACCACCGCGACTCGTCGCTGCCGCCGGTCGTCGTGACCGCTGCCGTGTCGGGCCCCACAGCGCCCGCGGGCATATTGGTGCGGAAGACCTCGACACCATTCAGGTAGACAACGGCACCGTCGTCGCGAACCAGAGACAGCGCGGCATCCAGCACCTCACGACCTCCCGGAGAGACAAACGTCCGGCGGAAGTAGTAGGCCAGCTCACCACGATCGAGCTCAGTGACCTCATCGCCCTCACCGAAGCCCAACTGCGCACCACCCTGATCCCAGCCCGAGTCATCAAAGCCCACCGACGTCCATCCCGCCGGGACGGCACCGCTCTGCTGGTAACGCCAGGCAACGCCGGCCTGAACGATGTGATTCCAGGTCTTGAGCGTGGCGGAGCCACTCTCACCGGACGATCGTTCAACCGAATCAAGAGCCTCAACCGTGTAGTCATAGCTCGAGTTGGGATCCAAGCCGTCATCCAGGAATACCGCGCTGGGAGCGGTGGCAATGATCTCCCCGTCGCGCCGGACGACATAGCCCGAGATGCCCACGTCGTCGGTCGAAGGTTGCCAAGCGACCTCTATCGAAGTGGCCGACGCGGCATAGGCATAGATCCCCGTCGGCACCGACGGAGGCAGCAGGTCGGGGATTCCGTCGCGAGGGAAGATGGCCACGCCGCGTGTATCGACGCCCGTAACCCGAGTGAACTCCCCACCGGCGATCAACCCGCCCGGGGAGGCATCGATCGCCCAAATGCCGTAGAAACTGTTCACCCGCGGCCTGAAGCTACTGTCAAGGCTCCCGGTGACGGCGTTGGCCGCCAGCAGCTTGACCGTGGTCACGTTGCCGTATCCCTCATGGAATCCGAAGTAAAGCCGACCGTCCTCATAGCTGACTGCCTGCACGTCGCCCATGGCGACACGATCCCACCGGCGGCTACCCGATGAAGTGCTCCACGCCTGGGCACGGTTTCTTGTTCCCCCAATGGCCGCGAACACCGTTCCGCCGTCGTCTGAGACATCAACATCGTGGACGAGGGAACCTGGTTCGGCGAACGCGACTCCCTTGGCGGACCCGGTATCTGGATCGAGGCCGACCAGCTCATCGCGGGACGTGCCTCCGATCGACTTGAAACTTCCTCCAACGTAAAGCGTGTCGTTGGCGAACGACATGACGACGGATCGGACGGTTCCCGACGATCGGGCCGAGAAGCCCGGATCGGGCTCCCCTGTTATCGGGTCCAGGGCAGCGACCCGGCGATGGCTGTCACCGTCCACAGTGGTGAACTGACCACCGATGAAGACACGAGAACCGGCAAACTCGACGTCCCAAACCATTGAATTGACGGCGGCAGCAAATGCCGACCGGACCGACCCGCTTGTCGCATTGAGTGCCGCCACTCGCTCCCGGGCGACTCCGCCGATCTCGGTGAAGTGCCCTCCGACCCACACCGTGTTGGCGTCGGCAGAGATTCCACGAACGACTCCATTGGTATCAGCACGGAACGGCAACAGTTCGCCGGTGACCCGATCAAATGCAGCCAAGTTGTGCCGATCCCGCGTCACGGCGCCATCGGGCGATACCGCCCTAGAAAAGGAGCCGCCGACATAGACGACATCACCGTGAAGATGGACGCTGTACACGTTGCCGTTGACCGACCAACCGGCAACCGGAACTTCCTGATACCGAACGTCGAGTGCCTGCGCCGGCGCGGCGACCACAAGCAGCGCCGCAACAACGGCCAGCGCTACCAACCCCAACTTGATGTCTGTCCCGGCGTCAGTCCAATGACGCCCCCCTGATCCCAACACGTAAGCCCCCTCAAGCCCACGGGCATTGTACCTGGCACTTCATAGGTCGGGGGACCTAATTTGGGAAGCGATGGCAAGAAAGAACCTCGTGACCCCGGCCGTGCGTGTGCTGCGCGAAGCCAACATCGGCTTTGTCGAGCATCACTACGAGTATGAAGCGGGGAGCGGTGCCGCAGGTGGCGCCGCTCAGCTCGCTCTGGACCCGCACCGCGTAATCAAGACCCTGATCCTCGAAACGTCCGGCGGCCGGCCGCTATGTGTGCTGATGCACGGCGACCGCGAGGTGTCCCTCAAGCAGTTGGCTCGCGCTATCGGAGTGAAGTCCGTGGCGATGGCGGTTTCGCAGCGGGCCACGGCGCACAGCGGATACAAGGTGGGCGGCACTTCCCCCTTTGGGTTGCGCAAGCCGTTGCCGCTCTACTGCGAGGCCTCCATAGCCGAATTGGACTCGATCGTCGTCAACGGCGGCAAACGTGGTTTCCTGATCGAGGTAGCTGTTGCCGACCTGATCGCCATTCTCGAACCCGAGTTGGTTGATGTAGCCACGACGCGATGAAGCCCCCCGCCGAAACGAGGGGCTTCATTGCTTTTGGCTTCCTGGCTGGTCTAGAGACCGCTCTCGAAGTCATCCTCGAACGAGACGACGCTGCGCCCCGGCTTGGATTCCTGTCGGCCGCCGCCGCGATTGTCACGGCCACCGCCGTCACGGCCACCACGATCACGGCCACCGCCGTCACGGTTGGAGCGGCCGCCGCTACGGCCACGATCACGGCCGCCACCATCGCGACTGCCGCGGTCACGGCCGCCACCATCGCGGCCACCACGGTCACGGCCACCGCCGCCACCGCCACCTGACGACGCCTTGGCGCCTTCCTTGAGTTCGAGCTCGACGCCCTCGGCGAGGTCAAGGCTGACCTTGCCACGATCATCAATCTCGCGGACGATTACCTGGACCTTGTCGCCTAGAGACAGCACGTCTTCGACCTGCTCGATGCGGCGCCCGCCACCCATCTTCGAGATGTGGAGCAGCCCGTCGCGACCCGGCAGGATGTTGACGAATGCGCCGAACTTGGTGATGTTGACGACTTCACCCTCGTAGTCGGCGCCGACTTCGGCCTCAGGCGGGAACCCGATGGCAAGAATCCGCTCCCGAGCCATCTCCATCGAAGCTGTGTCGGAGGCACCGACCCGCACCGTGCCGTCATCGTCGATCTCAATGGTGGCACCGGTCTCTTCCTCGAGCTCACGGATAACCTTGCCCTTGGGCCCAATGACCTCACCGATACGATCCTTCGGAATGACGATCGCCTCGATCTTCGGAGCGTTGGCTGCGAGCTCAGGACGGGGTCCGTCGAGAACGTCGGCCATCTTGCCCAAGATGAAGAGGCGAGCTTCCTTGGCCTGATCCATAGCATCAGACAGAACCGAAGCCGGAAGCCCCTCGATCTTGGTATCGAGTTGCAGCGCAGTGATCATGTCACTGGTACCGGCAACCTTGAAGTCCATGTCGCCGAGCGCATCCTCAGCACCGAGGATGTCGGTCAGCGTTACGAACTGGCCGTCCTTGGCTATGAGGCCCATGGCGATACCGGCAACCGGAGCGTGAATCGGAACACCAGCGTCCATGAGGGACATCGACGAGCCGCAGATCGACGCCATCGAGCTGGAGCCGTTCGACATCAGCACCTCGGACACGAGTCGGTAGGCATACGGGAAGTCCTCGGCCGGCGGGATGACGGGCAGCAGCGCCTTCTCCGCGAGGGCACCGTGTCCAATCTCGCGACGCTTGGGACCCCGCATGAAGCCGGTCTCACCCGTTGAGAACGGCGGGAAGTTGTAGTGGTGCATGTAGCGCTTCGACTCTTCGGGGTCGATTGTGTCGAGCATGGCTTCCATGCGGAGCATGCCCATCGTCGTCACGTTCAGAACCTGAGTCTCACCACGCTGGAACATCGCAGAACCATGACCCTGGTCAAGCATGTCGACCTCGACGGTGATCTGGCGAACATCGGTTAGCCCACGGCCGTCCATCCGGGTGCCGGATGCGATGACCTTGTTGCGCATGACGTTCTTCTGCACGGAGCGGAAGGCCGCCTTGGCCTGAGAAACCTCGTCCTCTTCGAGACCGAGCGATTCGATAACCTCATTGCGGAGCGCCTTTTCGGCATTCTGGCGCTCGTGCTTGTCCACAATCGTGTCCATCGACTCGATCTTGGGAATCGCAGCGGCGGCGACACGGTCGTAGATGACTTCGGTGTAGTCGACAACCAGCGGGAATTCCTCCTTCTCGCCGGCGCCCATCTGCGAGGCCAAGTCGACCTGCATGTCGATGAGCGTGCCGATGTAACCCTTGGCCTCCTCGAGGCCGCGAGCCACGGTCTCCTCGTCGGACGCCTGGGCGCCTTCCTGCACCAGGCGGTATCCGTGCTCGGTGGCACCGGCTTCGACCATGGCGATGTCAACCTCGCCAGATTCGTTGCGCTTTCCGGCAACCACAAGCTCGAACACAGCGGCGTCGAGCTCTTCGTAGGTGGGAAGCGCTATCCATTCGCCGTCGATCAATGCAAGTCGCACCGCACCGATGGGACCCATGAAGGGAATCGGGCTGATGGTCAGTGCGGCCGATGCCGCGTTGAGCGCGATCACGTCGTATTGGTTCTCGAGGTCGGCTGACATCACGGTCGCCACGATGTGGGTGTCACACAGGAACCCATCCGGGAACGACGGGCGCAGTGGTCGGTCGATGAGGCGACACGTAAGAATCGCCTTCTCGGTGGCCCGGCCTTCCCGTCGGAAGAATGAACCGGGGATACGGCCGACGGCATAGTGACGCTCTTCAACGTCGACGGTTAGGGGGAAGAACGACTGCCCTTCCTTGATTTCACGACGGGATGTTGCCGTCGTCAGCACTTGAGTGCCGCCAACGGATGCCATAACGGCTCCGTCGGCGAGCTGTGCGAGTTTCCCGGCGCTGAGGCTGACTTCTTTGTCGCCTACGAGTCCGGTAACGGTGGTCTCTGCCACACGATCTCCTTGTGTAGTGAGGAGGTCACCCAAATTGGCAGTGGAAGTGCCTCGAGGCACTTCAAGGCGCTACCACTGACAACTGAGGCGTTGCTCCTCGGTTTGTTGAATGGGACTGGTGTCGCGGCACTTTGGCCGGACAGCAGAAAGGCGGCTCAACGCCGCCTTCCAGTCGCCTTCTCTATCGCCGCAGGCCGAGCCGGGCAATAAGAGAGCGGTATCGCTCAACGTCCTGATTTCGCAGGTAGCTGAGCAACCGACGCCGCTTGCCGACCATCATCAGAAGACCTCGCCGGCTGTGGTGATCCTTCTTATGGGTCCGCAGGTGTTCGGTGAGGT
>JAAELU010000583.1 GCA_024226255.1 bacterium | reverse complement strand
TCCGTCACCAGAAACATGACCGCCCACAGTGCGAGGGCGGCACCAACGTATCCGAGAATTTCCGTGATGATGGGTATGCGGTGCTCCTCGGCGGCCTCCACGATCGGAGGGGGAGGAGAAGTTGCCACGGACTGGCGCATCAGGTCGGCCTGCTCCGTCGTGATGATCCCGTCGTCGAGCCAATTGCTGAGCTGTTGATTGAGATCGATCATGGTTCCTCCTTTCACCTCCATCGTCTCTCCATCGGCGAGGGCTGGATAGGGGGATCAACCCCTATTCGTCTTGGGGGTAGCCAGTGGCAATGCCGAAGTGGAGTAGGCGCAACAACTGGCGATATCGGAGCGTTCACTCCGATTTCTTGCGCCGGCATGACGCCTGCGGATCATGGACGCGGCGCGCCGACGCCGGTACCTCGGTTGAGGTCCGGTTCCAGTGGCGACGATGTTGATGGTTGAGGGGTTGTTCGGCCGGGCGGTCGCGGCGTGGTTCAGTCGGGTGGCGGGGCCCGGGTGGCGCCGGGTGGGTGGAAGCGGCGGCGGTGGGGTGGTGTGTGGGGGTCGATGGTGAAGCCGTTTTGGTGGATGACGATGTGGTGGTGGTTGCCGCTGTTGGTGCGGTGCCGTATGTGGTGGGGTTCGAGGCGGTAGCGGCTGGTGCATCCGTCGGCGGTGCATGCTCCGTCGCGATAGAAGATGTAGTCACGGGTGCGTGAGGGTATGCGGTCCCCGTCTGTGGGGACTGCTTTGAGTCCGTCGATGTCGATGAGGGTGGTTTGGGTTTCACCGATGCAGAGGACCTCGCCGAGGGTGTTGGGTCCCACTTTGATACCGGACCGGGTGATTGCCCCAGCCTCACCGTTGGTGTGGGCGGCTTGGGTGGCGTCGATGAAGAGTTGGGCTTTGAGGCGCCGCGGTGCCACCGACTTGGAGTCTGTGGGGGCGGTGGCGTCAAGGGCGATCGAGACGAGGGCGTCGATGCGGCGTTGCTCGAGTCGGGGCCGGTTCTCATCGTCTGGGGGAATGATCTGGTCGGCGCGTTGGTCGAGGGCCCCAATGACGGCTTCCATGTCAGCCCCGGTCATGGTGAATGACCCGGTAGCGACGGTGTTGCCGAGGTTGGGTTGGTACCAGAGGCGCCGCATCCGAAACGCTGCTGTCTCATCGACCGCGGTGGTGCGGTGGTGGCGGGCGGCTAGCTGCCCGATCTGACCGACGGGGTACCCATCGGCTTGATCAATGGTGTTCTGGGTGGCTCCGGTGTTGGTGAGGCGTTGGGTGGCGGCGGCCCGATCCACAGTGATGGCACCCACTTGGAGGGCGTCGCTGATGGGTCCCGGTTCGGCTTTGGCGAGTACTGCGAGGTCGGCGGCGTTGCGGGGGGCAATGTCGAGGCGGCCGGCGATCCATTCCTTCAATGAGCGGGTGCCGTCCCAGTGGGGGACTTGGAGGTGGTCGATTTGGGTGAGGATGTTGAGTTGGCGGGCCCGTATGGTCGATACGAGGCCTTCGAGGCGGGTGAGTTCCTGTTCCATCTCATCAATGGAGGCGAACTCCGACTGCACTCTTTGTGTGGTCAACATGGTTCACATATTGCCAGTCGGGTGTGACAGAAACCGGGCCGAAACCGTTGCTACAGAAAGAAAACTCCGGGTTTCTGGCCGCTTCCTTCGGTGGCGTGATTCATCGAGCGGTTTGCGGCTTTCGGACTACCTCCGCTACCCCCTCCCAAGCTGCCCGAAGGGCAGCCCACCTCCCCCAAACGTTGCCCGCCCAAAGCGGCTCGGGACGTTTGGCTATCGGCAGGACCGAAAGGTTTGTGGCGTGGGGCCTCACCCAAACCCCCCTCGGCGTGCAACGGGGGAGGAGACACACACCGCCACCTCCGCACAGCTCCTCTTCGCTGCAACTACGCAGACCACTTCGCGCGTCGAGTCACCACAGCGCCCCGCCACCGGCACCCCACTTCCCTTCGCTGCAACTACGAGGCCACATAGCGCGTCGAGTCACCACAACGCCCCGCCACCGGCACCCCACTCCCCTTCGCTGCAACTACGCAGACCACATCGCGCGCCTGGTCACCACAACGCCCCGCCGCCTCCGCGCGCGTGGTCACCACATCGCGCGTCGAGTCACCCAACGCCTCGTCACCGCCGCGCCCGACCGTCGCCAGGGTCTCGCTTCATGAAACGACTCAACTCACTGAACGCAGGTACCGGCTTGGGTATCGGTCTTGGCATCGGGGCGATACTGATGATGGTGACCGACAACCCCGTGTGGCTTGCCCTCGGGATCGCTATCGGGGCTGGCGCAGGCAAGATGGCCGAGGACGGCAGCGACGAGGACACCGACGACGAGTGAACCGGGCTTCTACTGCGTCGGTATGATCGCCTCCATGGAATTCACGCCGTTTGATCTCGAGCATCACCAGTCGATTTGGGAACAGCAGGTCGACTTCAACCTGACCGAGAGCGGTGTGCATCCGATGCGGCTCGAGGAGCTGCTGGGCGACGACCAGGGCAAGCTCGCGGAGTTGCTGGCTACTGAGATCAACTATCCGCACGTCAACGGCAATCCGGAGCTGCGGGAGAACATCGCCCGGCTCTACAACGGCGCTGGGGTTGAGAATTTGCTGGTGACTGTTGGTGCCGCCGAGGCCAACAACCTGATCGTCAACACTTTGATGGAGCCCGGCGACGAACTGGCGACACAGGCACCCACCTACAAGCAGGTGTGGGGCCTGGCGCTCAACGCGGGGCATGTTGTGCGGCCGTTCCACATGCTGTCCGACCGTGGTTGGGCGCTCGACGTTGATGACCTCAACGCCCAGGTCAATGCCAACACCAAGATCATTGCGGTGTGTAACCCCAACAACCCCACGGGCTACATCATGACCGAAGCCGAGATGGCGGCAGTTGTCGCCGCCGCCGACCGGGTCGGTGCCTGGATTCTGTCCGACGAGGTGTACCGCGGTGCCGAGCGGCTCCGGGAGGAAGAGACGCCTTCGTTCTTCGGCCGTTATGACAAGGTCCTGGCGCTCGGCAGCATGAGCAAGGCCTATGGATTGCCCGGCCTCCGCGTTGGCTGGGTCGTTGGCCCGCCGGACACCATCGAAGACCTGTGGCGACGGCACGAGTACACGACGATCACCGCCGCCATGATGAGCAACCTGCTCGCGGCGCATGCCCTATCGCCCGAGGTTCGGCCACGGCTGATCGATCGCACCCGGACGTACATCCGCAACGGCTTCCCGGTATTGGAGCGCTGGATGCAACAGCAGGATGGACTGCTCACCTGCGTTCCTCCCCAGGCATCTGCCGTGTCGTTTGTTCGCTACGACCTCGCAATCAACTCGACCAAATTGATGGAAGCTCTGTGTCGTGACGCCAGCGTGTTCATCGGAGCCGGCGATTCCTTTGGCGTCGACCATCACCTGAGAATCGCCTTCGGCCAGGAGGAGGACGTTCTCAACGAGGCGTTCGGCCGCATCCAGAAGACACTCGAATCACTCGCTTGATGAGGATCATCACTCGAAGCGAGATCGACGCAGTACTGCCGGAGATCGATCTCATGGCAGAAATCGAAGCCGGGTTTGTCGCCTACAGCCGCGGTGAATCGGTTGTCCCGCCGGTCGGGGAGCTGCTGCTCGAGGACCCGCCGGGCGAAGTCCACATCAAGTACGGATACATCACCGGAGACGACCACTACGTCATCAAGGTCGCTTCGGGATTCGCGGATAACGCACGACTCGGCCTGCCCACGAGCAACGGCCTCATGCTCGCATTCAGTCAACAGTCTGGGGAGCTAGCGGCGGTGCTCCTCGACGAGGGATCGCTCACTGACATTCGTACGGCTGTGGCCGGGGCGATTGCAGCCAAATATCTGGCCCCGTCGACGATCACCCGGATTGGGATCATGGGGGCCGGCATTCAGGCTCGATTGCAGCTCGAGCACCTCATGGGATTGACCGAGTGCCGGGACGTTCTCGTGTGGGGCCGCCACCAGGAGAGGCTCGACCGGTACACCGAGGATATGGGGCGGCTGGGATTTGATATCGCAACCACGACGGATGCCTCGGGAATCCTCGACACGTGCAATCTGATCGTGACAACGACTCCGGCACATGAGCCGATACTCCGGTCGTCGGGCGGGCTGCGGGGGCTCCACATCACTGCAGTTGGTTCGGATACGCCTTCGAAGCAGGAACTCGACACCGAGATCCTGGCGCAAGCAGATCTGGTCGTGGCGGACAGCATCGCGCAGTGTGTTGAACGCGGCGAGATCCATCGGGCACTGCGGGCGCAGTCTGTCGCCAAGCCCAACATCGTCGAGCTGGGCCAAATCATTGCCGGGGACGCCGCAGGACGAACGTCAGAAGACCAGGTCACGTTGGCTGACCTCACCGGCGTCGCCGTTCAGGACATTCAGATAGCAAAGGCCGTACTCGGCGCAATCGGCTGACTTCGGTGGGCGGCCGGTTCCAACGACAGCCCGCATCTCGTGGCAGCGCACGATTGATCCTGCGAGAGTTGCCCCATGAGCTACGCAGAGATCTACCAGCGTTCCTTGTCCGATCCCGATGGCTTCTGGTCGGAGGCGGCCACGCTCATCGACTGGTATCAAGCACCGGAGACGGCCCTCGACGATTCGGCGGCCCCGATGTATCGCTGGTTCGGCGACGGTCGGTTGAACACCTGCTACAACGCCCTCGACCGCCATGCTGACGGCGGTCGGGCAGATCAGCTGGCGCTGGTGTACGACTCGCCGGTCACCGACACCGTGCGAACGTACACGTTTGCTGAGCTGCGCGACGAGGTCGCCAAGGTGGCGGGCGCCCTGCGAGATCTGGGTGTCGGCACCGGCGACCGCGTCATTGTCTACATGCCGATGATCGCCGAGGCGGCGATGGCCATGCTGGCCTGCGCCCGCCTGGGTGCGATCCACTCCGTGGTGTTCGGCGGCTTTGCCGCCAATGAACTGGCAACCCGGATTGATGACGCCAAGCCGAAGGTGATCATGAGTGCGAGCTGCGGTATCGAGCCGGGCCGCATCGTGGAATACAAGCCACTACTGGATAAGGCGATCGACCTCGCCGAACACAAACCCGATGAGGTTCTGATGCTGCAGCGCCCGCAAGCCGAGGCGCAGATGCAGGAAGGCCGGGACCATGACTGGGTGGCGACGGTGACCGCAGCCCATCCAGCCGACTGTGTTTCTGTGGCCGCCACTGATCCGCTCTACATCCTCTACACGTCGGGGACCACAGGAGTGCCCAAGGGCATCGTGCGCGACAACGGAGGCCACGCGGTGGCTCTGGCCTGGTCGATGAAGAACATCTACGACGTCGACCCGGGCCAGGTCTACTGGGCGGCGTCCGACGTCGGTTGGATCGTTGGTCACAGCTACATCGTGTACGCGCCACTGATTCACGGCTGCACGACGGTCCTGTACGAGGGCAAACCGGTGGGTACTCCCGATCCGGGGGCGTTCTGGCGGGTCATCGAGCAACATGGCGTGTCAGTGCTATTCACCGCTCCCACAGCCTTTCGTGCCATCAAGCGTGATGACCCCGATGCGAACCATCTTGCCCGCTACGACACAAGTTCTCTTCGAGCACTGTTCCTGGCGGGGGAGCGGTGTGATCCCGACACCCTGCACTGGGCCGAGGAAAAACTGGGCGTCCCCGTCATCGACCATTGGTGGCAGACCGAAAGCGGTTGGCCGATGATCTCCAGCCCAATGGGGATAGAGCAAATGCCCATCAAGGCCGGCTCTCCGAGTGTTCCCGTGCCCGGCTACGACGTACGGGTGCTCGATGATGACGGATCGGAGTGTGCGCCGGGGGACATCGGAGCGATCGTTGTCAAGCTGCCTCTGCCTCCCGGGTGCCTGCCAACGCTGTGGAACGCCGACGATCGGTATCGGGAGGCCTATCTGGAACGTTTCCCCGGCCACTACCTGAGCGGCGACGCCGGATTCAAGGATGACGACGGCTACGTGTCGATCATGAGCCGTATCGACGACATCATCAATGTTGCCGGACACCGCTTGTCAACGGGGGCGATGGAAGAAGTGATCGCCGATCACCCCGACGTCGCCGAGTGCGCCGTCATTGGCGTCGCCGATCAGCTCAAAGGCCAGTTGCCGGTCGGATTTGTGGTTCTCAATGCGGGAGCCGATCGCAAGCCCGATGAAGTAGTCAGCGAGCTGGTGGCAATGATGCGAGATCGGATCGGACCGGTTGCGGCGTTCAAACAGGCGGCGGTGGTCGATCGACTGCCCAAGACCCGGTCGGGAAAGATCCTACGGGGCACCATGCGAAGCATCGCCGACCGCAACGAATGGAAGATGCCGGCCACCATCGATGACCCCGCCATCCTCGACGAGATTGAAGGTGCGCTAGAGGGTATGGGCTTCGGCTAGGGCTGAGGCTGCGTAGTTGTGTCTCCTCCGGCGTCACTTGCCGTTTTGTTGGGGTGATGGCTGGGGGAGGTGGGTTGCTCTGCGGGCAGCTTGGGAGGACAAAGCTGGGGCGCGGTTGCGTTGCAGCTCAGTGCGGCGGACACGCAACCGCCGCGGGTGCCGGTGGGTCGGACACTTCGCAAGAAGATGCAGCATCTTGTCTTCGGACTACCTCCGTTTCCCCCCTCCGCCTCGTTCCTCGGCGACTCCCCCGCCAACCAATGCATCACCCGCCGCATCGCAGAAGGCAAAACCAAACCAGAAGCCATCAGAGCAGCCACCCGCCACCTCGCCACCAAAACCTGGCGCATCCTCCACAACCAACAACTGCAATAGGAGAGCCCAAACGTCCGTCGCCAAAGACGGAGGGGAGGCTGCGGCCTCCCGTCGGCCGCGTCCGCTTTCAGCGGCTAGATGATGCGCCCGGCATGCTCGAACAGGGGTTCACCGGAAATGATCCGACCGGGGCCGAGCCGACTCAGATCCAATATCGGCTCGACTCCCGTTATCAACTCTGCGATATACCGGCCCATGGCGGGGGAGTGCTGGAAGCCATGCCCGGAGAAACCCGCCGCCAGGAAGAGGCCGTCCAAGGCGGGCCACTCACCAAGGATGGCATTGCCGTCGAGGGTGTTGAGGGCGTAGACCCCGTTCCAGCCGCCGGTGACAGTCAACCGATCAAATCCGGGAAGTGTTCTGACGACTTCCGCCCACACCAGTTCTTCGAATCCTGATCGGGAGAACTTGAAATCGAACCCGATGGGGTCCGTCGGCAGCGACCGGGCCATCGAGAAAGAGCGGTGGCCCTCTGGCAATACGTAGGTGCCGCCGGGCAGGAAGATGCTTGGCAGGCCTGCCGTGTCAACTTCTGTATCAACGACAAACACAGTGCGCATGATCGGCACGATCGGTAGCTCGATTCCCGCTGTCCGGGCGAGGGTCGTCGACCAGCCACCGGCACAGATGACCACCGTGGCTGCCTCAACCGACTCGCCTGTCGCAAGCTGAATCCCGCCCACTCGGCCGCCGGCAGTGTTGATAGCCGCCACTTCGTGGCTGACGTACTCGGCCCCCAGCCTGATGGCGTTGCGGCGCAACCCGTGCATCACAGCATGCGGATCGATCGAGCCGTCACGAGGGCCGAGGATTCCGCCGACCACGCCCTCGGTGCGGTACGCCGGGTAACGATCGGCGATCGTGGCAGCGTCGAGCCACTCGACCTCACAGCCCAGGCCGCGCTGCGTTGCCATACCTTCCTCAGCCGATTCCAGGTGCGACTCCTCAACGAGGAAGAGATTGCCCTGCTCCCGAGCCGCCGGATCGGGTCGCCAGCCGTCGACTTCCATGTCGTCGGCGAAGGTCTCGAGCAGCTCCATCGTGTACATCGACATTCGAATGTTCTCTTCGAGATTGAACTGAATCCGCAGGTTGCCGTCTGAGCGCAATGTTGAGCAGTACTCGTACGTCGGATCCTTCTCGAGAACGACAACCGAGAGGTCTGGTTGAAGCGTGCGGAGGTAGTACGCCGCGGCGGACCCCATGGCTCCGCCGCCGACTATCGCGACGTCGTAACTAGTCACGGCTCATTCCAGTCTGCGGTCCTCGATCGGCTGCGGAGCGGAGAGTAACTAGATATTTCCCCGAACCCGTTGTGTTTATTGGTAAACCAACGCTCAGAGGCGACCGATAGAAGGCCCAATGAGGAGATTCAGGGACAACAGCCTCGCTGTTGCATTGGCGGCCGGACTCGGCCTGGCTCTGGTATTCGGCATCGTCTACGCCGTTGCCGCCAGTAGTCGGCAGGTGTCTCGTGAGGCCGAAGCGCTGCACGTGACCCACGAGGCAATCCAAGCCGCCACCGTTGCTCGAGCCCAGCTCGCTCTCGCCGCATATCAGGTGTCGCTCGCCGGCGAGGATGTGATCGTCGATCCGGCCGCAATTGATCATGCGCTCACTGAGGCAATCACCGCGATCGCAGCCGCTGATCGGGCAGGTGCGACGTTGGCCCGACTTGGCGATGCTACGCCAGAGTCGGCGGCCACTGTCAACGAATTTGTCACCACGGCCGGAGCTGTTGCCGACGACCTGGCCAAGCAGGTTCCAGCCGCGACCGACACTCTCAACAGCCGATTCGCCGCTGCGATGGATGAATTGGGTGGTGTCCGCGATGAGCTGACGGTCGCGGTCGGCGCCTCAGATGAATCCAACACATGGATCTCGGCGATTGCAGGTTTTCTGGCGGTATTTGCTATACCGGCTGCCGTGATTTCTGCCTACTTCGTCCTCGATCAACGACGGCGCCGCCAACACGAGCTCGAAGTGGCGCTGGAGGCTGAACGGGCCGCTCTCACTTCCCGAGAACGCTTCCTGACGACCGTCTCCCACGAGCTGCGCAAGCCGCTGACCGGAGTCCGCGGAATCGCCGCGATGCTCGCCAAAGACGAGCAGCTCATGAAGCAGCCGCGCATGACAGACCTCCACGCTCTCTTGGTCGGCGAACTCGACGACATGACTGGCCTGGTCGATGACCTGCTGGCAGCTTCAAGGCTCGAGGCGGGTGGTCTGGAGTACTCCATCGAACCTGTAGATGTCCGAGCTGAGACCCGGGCGCTGCTTGATACGCTCAACCATCGGGGAGCATCCGTCTACATCGCCATGGACGAAGGCGTGGTCGAGGCCGACCGCCGCCGGCTGCGTCAAATCGTCCGCAATCTCGTCTCGAATGCCGTGAAATACGGCGGTCCCAACATCGAGGTCAAAGGGCTCGATGACGGCGACAGCTACACCGTTGTGGTAGTAGACGATGGGCAGGGCGTGCCACGAGACGTTGAGGAGCATCTCTTCACGCGCTTCACGCACCCCGTTGGCGATAGCGCTCAGAGCGTTGGCCTTGGACTGTCGATTGTGATGGCCCTGGCCGTCGGTATGGGCGGCACTGCGTTCCACAGTCGCGAGGACGGGCTGACCCGCTTCGGCGTTCGGCTTCCCAAGTCAGCGGTGTCGGCGAAGCCGGCCCCCTACGAACCACCAACGATGGCGCCGACATCTCGAGCCGATAGTTAGCCATGAGAATGAAGCCGCTATCGAGCTTCGTAGGTGCATTCGCTGTCGTCGCTCTCAGCGCCTCGGCGGTCCTGGCCCAAGGAAGCGGTCCGATCACCGAGCCTGACTCTGCGAGCCTCAACGAAGATACCCTTGTTGTCGTCTATCCGTTACTCAACGACACCGATCCACAAGGCGCCGGGCTGACATTGGTCTCGGTAGCAACCCCGATCGCCGGTACGGTCCGCATCGATGGGCCGGCCATTGTCTATACGCCGGATCCTGACTGGAACGGTTCGCTCACTCTGATCTATACGGCTCGCTCCGCGGGCGGTGACTCCACCGAGGAAATCGCCGTCACCGTGCATCCTGTCAACGATGCGCCGATCGCCAACGACGACACCGCAACCGTTGCGACCGGTCAGGTGGCCGTCATCGATGTACTGGCCAACGACTCCGACGTTGATGGTGACGATCTTGTCATTGGCACGGTCAACAGCCCCACCTCGGGAACAGTCTCGGTGATCAGTGGCGTGATCCGGTACCAATCTGAGAGCGACTTCGCCGGCACCGACAGCTTCATCTACTCAGTTTTTGATGCCGCTGGAGAATCTGCCCAAGGCTCGGTGACTGTGACGATCACAGGCCCCCCTCCCACAACCACCGTCGCCCCGACAACGACGCTGGTGCCCGCTACCACCGTGTCGCCGACGACAGCCGCACCGACAACCACGTCGCCTCCAGCAACAACCGTGGCCCCGGCGACGATCGTGCCGCCGACGACGGTGCCGGCGACAACGGTGCCGCCGACAACGGTGCCGGCGACAACGGTGCCGCCGGCCACGACGCCGGCGCCTGTGACCTTTATGACAGGCACGACGCTTGTCCCCAGTCCAGTGTGGGCGGCGCCCGTTGGTTCCTTGATCCCGCCGCCGGGAACGGGAAACCCAAGCGGGTTCATCGACACCTTGCAGCGCAGCCTCAGCTCGCTGGCGATGCCATTGCTCCTACTCGCCGCACTTGGGCTGTTGGCGTGGATCGTCTCACAACGCGGGCGTAAGCCGGGTCGTGAGTATGCAGTGGTGCTGGTGGGCCGCGACGACACACTGGCGGTATACGAGAAGCCTTCGGCTGCCTCGAAGGTCCTCCACAACTACCCGTACAGCGCTCGACAGATTGAGGTAGCCGGCGGCAAACGAAGCGCCGATGGTGTCTCCTGGCTGCCCGTGTCGACTGCCAACGGGCGGGGCTGGGTCAATGCAGCGAATCTCACCGAGGACGTAGCCCGGACAACCTTCGACTCCGACCTGGCCGATCGAGACCTCATCCGTGAGTTGCGCCGCAAGCTCAAGCAAGGGTCGACCCTGAACTGTTCCAATCGCGGTGTCATCGATCCCGAGACCTTCGAGCGAGACCCATCGCGACGGCATTTGGGTGGGTATGCAACCGCGAAGCTGGCAACGCTTATCGGCGACTGGCGGGCTGCGGTCCACATCGACAAAGCGGCATCGCTGGCTGCGCTGCGACCTCCGGAGCTGCGCAATTTGCATTGGGTGTCGCTCGACGCCCCCGGCCTGGACCCGTGGCAGCTGTTCTTCGAGTATCACGAGGGTCAGGCCTACCCGGTGGCGGCGTTGCCCGAGAACGCGACGGTCCCGGTCTAAACCTGCTGGAATGACGCCTCGCCTGCCGCGAGGAGAACCGTGCGACGTCGCGCCTTCAACCCAGAAGACATCGTGCCCATGGGGGCATACTCGCAGGGTATGGCTGTACCACTCGGCGACTCGACATTGGTAGTCACCGCCGGTCAGATTGCGGCCGACGCGGCCGGCAATCCGTTGGCACCCGGCGATCTCGGGGCGCAGGCCCGGATCGTCTTCGAGAACCTCAAGTCTGTCCTCGCTGAAGCCGGGGCAGGCCTCGAACACGTCGTCAAGGTGCAGGTATTCCTCACGGACATGTCCCAGTTTGCAGCTGTGTCCGCGGTTCGCAACGAGTATCTGGCGGGCATTGACCCCGTCAGCACTCTGGTTGAAATCACACGAACCGTTATCGAAGGCTGCGACATCGAGATTGAAGCAATGGCAATCATCCCCAACAGAAGTGAGGCCTGAATGGCAGACAAAGTAGCAATAGTCACCGCATCCGGTCGCGGCATGGGGGCTGCCATCGCCCGCAAACTCAGTGCGTCCGGCTACGCCTTGTCGCTGATGTCTCCCTCTGGAGCCACCGACCTGGCCGCGGAGTTGGACGCATTCGCAATGGCGGGTTCGGTTACGGACACGGACGATCTGGCGGCACTCGTCGCAGGCACCATGGAGCGTTATGGCCGCATCGATGCCGTGGTCAACCACACCGGCCATCCGCCCAAGGGACCACTTCTCGAGATTCCCGATGAGGATTGGCACTCGGGGCTGGACCTCGTGATGCTCAACGTGGTGCGTATGTCCCGATTGGTGACCCCGATCATGCTGCGCCAGGGGGGCGGCTCCATCGTCAACATCTCAACCTTTGCGATATTCGAGCCATCGCCAGTCTTTCCAGTATCGGCGGCGCTGCGGGCGGCTCTGGCGGCCTTCACCAAGCTGTACTCAGATGAGTACGCGGCCGAGGGCATCCGGATGAACAACGTTCTGCCCGGATACATCGACAGCCTCCCCGAGACGGAAGAGCGAGTCGCTGCGATCCCGATGGGCCGGTATGGATCGGTGGGCGAGATAGCAGGCACTGTGGACTTCCTGCTGTCAGATGCCGGCGGCTACATCACAGGCCAGAACCTACGTGTCGACGGCGGTCTCACGCGGTCGGTCTGATGAAGACAGATGTGAGATATCAGATGTCAGGTGTGAGAAAGAAGCCCCAGTTGCCAATTACCAGTTCGATTCCTACTGATAACTGGTAACTGATAACTCTTTGGGAGCTGGTAACTGATAACTTTCGACTTCTGACTTCTCGCGTTATGCCGCAAAGCCGCGCATCCTGGTCACCTGGGGGGCGACCTCTTGGGTGCCTCCCCATTCCCAATGCCAGGCCTCCGCCTTGGGCTCCCCACACGCCGCCCAAGTTGGGTGTACCCAGCCATAGAGATGGGCGTTCTCTTGTAGCCACAGGAAAGCCTCCGACTCGCACGTCAACAGCTGCCCTTGACTCTTGAGGTCCGCGGCGCGGCCCCAACCATGATTTGAGTTGCCCGGCTTGGCGGTCGGAGGAGAACAGATTCGTGGGCCCTTCATGGTGACGGGTGCCGGCGGTGAAATCTCGTCAGCCTCCGCGGCCGGAGGCTCTTCGCCTTCGACCGGTGGATCCTCACCCTCGGCCGGGGGATCTTCGCCCTCCACCGGCGGCAGCGGATCCACGATCACGGTGACCCGCGGGCAATTGCGCCGGTATGTTCGCTTCTGAGTTGCCAAGTTTCGGTAACACCAGCGGGCGATCACATCGATACCGGCGTTGGCGGCATGAATCTCGAGGCGTCGCCAGGACTCTGCGGCTTCTTCCTCGAGGAAGCAGCCTTCTGACGACTCGATTCGTTGCAGGAGCTCTGCGGGGAGGGCCCCATTCTCGAACTCGGCCTCGATCAAGTCCTCGATGTAGGCCTCATCGGCGATCGGCTCACCACGATCGGGAAACGATTGGAGAGGGGAAATTGAGGCGACGAGCAGCAGCGACGCAACAAGACTCGCAATCACGTGTATTCCCCCTGGCCGTCGTCCAAACCCAGTGACATAGTCCCGTGGGCGCGCTCGCCGGTCAAGGACCGATCCGGCGGATTACTCCATAACTAGTCACTCACATGGGCGGCGACCAGGCGCTCAGATACAGGCTGTCTGCAGGGTCAGAAACCCTTAGTTGACAACAAAATTCACCAGTTTGGGCGGGCGGGCGATCACCTTGCGGATTTCGCCCTGGCCTGTCCATTCGGCGACTTTCTTGCTGGTTAGCGCAGCAGATTCGGCCGCCTCGGCCGTTATGTCGGCGGCAACCTCGATGCGGTCGCGCACCTTGCCATTCACCTGGATGACCATGGTGACGGTCTCATCACGGGCGATTTCTGGGTCGAAGACCGGCCATGCACTGGCGTGGATCGATCCTTCATTGCCCCGACGGATCCAGACTTCTTCGGTGACGTGAGGGGCAATCGGCGCCAGGAGTTGGATCAGCGCGGTGACCCCCTCGTCCCAGACAGCCGAGCTGACGTTGCCCTCTCGCAGAGCGGGCAACAGCTCGTTGCGCAGCGACATCAAGGCAGCAACCGCAGTGTTCATCTTGAAGTCATGCATGTCGCCGTCGACCTTTTGGATCGTCTGGTGGATTCGTCTTTGCAGGGTCGCTGTGGCCGCAGCGTCTACCGTCTGCTCGGCGTATTCGGCCTGACCGATCTTCCACACGTCGTCGAGGAAACGTCGAGCTCCGGCGATGCCTCGTGAGTTCCACGGTCCGCCTTTCGTCCAGTCGAAGGCAAACATCAGGTACGTCCGGACCGTGTCGGCGCCATATTCCTGGACCAGGTCGTCGGGGTTGACCACATTGCCGCGCGTCTTGGACATGCGCTCGACGTCGAGATGGTGCTTGAGCTGATTCACGTTGTTCTCGCCGGGAATCGCGGGGATGTCGACAACGGCGTTGGGGAGCACCTCGACGGTAACGCGGCCCTCGGCCGTCTCCACTTGGAGTACCAGCTCGGTGCGGCCCATCAACTCACCGGTCACGGCGGCACTGTCGTCGGCGCCGACGCTGACAGAGCTGGCAACCAGGCGTTCCCCGTCCCATTCACCGTCAGCGGCCACTACGTCTCCGGCGCGCTGCTCACCAAGGATCTGGCCCTGATTGCGAAGCTGGAGGAACGGCTCAGACAGGATCTCGTTCCCATCGCGGCCGTGCTGCTCCATGACGGCAACGGTGTCGTCAAAGATCCCGATGTCGCGCAACGCTTTCACGAAGAATCGGGCGTATAGGAGATGCATGACCGCGTGTTCGGCCCCGCCGGTGTAGTTGTCGACCGGCAACCAGTAGGCCGCCTCTTCGGGATCGAACGCAGCCGTGTCCAGGCGCGGCGACAGGTAGCGGAACCAATACCAGGACGAGCACATGAATGTGTCCAGGGTGTCGGTGATACGCCGTGCCGGATTCCCATCGGAGTCCACCGTC
>JAAELU010000582.1 GCA_024226255.1 bacterium | reverse complement strand
CGAGTACCAGACCGACAACCGGCACTATGCCCATGTCGACATGCCCGGCCACCGGGACTACATCAAGAACATGATCACCGGCGCAGCGCAGGTAGATGGGGCGATCCTGGTTGTGGCGGCGCCGGATGGCCCGATGCCGCAGACCCGGGAGCACGTCCTGCTGGCTCGCCAGGTGGAAGTGCCGAGTATCGTGGTGTACCTGAACAAAATTGACCAAATGGACGACGAAGAACTGCTGGAGTTGGTGGAGATGGAACTCCGTGAGTTGCTGGACGAGTACGAATTCCCAGGTGATGATACCCCAATTGTCCGCGGGAGTGCGTTGGCCGCGCTGGAGAGCACTTCGCAAGACCCGAGTGCGCCGGAATACGCCAGCATCCGCGAATTGTTGCGGGTCGTTGACGAGTACATCCCGGAACCGAAGCGCGAGACGGACAAGCCGTTTATGATGTCGGTGGAAGACGTATTCTCGATCAAAGGTCGCGGGACGGTGGTGACGGGGCGGATAGACCGGGGGATCGTCAAGGTCGGAGAGGCGGTGGAGATCATCGGGCAGAACGATGAGCCGCTGAAATCGACGGTGACGGG
>JAAELU010000581.1 GCA_024226255.1 bacterium | reverse complement strand
CCCAAGCAATAAGTGCCTGATTGATGATGTGGGTGGTGCTGCGGGATGGTTTGTCTCGTAGCGTCAGGGTCTCGACGGGTTTGGCTCTCGAAGTGCCTGGCATCGTTGTTGGTGTCTTTGGAACGAACTGTCGACCCGTCGGGACCTAGGTCATGGTGTGGCTCGAAAGAGGCGAACGCCAGAGGCGACGCTCGTTGTGATCAGGAGTGCCCACCGTGGCCGTCCATGTGATCTCGACGAGGAGGTTCTTTGATGGTCACAACAATTGGAATCGATCCACACAAGGCGACCCATACGGCGGTTGCTATCAATGAGGCTGAGATGGTGCTGGGTGAGATCACGATCCCAGCGGACCGTTATCAGACCAAGAGGCTGATGGACTGGGCTGGGGACGTCAATGGTGGGGGCCCTCGGGTGTGGGCAGTAGAGGCGGCCGGTGGTCTTGGTTCCTTGCTCTCTCAACAACTGGTGGCACAAGGTGAACGGGTCCTCGATGTGCCGGCGGTGCTGGCATCTCGAGTCCGAGTGCTGTCATCGGGTCGTTCGGAGAAGAACGACCCAAACGATGCCCGCTCGGTTGCCATTGCGGCGTTGCGGCAACCGGGACTGGGGGTGGTGCACCGGGAGGATTACGTCCAGGTGTTGCGCATGTTGGCCAAACGGCACCGGGAGCTCACCTCGTTACGAACCCAGGCGGTGTGTCGGCTCCATGCCGTACTTGCCCAACTCAAGCCTGGTGGGCACAGCCGGCACCTATCAGCCAAGGCGGCTAGTCGAATGCTGCAAGGAATCCGCACCCTCGATGTCGTGGGTGAACAACGCCGAGCGACAGCGAAAACGCATCTGGCCGATATCCGCCGGTTGGATCGAGACATCAAAGCCAACAAGGCGCTGGTCCGCAAAGCAGTCAACGCCGCCGATACCACCCTCACCGACATCTACGGGGTAGGGCCATTGGTAGCTGCCTTGGTGATTGGATACACCGGTGATCCCAGTCGGTTCGCCTCAGCTGATCATTACGCCGCCTATAACGGCACCGCCCCCATCGAGTACTCCCCCGGGGGGAACACTAGACATCGGCTCAGTTTGCGAGGCAACCGGGTCCTCAACCACGCCATCCACATGTCCGCCATCGCTCAGATCAGCAAACCCACCAGTGCAGGTTGGGCCTACTACGACAAGAAACAGGCCGAAGGCAAAACCAAGAAAGAAGCAATCCGAGCATTGAAACGACGCATCTCTGACGCCCTCTACCGGCAACTCGCTGCCGACCACCAACGCCACCAACAGAGTTAGCGGCCCAGGGGACACTCAGGAACGACTAACAAGCGTGCGTGGCCGGCCTCACGTCCTGATCACCGGCTCTTCCGCAAAGTCACCCCGGGCCACACCCAAACCTACACCCCGGCCGGCAACACCGGCCCCGCCCCACGCGCCCAAAACAACCACTTGACACAAAGAGGCTTCGATCCCGAGCACTCCCTCAGATGTGCGTTATCGCCCGATATCGCGTGATCTGGGCGGAGCTTCGGCGAGAATGGCGCAATGGATAGTCACCAGCGTCTGAATTGGTCGCGGATGCTCAAGCGAATCAACGACTACCGAGGCGGAACGATCTCGCTTGGCAAGCTGATCGATGACCTACGAGGGCTCTACGACGCCGCCGACATTCACGATGGTGACATACGTAGTGACTTCGAGTCCTACTGGTCACCCATCGATGGAGAGCACGAGCTGAGGACCGAACCTTGGGTACCTCCCGGTCTGGCAAGCGACGAGAGACTTACTGAGCTGCTAGACGAGTTCAGTCGGTGGGTCGGGGAAGTGCTCGAATCCGCTGACGATAATCACGGCTAGGGAAGCCAGATAACTGTTCCCATTGGGCGCACGCCGACGTGCCGATCTGTGCGGACTGGCTCGACGGGTGCTATTGCTCGAGATCGGGTGATATGGGCGGTCAAGAACTGAGCATCCATCAACCACGGCGCCGTCGCAGCGGTGACCCTGTGGGGCCAGTGATCGTCGGAGGCTATGGGAGCGAAGCGCCGAGCCTTCCCAGCGCTTCCGACAATTCAGGGCCAGCTGACGCCGACGGTGCGACCGCGACCTTGGGGCCTCTGAACACGACCCTTGACCAACCGCTGCGACCGGGGAGGTAAAACACGCTTGCGATGTCCGACCATGGGATCTCGGCAACAACGTTGTATGAGGCACGACCGAATCTTGAGACGCTCTGCTGACTCAACACGACACCGGATTCCCTCACAGAGAGGATGACCGTCAAATGGGCCACTCGTTCGCCATGGGCCTCCACCGACACAAACCGGTAGCTCTTCGACCAAAGCCCCTCGCTAGCCCGCCGAATGACCTTGAATCGCCGCTCCAGTCTGTCCAGGATCGGGATCAACAAGCCAACGCCCACCACCACAAGCAAGACAGTGAAGACACTCCCAAATCTCCAATACATAACGCCAAGAAAGAAGACGAGGAGAGGCACCAACTGAAGCCTTAGCGTCAACATTGCGCGGCGGACATGGGAAATCAGCGGGTCAGCGGAAGTCAATTCCCCGACCACAACGTGCGCAGCCGGACCCGTAGCCATAAGGCGAGCCTAGACACAAGGCTCGGCGCCTCGTCTTTGGGACTCAAGGAACCGGCAAAACGCAGCGCAGGAAGTGCCGATCCAGCGCACTCGGCGGAATGCTCGTTCGCATACCCGATTTGGTGATCTGCGTCGGGAACGGGGCCTGACATACTGTCATCTCGACCAGGGGCATGGATCGGATGAACGATTACCAACCGAGCGAGAACGATGCGACGTTCCACGTGCGGCAGTGCTTCGGTTTGGAGTCGCGCAACTTTTTCGTGATGGCGGGCGACATCGTGGAAGGGCGGATCGCCTCCGGCATGGAAGTCGCGATCCCGCTCAACTCGGCGGTCTCGGTGACGGTGGTTATCACCGGCGTGGAGTTCATCGATGCACCCGACCGCCATGAGGTCGGGCTAACTGTCAAGTGCGAGACCCGGGAAGAAGTCGAGCTGCTGCTGGCGCTGAACGTGGAAGACGAAAGACTCACGGTCAGAGCGACGCAGCCTTGACGGGAGACCTGCTGTAGCAGTCGATCCGTCGACGTGTTGAGGGTTTCCGAAGCGACCCCCGACGTGCCGATCTCGCGCACTCGGCGGGGTGTGCGTTGCGGCGCATAACGGGTCATCTGGTG
>JAAELU010000580.1 GCA_024226255.1 bacterium | reverse complement strand
CGCTTTTTGCACCCAAGTGGAACCTCCGTCGGTGGAGACGTCGAATGCCAGGTACTCCCCATTGTCCAGCCCACGTTCGATGTACCAGTCGAAGGTGATGGTGGCCGTCGTGCCGCCCTGAAGCCCGATCGGTATCGACTCAAGCTCGGCATCCTCTGCCCGGCCGTCCACCTCCGCCGAGCGGCTCCCCGCAGTGCTGCGTTGCGAGGAGGTGAACCAGTCGCCCTGTGAATCCTCGGTCCACAACCCGTTCCAGGCGCCGTTCTCAAAGCTGTCGTAGAACACCTGGATCGGATCACCACCGCCACCGCCGCCGCTCGCCGTGACGATGATGGTCTGGCTGTCCGTGTCCGAAGGTGTCTCTCCCATCACCGAGCCCGTAGCCTCCGCCTCGTTGGTTTGAGGCTCGTCGCCGCCCTCCGATGGAGCGCAACGCTCGAACCTGACGTCGTTAAAGTTGATCTTCGGGCTGACAAATTGGGCACAACCCTGACCGTTGTTGATCTTCAACTCGGTCTTGCCGTTGTCGAATTGCGCATCGTTTCCGCCGAATACGATGAGGTCGTAGAAACCGACGCCGTTCAGCACCGTGTCGTTGAAGCTGAGCGTGGTATCCCCGCTGCTCAGCGACTCGCCCTGGTTGCGTCCGCCCCGTCCGTTGTTGTAGTCGTTGGCGACGACGAAGATGGCTCTGAGCTCATCGACCGCCCCCCCGGTCGGAGGTCCGGCGTTGCCGCCGTTCCCATGGATCCCGTCACCGACCATGATGGTCGACTGGTTCAGGACGAGGTTGCTCCCCTTCAGGATCCTGAAGATCGCGAAGGTATTGTTTTCACTCTCGATGATCCAGTTGGAGTTGGTCAGTTTGAAATCGTTGTCACCCATGTCGATGTCGATGACAGCGATCCCATCGCCGTTGGTGTCGAATTGATCGACATTGAGCTCGTAAAT
>JAAELU010000579.1 GCA_024226255.1 bacterium | reverse complement strand
TAGCCATCCTGGCTCTTCACGTCCTCAGTGGGAGCCCAACCTTCGCGGGCATCGGCGGGGTCGTAGACGTGTGTCCACTCGCCCTGCACCTCCACCAGTTGATACCACTGGCCCGGCTCCATCCGCCACGAGATGACGTGAGTCTCGATGTCATAGACATCAACGCTTTCATCCACATAGACGGGAGTCCGCTCAACGCGAGGCGGTGGTGCGGCGGGGGCCGGGGCGGTGAACTCTGGCTCGGCCGCAGCAACAGGTGGCTCTGGCACAGGAGCGGCCGCAGCGGCAGCGAACTCCGGCTCATCGACCGGTGGCGGCGTCGATGGCATCTCCTCAGCAAACAGTCCAAACGCCTCAACTGTGGTGCGAGCCGCATCTGCGATGAAGACGACAGTCTTGACGGCGTTGGCGACATCGATTGGGACCGCGGACGAGGCGTCGATCCACAGGGTGGTAGTCAACGTGCCGGCGGGATCTCCCTTGATGGCAACCAGCTCCGGACGACTCAGAGCGGTCCGGGTGAGCACGGCATCTACGGCGCCGGCTGTGGCGGCAGGCCCTTGCGGCCAGTCGACGTCGAGCACCGATTCGGCTCGGATCGTCCCCGCCTCGAATGCCAGCGATGTACTCCGGCCGTCCATCGTTCCGATCACAGCGCCGTCGCCCTCAGTGAAGCCGACCGGACCCACATTGGAGCCAGCCAAGGCCCGAAGGTCACCGTCGTCAATGGCCATCGCGTCTCCTCCACTCAGATTCCAACCACCGTACCAGGGCACCCTCTTCGGTCCGGGTGCGTGGCGCGGCCTGCCACAACAAGATCGCGACAGGAACCTCTCCGAAAACCCGATACTCTGAATGTCACGGAGGTTTCGTGCGGCAGCTGAATGGACTCGATACGAGTTTCCTGAACATGGAGACGCC
>JAAELU010000578.1 GCA_024226255.1 bacterium | reverse complement strand
TCATCTGAACGCTGGTACCGGCCCAGTCGGCAACCTCGACGATGTCTTTGCCGGCCTCGATCTGGTGTGTGATGGCGGTGTGGCGGAGTTCGTACGGCGTGATCTCGGGGACCTCCGCCCGACGGCATGCGGCCTTGAGATCTCGTCGGTAGCTCTCCTGTCCGACTGGCGTCCCCCGGCGGGTAGTCATGATGAGGAGGAGGTGATCGGGGGCGGCGAGACGGAGCTGCTGCTCTCCCCAGGTCGCCAGCAAGTCAACGGTCTGCGGGTGGATGCGGAGCGTTCGGGTTGAGGTGTCGGTCTTCGTGTCGTCGAACTCATCGTCGGCGTCGAACTGGGTAACGACGCTGATCGTCCCCTCATCGAAGTCGATCTCTGGCCACGTGACCGCCCTGGTCTCCTGCGGGCGGAGCCCGTGGCGGCCGCCGAGGTCGACGCCGATTCGGGTGCTACCCCGAGCTGTCGTGTGGAGCATCTGCCACTGACCGATGGTTAGTGCCCTCTTGGCCCTGCACTCGACCTCGATCTGTGGAAGCAGGGAAAGGTCGGCCGGGTTCTGGCGTGCGTAGCCCTGCCGCACGTCGTTGCCGATCGCCGCCGCCAGGAATGCCTGGAGCCGCTTGACGTAGTCGCGAGAATCAGGCTGGCCGCTGGCGGAGATCTCCCCACTCGCGAACGCAGCCAGCAGCGCGTCACAGTCGGTCAAGGCGACGTCGGCCGTCTCGCGGCTTGGGCCGAAGAATGCGGTGATGGTGTCAGCAAAGAGGTGATCGCGGGCTCGGTCCGACTTTGACGGCTCCTTGGGCGCTCGGACTTGTTGCAGGTAGTCGGCAACCGTCTCGTCGACGGTGCGGCCGGAGAGCGCATGCCCGCCGAGCTCCTCGTGTTCCTCTCGCATCGCCTTCAGCTGCCGCCTAGCCTCCGCTTCTGTCCGAGCGCGCCGCCACTTCCGGTTCCGTTTCCCGTTCGGGTGGCGGAGCAGCTCGATCACGGCTGCCCAGCGCCCGTTCTTGAGCTTGACGATCGAGCCCTCGCCCGAAGATCGCCTGCGGTCCCTCACGCCGCGCCCTCGTCGAGGAACCGCTCGATCGACGCTCGGGGAATCAGACGCCGGCGTCCCGCCTTGAGGCTACGAAGCTGCTTGGTGTGGATCAGCTCATAGATCAACCAAGTCCCGACCGACAGCATCTCGGCTGTTTCGGCGACGCTGCAAGCCATCGTCGTCCCGCCATCAGTCGAATGGCGGTCATGATTGCGATCGGAAAACGAGACCATGGAGAGCGGCCAACGGCGATCGGGGTTTCACGGCGAGTCGGAGTGGCGGCGTGGCCCTGGTCGCCGGGGTTGTGCAGTGCGGAGAAAGGGCCGTACTCGGCCGGCCGCTAGTCGCTGTCTCCTTCTTCTCTCGGCTCTTCCGCTAATGGCTCAGCGGCGGCCCTCAACGCCTCCGTAGCGAACGCAGCACGCAAGCATCCAGCCAGACCAGGCGAGACACCTTCGGCTTCCCCGCCGGCTTGAGCCGGGTTACTGTACACATCGTGGACAACTATCCACGACCTTCGACGGTTCGACGAGTTGTACTTTCGACAATCGCAGTCGTGCTCTACACAGCCTCGGCTTGCGGCGACGATCGCAATACCGGGGAAGACAGCGGCGAGGTCGTCGTCGATTCGTGGGGTGGCTCGTTCCAGGAAGCCCAGTCGTCGGTGTTGTTCAGTCCTTTCGCTGCCGCGAGTGGTGTCGAGGTGGTGGAGCTCAGCGACGGCGAGAACATATACGCGAAAGTGGCAAGTGAGAGCGGTGAGGAGATCGGGAGCATCGATCTTATACACGGCGATGCTTCGTGGTTGACGAGAGGGGCAGAAGACGGCTTTTGGGCGCCAATCGACTATGACAGGTTGGACGAGGCCAGTCTCTACGACGACGCACGTAGTGAGTTCGGCGTCGGAATCCTGTACTGGTCATTCAATATCGTCTATCGCGATGACGCATTTGGGAGTGATCGACTCGCCGATTGGACCGACGTTTGGGACTATGCCTTGGTGAATCCCGGAAGGGTTGCGCTGTGGTCAGCCCGTCCCAACTACACGCTCGAGGTCGCTTTGATGGCGGCCGGATACCAACCCGATGATGTCTATCCGCTAGACGATTCGAAGATCGAGGAAGCGTACGCCTCTCTCGACCGCATCAAGGACGGCATCCGCTTCTATGAGACCGGCGCCCAGGGGGAACGGCTCTTCACTAGCGGCGAGGTCGACGTCGCGATGTACTACGGCGGTGACGCGTTTGGCTTGATCGACCGGGGAGAGGACATCGTCGTCGAATGGAACCAGGGTGTCTACACGCGCGACTACTGGCTGGTGCCGGCGAACGCACCTCACTACGAGGAAGCGATGGAACTCATTTCGTTCGCACTCGAAGCTCAGCAGCAGGCCGAGTTCGCTACCGCGACCGGGTATGGTCCGGTCAACCCTGCATCGAGCGATCTGGTAGGCGTCGGGACCGCCAGCCGACTCCCAAGCACACCGTCCAACAAGGCGAGGCAGCTGAGCTATGACTACCTCTGGTGGGGGCTCAACGACGACAGGATGCTAGAGCAATGGAACGCGTGGTTGCGTGGCTAGTGGTGTGTCGGCAAATGATCACTCGGTTCGGGCGGCCCTCGGAACCACCGGCTGTGTCCTCCTCGGCCCACACACGGCTCACGAGTGCGCTGGCCTCCTGCGTCCTTGCCGGCGCGGCCCCAATATCTCGCCCGAGACGAGACCGTCATTTCGGCGACACACCAACAGTGGGGGCGTTGGCCCCCGGCTCCTGGGTCGACGTCATCATGTCCACGGGTGCACCAAATCAGTCGACACTGTAACGGAGGCCACGACAACCCGACTGTACGTGTGTTGTGTGGCCTGTCCCTACAGAGCAGACACCGGGCGACGCTTGGCCGAAGGCCCCGATCGTCGCAGGTCACAGCCCGATCTCAGTCTCCAGCAACGCCGCAACAACCACCAGAAATCTCGTCATGAGATTCCGGGGGTCCTGCCCCCAAGAGATCTAGCCATGGGTGGGTGCCTTGCTCGATCATCGTGCTGAGTCAGCGATTCTCGAAGCCAAAGAGCTTGCGGTCGACCGAGGTGGTGTCCGTGTCCTCACCGACGTTGATCTCCGTGTCTTGCCTGGGCAGAGAGTAGCGCTGATCGGGCCGAGTGGCGCCGGCAAGACGAGTCTGTTGCGCTGCCTTGCTGGGTTGGAATCGGCAGCGCAAGGTGAGGTGAAGGCTCACGTTGAGTCAGGAACCAACGTCGGAATGGTATTCCAGGATCTCGGCTTGTTCCCCCACATGCGAGTCTGGAGCAACGTGGCGTTTCCGCTCTTGGCGAAGCGGAGATCTCGGCGGGAGAGGAAGCGGGCGGCCTTCGCTGCACTAAGGAAGGCTGGCCTGGAGCATCTGGCGAGCCGACGCCCGAACGCAATCAGCGGTGGGGAACGGCAGCGGGTCGCGTTGGTCAGGACGCTCCTCTCGGACCCGGATGTCGTCCTGCTGGATGAGCCCTTTTCGTCACTGGACTCTCACCTCGTTGGACGATTCACTGAGTGGCTCGGCGACTTGCAGGCGGAGACTGGGATCGCATTAGTAATCGCCACGCACGATGTCACATTCGTTCTCGGGTGGGCCGATTACATAGTCCTGCTGAACGAGGGAACGGTCGTCCAGCACGGCGCGCCGGACGTCGTGTTCGAGCGGCCACGTTCGTCGTTCGCGGCTCAGTTCCTCGGCCCGTGCAACGTGATGGCGGGACGTGTCACGTTCCGGCGCAACGGTTTGACCGGTAAGGAGATCGAGATCACGACGGATCTCGGGCTCGTGGCGCGAGTGGGTAGCCACAACCCTCCACCGGAGGAGCTCCCGGAACGAGTGTTGCTCTGCATCCGACCCGCCAGCTTCACTGTGTGCGCTCCGTCCGTCGGCATGGATGATAGACAGCTCTTCGTCGTCGTCGACGTGGCCTACCGCGGCACCTTCACGACCTACGAGATCGAGTCGGTGCCAACTCCGGGTTTCCACCTCAGGGTCGACCAGCCGAACGTGACTGGCAGATACTCGGTTGGCGAGCAGGTGATGCTCGAATGGCCACCGAGGAGGCTGTGTCTCGTGATCGAATGAGTCAACTTCGTCGCCTCGTCGTGATCATCCCGGTTCTGCTCTTTGTGGGTGTAGGCCTTCTCATTCCGTTGTCGCTGGTCCTGATCGGCGCCCTTGAAGCAACGTCAACAGATCGGAGCGCCTTCGACGTCGTACAGTCACCGCCGGTGCCGGCAGTCCTCGGTCGAACCCTGGTGACCGCAGCATTGGTCTCCGCGATTGCGCTCCCGCTGGCGTTTGCCATCGCACACGCGCTGCGAAGGGTTTCGCCTTGGGTGCGGTCGACCGCGTCGGCAGTCTTCATTCTGCCGCTGGTACTCAACCTTCTCGTCATCATCCTGGCGTGGCTGCTGATCCTCGAGAAGAACGGTCTCATCGGCTGGGTCCTGCGGGCAACGACTGGGGATGACGATCCACCATCGTTCCTCTTCAACCCGATCGCGTCGTACCTGGCAATGCTCTACGCCATCGTGCCCGTCATGGTGCTACTGATTGCCTACGATCTTGGGCGACAGCACCCTTCAACGCGCGAAGCCGCGCAGCTGCTCGGCGTATCACCCTGGCATGTCCTCCTGCGCATCGACATCGGCCAAGCGCTACCAGCGCTGATCTCCTCGTACGCGATTGGGTACGTGATCGCCCTGAACCTATACCTCGTGCCCGAGTTCCTCACCGGCCCCCAACTGACCATGCTCCCGTTCCTGGTGCAGCAGTCGGTACTCAACGCCTTCGACCTGCGCACTGCTGCAGCAATCTCCTTGCTGCTGGCGACCCTCTCTCTTGTCCCGCTGTCGGCGTTGGTCTGGGCCGAGAATCGGCAGCGCTCGTGAAGTCGTTTGCCCGTCGAGGGCTGTCTGCAATCGTGCTAGGCCTCGCATCTGCGTTCTTCCTCGTGCCGCTGCTGGTCGTCGTCTGGTCCGGCCTCGCGGCTGATGAGTTCGTTCGCTTCCCGCCGGGACGACCGGAATTATCGTCGGTCGTGACGTTCTTCGAGGACGATGAGTGGCGGATGTCCTTCTGGGTGAGCATCCGCATCGCCATAGTCTCTGCGGTCTTGGCGTTGATCGTCGGGACCGCGTGCGCCGTCGTCGTGTCCTGGGCGTCTCGAGCGGTTGCCTTGGTGCTCATATTCTTCATCATCGCCCCGGCCGTGATCCCGATCGTGGTACAGGCGGTCGGCCTGGTTGGGCTCGGTCGAACGGTTGCGATCGACGGCATCGTGCTCGTCACGCTCGGTCACGTTGTCATCTCTGTGCCATTCGTGTTTCTCGTGATGCGAGTTGCGGTCGGGCATGTGGACGTCGTTCAAATCCAAGCGGCGCAGGTGCTGGGTGCAGGGAGGTGGTTGACCGCCAGCCGCGTGGTCGCCCCCTCCCTCGCACCGTTCATGCTCGTTGCGCTGGCGATCGCAGCATCAATATCACTGGCCGAGCCGATTCTTGCGATCTTCATTCTCGATGATGGCTCAGCGACGCTTCCACAGCGCTCCTTTCAAGGACTCCGCTTCAGTTTCGATCCGATCCTGTTCACTGCGGCGGCGGTGCTGGTCATCATCACAGCGGTGCTGTTGACTGTCAGTCTCGGGATCGCGCTGGTCTATCGTCGGATGGCCGGGTCTCCAACTCCTGTACAATCGCATGGCTCGGCAAGATGACAGGACACGAATACGGACCGGTGTAGTCGGGCTTACCACCGCCTGGCGAACAGTTCGACATCTTCGGCGACGCCGCATGGATACGATCAGCCGAGTTCCCTGGCGAGTGCTTCGAGTTCATCCATCAGGTCGTCATCTCGAGGTGTCGCCAGAGCGAGCGAATGTCTGGATTTGACCGTTTCCCATCGGTACAGACCGCGCAGTGCCTCGGCGATCGCAGCAGGTTGGTGCCACTCGAGGAGTTCCACGACGATCGCTTGCCCGACCGCTTCGCGATCCACACCCCAACGCAGGGCCGTTCGGGCGGCCAGCTCCAACTCGACGGCGGCGAGCTCGTCGGTCCGCGCCTCATCCGCATACGCGATGTCAAAGTCCAGGAGGGCGACGGCACCCGACTCCAACACGAGCTCGTTGCCGCCCCAGCGGTCGGGCACTAGAATGTCGGCCGCAAGGAGTCGCGCCACGGTCGACACGAACGCTGCTGCTGCACGCTGCGCGATGTTCGCATCAGCGTGACCCAGCACATGCGAGAGCGGTCGGCCCTTGAGCCGTTCGAGCAGCTGCCAATCCTCACCGTGGCGGCGAATCCGGGGGGTCTCGACGCCAGCTGTGCGGACAGCTTCGGCGACTTCGACCTGCTCGCTCAAGGTGCGCAGGCGGATGCCGCAGCCAGATCCGATCGCCCACAGGATGGTGTCCCAGTAGTCGGCCACGAGCCGACGAGCTCCTGAATCGTCGGTCCGTCGACAACGCAACACGAGCTCCTCCCCGGCGGCGGTACGGCAGGGCACGACGAGGTTAAAGGCCCCTACTGCACCGGGAAGCGAGCTCGAGCTGACCACGAGACCGAGTTCCTTCAGCAGTGTCGCTGCCCGCTCACTCCGCGTGCCCATACAACGAGAATCCCACACACCTCGCCCGTTCGCGCAAAGGCGTAGATCGCCTCGTTCGGTACGCTGCGTCCTCGCCATCTCCGACCGAGCACGAAGCCGCTACCGTCCTTCCTCGCCGGCCGGCTCCCGCAGCTCGAGCGGGCCGTCGACGAGGCTCAGGAGGAACGCTAG
>JAAELU010000577.1 GCA_024226255.1 bacterium | reverse complement strand
TTCTTGACCCTCATGGCGAACATGTAGGAGCCGTAGACGAGGAGCAGGGGTACGACGCTGTAGAACGAGAGCTTCAGCGCGGTGGGGATGTTGTCGAACACTTCCCGCTGTACAGAGCTGTCGTCGTGCCACTCGGTGATGATCGGGATCACGCCGGACGCGGCGGTGAACAAGGCGATACCGGCACCGAGAGCGATGACGGCGTGGTGGGGTTTCAGGCGCGAATTCATGGCGCCGCGACGATAGCTCTCCGGGGCCGACCCGTGGGCATTGAGACCAGCGTTGTCGGGTTGACGATTCACATCGACGAAACAAACGCGAAATCCGGGTTTCCTACGATTGTCGCCGTGGACGTCTGTCTCGTGCGGTGGCCTGCTGCTGCTGATCGGCTCGAAGAGTTGCGCGACGAGAGGGTGCCGCGTCTGCTCGTGGTGGAGCCTGATGCTCCAGCACCGGTGACCGCCGACGAACTGGAAGATTGGGTGAGGGTCCCGGTGGATGAGGGTGACGTGCTCGCACGGGTCGAGGCGCTCTCTCGTCGTGCCCAGGCGCTATTGGTGCCAGGCCTTGATGGCGACGGCGTTGTGCGTTTTGGCGCTCACCGTGCACCCCTTTCGCCGCTCGAGGCCCGGCTCGTCGAGCCCATGATCGACAGGTTCTGTGCCGTCGTGTCACGTGTGGAGCTCACCAGGGCCGGCTGGCCGACAGAGGCGCCTGGTCGTAATGCCCTCGACGTCCACGTCTTGCGGCTTCGTCGTCGCCTGGATCAGGTAGGTCTGGGGATCCGAACTGTGCGTACACGCGGATACATGCTCGAACCGGCGGCTTGAAACCCACCAGCTTCACGAGCTCGCACGGCCGGCCAGCCGACTGATCGCGAATTGGGATGGGGACTCGAGCGTCGGGCGCTACTTCTTCGCGGCTTGGGCGGCCACCTCGGCGGCGCCGGCGGCCGCGGCCTCGGGGTCGAGGGCGCGTTCGAGGGGGTGCTTGGTCTCCACCGGCCGCATATCGGAGTCGAGCACATAGTGGAGCGGCATGCCGGTGGGAAGATTGAGGCCCGGTATCTCCTCGTCGGAGATCGAGTCGAGATGCTTCACCAACGCCCGAAGGGAGTTGCCGTGCGCAGCCACCATCACGGTGCGTCCTTCTCGCAGGTCGGGTACGAGAGCGTCGTACCAGTAGGGGAGCATTCGCTCCACTACGTCGGCCAGACACTCCGTGAGTGGCACCAGCTCAGGCGGTAGATCGGCGTAGGCGGCCGACGAGTTGGGGTTGTAGTCGTTGTCGGGGCGGATCGGCGGTGGTGGCGTGTCGTAGCTGCGTCGCCAGATCATCAGCTGATCGTCGCCGTGTTTGTCGCGGGTGGCGGCCTTGTCGAGACCGGTGAGGTCGCCGTAGTGACGTTCGTTGAGGCGCCAACTGCGGCGCACGGGGATCCAGCGTCGGTCCATCCCCGCGAGGATGATCTCGGCAGTCTCGATCGCCCTTTGCTGCAGCGAGGTGTGAACGACATCGGGTAGGAGGCCTGCTTCTTGCAGCATGGGCCCTGCCTCGCGGGCTTCCTCACGACCCTTCTCGATGAGGGGGCAGTCGTACCAACCGGTGAAGAGGTTGAGCTCGTTCCACTCGGATCGGCCATGGCGGACGAGGATCAGATCGTGCATGGATTCCACAGTAGCGGCACTGCTCCATGTAGTGAACACTGGGAAAAGTTGATGGTATGGCACTCAGGTTTTCGGTGTATATGGGAATAGAAGACGCTACCCTTCGGTTCTGACACCTGAGAACCTCCCCCAACACAGCAGCGGCCGTGTGGTCGCAGCAGACACCAAGAAAGCAGAGCCACATGCCAAAGGCCGTCGGTATCGATCTCGGCACCACCAACTCCGTAGTCTCCGTCCTCGAGGGCGGCGATCCGGTTGTGATTCCCAACGCTGAAGGATCTCGCACCACCCCGTCCGTAGTGGCGTTCGCCAAGGACGGCGAAGTCCTCGTGGGAGAGGTCGCCAAGCGTCAAGCGATCACCAACCCCGATCGCACCATCCGCTCCGTCAAGCGCCACATGGGCACCAACTGGACCGTCGACATCGACGGCAAGGCCTACAACTCCCAAGAGATCTCGGCGCGCACACTGATGAAGCTGAAGCGTGACGCCGAGGAGTAGCTCGGCGACCCCGCCAACCAGGCTGTGATCACTGTGCCGGCCTACTTCGACGA
>JAAELU010000576.1 GCA_024226255.1 bacterium | reverse complement strand
TGCAGCAGATGGCCCTTCGATGGGCACGAGACCGCCAGGTGCGAGAAGAACCCGTGGCGGCAGCAGAGGCAGAAACGGCGATAGAGCGCCCGGAACTGCGGGCGGAGACATCCTATTCGCACACGCTGTTCCTGCCTCTCCTGGCGCAGAACGCGAGTCCCTCGGCGGCAGTGATGCTGGAAAAGTGGGTCCGGCCCTCGCTGGCGCTGGCCGGTGACGTGGTGACGTACACGATGGTGGTCTCGAACACGGGCGGACTGCTGCTGAGAAATGGAGTGCTGGTGGACCATGTGCCGGAACAGATCGAGATACTGGCGGCCAGCGGGGCCGAGTACAACACCGGCGCGGACGAACTGCGCTGGGAGGTGGAGCCACTGAGTCCGGGCCAAAAAGTGACCGTGACCGTGCAAGCGCAGGTGAGCGAAGGCATCACGACGAGTGTGGTGGAGAGCGGGGCCGTCTTTAGCGCCGAAGCACAAGCGACGGCGGCGGCGACGGCGACACTGATGATAGGACAGGCGGTGACGGGCACGTTCACGCCCGAGGGCGGACAAGTGCTCTCGTTCGACGAACGGATACGCGTGGTCGCCCCGGCCGGAGCGGTGACACAGACGACGGTGGTGACGATGGTGTCGGCCCCGGTGCGAGAACTGGGTTTGCCCGGCCAACGGGGCGTTCATTTCAGCCTGAGTCCCGATATGCACTTTGCGGTCTCGGTGACCATGATCGTGAGCCTGACCAGTTGCCCGGAGTCGATCTATC
>JAAELU010000575.1 GCA_024226255.1 bacterium | reverse complement strand
GCCAGCCGCTAACCCGGACAGGGGGCGTCGATGTTCAGAGTGTGACGGCGGCCCTCCGACAAGCACAACGGGGTTGTGGTCGTGGGGGGGTCTCTGACGCCACCTGCTACTTGTAACCGAATCCGTTATAAGCAGCGCAGATCGTTATAAGCGCCGTCGCGGCCACCGACCGTAGCCGACGGGCCTTCGGGTCATGCGCACTATCTGCCGGTTCCCGGACGCTGATGGGTGCGCGATATCGCTCCGCGCTTCGAGTGTTCTGTGCGCCTGCTGCAAGTGATGCGAATATGGAGTCGTGACTGAGCGGCTGATCCGGTACTCGCAATCTAGGTTCCCGGCGCTGCGACTGTGGCGCGCCCCCTCGTGGCCCGTCGGTGAAGCGTCGCTCGGCGGTCGCGCCGCCGAATGGTGTAGTGGCCAGCCTGGACATCCAACCTCGTATGCGTTGCTTGGCGTTCACGATGGTCCGGATACGGCTGGCCACGCCCATGTCGGCGAGGTCTTCAATGCGGCTCTGATAGGTCGAGCGGACGACGTGCTGTTTGGCCTACCCGTGGAGTACCGGGAAGCTGTGGGAGATGTGCTGGCGATCCGCCGCAATTTGTCGCCGTCCCTCGCAGCCCATGGACGGGCCGGGTCCTCGGTTGTCGCCTTTCGGGCAATGACCATCTTCGTGCGTGACTTGACCGACGAGCTGTGGTCATCGAACGACGATGCGCTGTGGCAGACATGGCGCCTTGCGTTCGACGCTGCGCAATTCGACGGTGGCCTGACCCAAGCGAAGCGCAAGCTTCCCCGCCTCATCGATGAGCACCGTGCCGGTCCGTTTCCCGAGAGCATTGAGAAGGGCATCAACTACGGCGAGATCGAACCGGTCCTGGTGGGCGCAGACATCTACGGCTGGGCCATTCGTGTGGCTGCCGGAGAGATGCTCGATCGAGCTGGACGGCTGGCACTCGGCGATACTCGGAACGAGCTGAGACGGTCACTTCAGGAGTTTCCTGTGGACGCGCGGCCTTACTACCAAACGCTCGTCGAACTGGCATCGGCCGCACTCTCGGCGGCATCGGCCTCCTAGCGCAGCGTGGGAAGAGAGTCGTGCCCGATCAACAGATTCCGGACGAGAACGCCCGCCTGACCGAGTAGCGCCGAGCGGCACAATCTGAGCGGCCGCGCACGTCGAGCGTGGAGGACTCGCGGGATTGGCGTGGCGCCTAGGATGCCGATGGATGAAACCGGAAATCGCATTTGACCGTAAGCAACTGATCTTCCTGCTCTCGGTGGTGGTGGTGGCGATTGTGGTTGGTGTCCTACTTGTCATCTACGGGCCTGTGCTCTCGGTTCGACCCTTCAACTCGACGATCGTCACTCGAGCTGTCGGCGTGCTCGGCCTGATTGGAGGGGTTCACGAGAGCTTCTATTTGTGGCCACTGATCTCGAGATGGAATCAGACTCCCATCGATGTGGATTCGTCAGGGATGACTCTCCTCGCCGTCCGGCGCCCTCCGGTGCGGATCGAATGGCAGGACATCAAGACAATCGATGCCACAAAGAAGGACGTCGCCATCACGCTGGCTGAAGGGGCAGCCGTGACGCTATGGCTCGACGTGATTCGGATCGACGGCCGCCGGCCATGGCCCGGGCAGCTGGCGGACCATCTCACCCGACTACACGAAGCTAGGTTGTCGGGGTAGGAGACGGACCCTAAGGGAAGCCCGCCCAAGCCCTTCCCCGATCACCGACCCGCTCGGTTCGGTCTGCATCTATACCGAGTTAACCCAGATCAACAAATCCCAAGCGATAACACGCACTTCGCAGACCATCCGGGATCGGTACCTGATGAGTGCGGCGTCTTGCACACTGACAGTGGCGGGCATCGTTTCGTCGAGCCGCCCTATCTGCCGGCTATCTCTCAGGTTCGAGGTGGCTGGGTTGGGTGAGGTTCCTGTGATTGTGCGGCATTTGGTCTGCCGGGGGTTGCCACCATCATCCCGACAGAACCTTCCAGATTGCGGCTTGGGCCACTGCGTTAGGATGCGTTCACATGCCGCTCCAGTTGCTGATGATTGGTACGGGCGTGGTCTTCATTGCCGTCGGCATCTGGGCGATCGTGAGGCCACACTCCTTCTTCAGGGTCTTCCCGACATTCGGGTCAGACGCCTATGCCGCGCGTGCGAAGCGCCACTTGCCGAACATACTTGTTGCCGTTGGCGGCTTTGCCGTCGTAGCTGGGTTCCTTAACAGCGCAGGAGATTTGGCGCTTCCTGATCGGACGAGTGCCGACGTTCAAGCTGAAGAGCAGCGAATAGCGGCCCTGCTTGAATCAACGACCGATATCTGGATCCCGGGAGAATGCAATGTGCGTCTCTTGGGACAGGAGGGCTCGACCTCATACGCATGGGCAGACTGCAGCGATGGCTTGGCGGGCACATCGCTACCGCTTCGTATCGACACGGAGCAGGTTGCTGCCCCCGGTGATGGGAGCATCTTCTCAGACGATGTCACCACGATGTTTCCGTCCGAACTCGCCGAGGCGATCCTCGCCCGAGACGAACGGATATTTCCCTAGCCTCAGCGGTCGGCTGCTGGCTATAAACGACGTGTTAACCGACCGATATCGACAATTCTGTCGCAGGAACGAGCATTCCGCCGAGTGTCCGATATCGGCACTTATCCGCTCGGCACGATGGTCACTCAGAGTTGCGATGGCAGGGTGCCCGACTTGCTGGCAGCCTCCAAGGATGCACACGACCTCATGCATTGCAGCGGTCGGTCACCTTGGTCGGTAGACGTCGCGGCGGTGCTGAATCCTGTGGATTAGGACGGTTTCTTGGTCCTCGTAGATCTCGTAGATGATGCGGTAGTCACCGCGTCGG
>JAAELU010000574.1 GCA_024226255.1 bacterium | reverse complement strand
GCCGGGCGTGTTCCGGGCCCCCCCCGGGGGGATGCCGAGAGTTTGCCGGGGCAGGGGCGTCACCAGCGAGATCCGCCCGCCGGGAGCAAGCCACTTCGTCGGCCAGTGCTAGCCTTGTCGTTATGCCAGCCATGCCGCGGGCAGACCCTGATGAGCCGGTGACGCAGTGGGTGCCCGCCAGTCTCGACGATGTGAAGGCCAAGTTCGGAGCTGATCACATGGAGCAAACCATGGCGGCCATGGCTGAGCGGGGCCATGCTGCGGTGGAGCGGCATCGAGCTGCCTACGGCGACACCATCGATAGTCGGTGAGCCTGATCGATTGGCGAGCGCCAATCGTCGAAGGTGAGCACGGCAGGGCGGCCTACGAGGAGTCGTTTCCTGCCAGTTTGGATTGGGCCCTTGGCCCGCGCTCTGCCGCCAGAGTGGCGTTCGACCATGAAGCCGCCCGCTCTGTCCTTCGGGAGTACGTCGACTTGTGGCCTGATCTTCCCGAAGCACCGACTCCCGGGTCGGGTCGTCGCCCGGTTGCTTCCCCCGACTCGGGTCGAGACTGCCCTGCTGTTCTTCGCGGTCGAGCTCGCCCCGGGCCAGTTCGTCGTCGGCTCCTGCGAAGCGTTCCACCACTGACCCGGCATCCACCGACCACCGTCCGGAAAGGAGCTGAGGCGCTCCTCACCTAGCACGCTCAACGCTTGCTTGCCGGACGACAGCTGAGAGATCCCGGCGTGCTCCCGATGCGGTCACCGAGGGTGGCGGCCTGGCCCGTCGTCGAGCTAGAGGTACGCCTTCCTGTTGTCGACCGTGGCCCAGCTCCGGGACCGCATAGCCGACAGGACCCCGTCGATCATGACGTCTTCGGCGTCAGCCGGTCCGACGATGGTGGTGGCGTACCGAATCAAGGCATCGCTGTGCTTCACGTACAACGACTCGTCACTCAGCCCCCAATCTTCACTCATCACTATTTTGGACGCCGCCGCCCTTTGATCCCACTGACACTCTTCGAGAATATTCTCAAAGAGGTCGTGTCCCATTGCCGCTGCAGACGACACTGGCCGAGAGTTCCTTCGCTAGAGCTCTTGGGCTCTCTATTGACACCATCAACCAGCTTCGGCATTGCCCCCCAGTAGGCATCCGTTGCAACCTTGCTTCTGACGCCAGTGGCTCGCTGAGCACGACCAGCTGGGTGTGCTGTCCGGCGATCAAGACTTCAGACACCTCGAATTGAACTTCAACGTGGCCGGGGTGCCCGAAGGCTTGTGCACAACGACAGCCGTCGAGCGCACTCGAGTTCCTTCGGGCAAGCTGCCGGGCACGAGCAGAGCAACAGCTGACGACGCGCCGCAAGACGCAGGTAGGCGGGCAATCAGGAGGATCGGACGACACCAGGGTTCAACGCGAGCAACAGACCGAGCGGAACCGATCGACAAATCTGATCGCCGATGAACAGAGAGCACAACCCAGCGGCACTTCGTCGTGCTCGACAATGCTGGGGACCAAGGTCCGGTGGCTCACCGACTATGACCATGCTCGCCGTCGTCGATCGGATCGTAGTCCGGGTCCTTGTCCTCTGACCGGTTGCCGCTCCGGGCCATATCGTAGCGGCGTGGCTACAATGAAGCGCTCGTCTCTGCGTCCGGGGCGCCAACCCTGGGACCCGTTTGGATTGGTTGGCATGTGGCTGGCTGTCATCGTTGTTGCGGGTGGATGCGGCGGTGGCGAGATGACGCTGACCGAGTACGTGGAGCGCATCGACGCCATCTTTGACCGGGGTTCACAGCAATACGAGGTGGTCGTCGAAAGCCCGGAAGGGTTGGTGCTCATCGCGGGTCAGGGCTCGCATTTCGGGTTTGATGATCAAGGCGCGCAGCTCACCGACTTCACCCCGCAAGACTTGCACGTGGCTCTCGAACGAGTGGCGGAGATCCAGGCCGAGGCCCTGGAGGCCGCCGCAGCCATTGACCCCCCCGAGCAGATCGCTGACCTCCACGCTCTCTACTTTCGAGAACTCCCAATCGCGGAGCTAGCCGCCCGGGCGGGCATCGCAGCGGATTGGGATGAACTCTCCGAGAGCCCGGAGATGGCCGCATATCGGGCTGCGCTCGCTGCCGACAATCAAACATGCGCCGACTTCCAGGCCAAGCTCGACGCCACTTCCGAGCGGGGGACCTTCGCCGATGCGCCGTGGATTCCGAACGAGTTGACGGAAATCGTCGACTATGCACTCGGCTGCGCCTCGCTCATTGAGCATCCGGACGACGTGTACCGCCCGCCACCAGCAATCACTCCCTAGACCTAGTAGTAGAGCTACAGCCGTAGTTCGCAGCCAGCGCTTCCGCAGCGCTAGCCCTAGCCCAGAGGTCGAGAGCCCGAGCCGATTGACTGCCCCGGGCGGGGACGTGCTAGTCGTCGCCTTGAGCGACCGCCCAGCTCTCTGACCACTTGACGAGAGGCACAAGAGCATTCGTGAGGTCAGCACCGAGTTCAGACAATCGGTAGTCGCCCCGGTCATCTTTCTCGAGCAGTTTCGCCTCGGTCAGTTCCGAGAGACGCTGATACAGGACACTTGACGACATTTCGTCGCATCGTTCGCGAAGGTCGCGAGCGCCGACTGAGCCGTGGCGCAGTTCCCAGATCAGACGGAGAGCCCATCTTCGACCGAAGAGGTCGAGGGCCGCCATCAACGGTCGGCCTGTCGTAGACCCGCGAACTTGGCGACCGGGAAGAGGAGTTGGTGATGTCATGACTCTCGCTTGCGTTTCGATATTCGAAACGATAGGTTTCTCAACGTTCGGAAACAGATCGCTCAGAACCTACCAATGACCTCGGCGCTCAAAGGATGGGGTGGTTACGAGCTGTCGAATCAGATGTCACTGACGCTGCGGGATCGCGAGATCCTCATCGCCCGTACGTGCGCCCTCTGCCGCTGCGAATACGAATGGGGAGTACACGTAGCCTTCTTCGCGGACAAAGCAGAGCTGGGGCGTGATCAAGTCCGGTCTCTCACCCACGGGTCGCCAGAAGATCCTTGTTGGTCCTCACCCCGTGACAGGGCACTCATTGCCGCCGCCGACAGCCTCCATGAAACTTCCCAGCTCGACGATGATCTCTACACGCAACTCGAGTTGGCCTTGTCGCATGCTGAGCTGTTGGACTTGATGATGGCCGGTATCCCATCACCAGTCGACAACTAGAAGGATCGACAAGGATCCAGGTGAGAGCGTCCAGTCGATCGCGTCAGCTACTACGCATTGGCCGGTGCTCTCGATTGCCGGTTCTGTGAGTGGGTGTTGGTGGTGGTTCCGAGTGGTCTCACGGAGTGGCTCTGGCCGCAGGAGCGGGACGACCGGGCTAGGTCCGCGTCCAAAGGATGGGGAAGAGAGGGTGTTCCATCTTGGCTCCCTCGTCTAGTTCGAGTTCTAGGCCGGGGAACGGAGGGGACGTGGTCCATGGGCGAGGTGCGTGGATCATGTCGTCGCCGAGCATGCGGACTGCCAGGGCCCGCCTCCGGCGTGAGGCTGACACCCCGCCGGCGCCATGGACGGTCAGCATGTTGAAGAAGACGGCGTCGCCGGGTTCGAGCTCCCAGGCCAGCACCCGCCACCGGCCTGGATCTGCCTCGAAGTCAGGAAGCTCGGCCAGACTCCCCTCAGGGAACCACGACGCCTGGTTGTTCAGGAAGGTACGGGGCATGTACCACGGGCCACGATGTGTCCCGGCGATGAACTCCAGCGTCGATGAACGATCCACGGGGTCAACAGGAAGCCACAGGCTGGCGTTCTGGTAACCGTCGACGTTGTAGTAAGGCTGGTCCTGATGCCACGGCGTGTGCTGCTTGGTGCCTGGTTCCTTCACAAGAACGTGATCGTGGTACAACCGGATCGTCTGGGACCCAGTCAGCCCGCCCGCAATCTCAGCTGCTGGAGATTGCCGGATGAACCGCTCCAGAGTGGGAAGACGGTCCCAGTTGCAGAAGTCCTCTACGAACAGAGCATCGTCGGCAGCACTGGCTCGCTTGGCCCGGGGTGACAGGTCCCGGAGATTGGCGTCGATCGCCATCGTGACCCACTCAACCTGCTCAGGAGTGAAAGCTTGGCGGATGCAGACAACCCCGTCGTGTTCGTAGTCACCCTCGATGATCATGAAAACGGCTCCTGGGCTGGTCTCGACAAGACTATTGAACAACGGGCCTGCCAACTCAATCCGAGTGCGACCCAATCACGATCCTGGGGGCGATAGATCGTTTGACCGATGCGTACTCGTCGCGCAGAGCAGGATCACGACGCAGCGTGGGTCATAGTCGACAACGTCGATCATGGCGTTCAGTCTTGTGGGGCTGTCAGAATGTGTGACCATGTGGCCGATCTTGGACATCTGCGGGCGGCTCCGATGACTGAGCGACAGATAACTCGGTGGGAGCTTGAAGGAGTGTCGGGAGCGGTTGTCGTGGTTGACGTGCTTCGGGCTTTCACGACCGCTGCGTACGCTTTTGGGGCCGGCGCCGAGACTATCTACCTGGTCTCAGAGGTCGAGGAAGCCTTGTCGTTCAAAGACGAGCATCCGGGTGTCCTGGCAATGGGTGAGAGTCACGGCCTGCGTCCTGTCGGCTTCGATTTCTCCAACTCTCCCGCTGCTCTGCATCGAGCCGACCTGGTTGGCCGCACTCTGGTTCAGCGAACCTCATCGGGAACCCAGGGCGTCATCGGAGCCGCTGAGGCGGATCGGGCTTGGGCGGCGAGCCTTGTCTGTGCCTCGGCCACAGCCGCGGCTGTCACCGCCGCCGCTATTGGTCCCCCCACCTATGTGATTACGGGCTGTTTCCCGGATGCGCCGGACACCACTGGCCAAGACGATCGGCTGACCGCCGCCTTGATCGAGCGCTCACGGCGAGGGCAACCGCTCGATAGCGCAGCAACCTCTGCTGCGTTGCACGAAACCCTCGAAGCCAAGCGAAGTCTGGCGCTTGGCCCCGAGCACTGCGATCCGATAGACATCGCGTTGGCTGGACGTGTCGACCATTTCGACTTCGCTATGGAGGTCGTGAGGAGCAAGCGGGGCCTGCGACTTCAACCTGTCGGCAGACACGACGAAACCGGATCGGCATGCTCGGTGGTTCGGTGATTCGGTTGGACCTCGCTGGCAACCAGAGACGACCCGCGCCCCGCGTCCAGTCCTATCGTCGCTCAGGTTTGTGTCCAGGGGCCGAGGTCCTACGGATCCGATCGGTAGCGAGACCACAGAGAACGGCCGATGACTATCAGGGTTCGACAAGCCACAGACCGCCACCTGGAGTGGCGGCGTCACCTGGTGTTTGAGCAGCAGCTCGACGGCGGGATCGCGAACGCGGGCAAGGTCGTTCGAGTCGGCCCGCATGTGCTTCGCCCCTCCAGCCCACACACGGGTTCGATTCACGCCTTCCTGCGAGCGGTGAGGGCAGCCGGCTTCGAGGGAGCTTCGCTACCAGTCGGTGTCGACGAGGACGGGCGGGAGCGCCTCGTGTTCATTGACGGTGACGTCCCCCTGACGCCCTATCCCGACTGGAGCCAGTCAGACACCGCGCTGGCATCCATCGCCAGGCTGCTGCGGGGGTTGCACGACGCCGCCAGTGGGTTCGACCCTCGGGATCACAGCTGGAACGACACTCTGGTCGCCCCGTCTACGACCTCGCCCAACTCGCCCGCCTCTGCGTACCCATCGAAGACGACCTCGACCAGAACCGGATCGGGTGGAAGCCGGCCGACCGGCCGGCCCGACTACGGCTTGTCGCCGATGCCTACGGACTCGACCCAGACGGCCGGGCGGAACTGCTTGCTGTCATGCCCGACGCCATCGACCGCATCGAAGCGGCCGCCCGACGCAGCTTCGGGGCAATGGACGCACAAGCCACTGAGATGCTGGCCAAGACCGGGGGCATCGAGAAATACGACCGGCGACGCGAATGGTGGATGCACAACTACGACGAGTTCGCAGCCGCCCTCCGCTGAGACACATCTCACTCGACGCCAGTTTCCGACGTTGCGGCTGAACGCAACCAAGTCACTT
>JAAELU010000573.1 GCA_024226255.1 bacterium | reverse complement strand
AGCAAGACCGGCGAGTTTCGTCGCCGTGCTCTGGAGAAGGCCAGGCTCGGGAATGGCGCGCTTGTCTGTTGGTGCGTCCATACAGGGCCTGTCGGCGAGAAGGGTGAAGTCGGTAGAGGTTTTGTGGTCCATCGAGATCCCGTCTAGCGGTTGACATGATGCGGTGGCGTTGGGCGAGGTCGATGTGGATTCGGGTGGGATTCGGTGATTTCGGACACGACACCCTGGGTGGGCCAGGGTGCCATACCGTGCGACGTGATCCTTGCCAAGGTCCTCAGTGATGGGCCCGGTGCACCGAAGCCGCCCAGGTGGTGTCCTTCTTGATCAACTGTGCGTAGCCTTGGATTGAGCCTTCCGGAAGGATTGCCATGGCGCCGGGAGATCGTACGCGACTGTCCCGTTCCGGAGCCGTCATCTTGGGTGGCGTTGCTGCTACCTCGGCATCGGGTCTGATCTTCGAGATCGCCCTGACTCGGGTGTTCGCCGTCACCCAGTTCTATCACTTCGCTTTCCTCACCGTTTCGATGGCTCTGCTCGGGTTCGGGGCGAGCGGTACGGCCCTCGCCACGTTTCCCCGGTTGGGGGCGGGCGGGCCGCGGCGGTGGACATGGCTGGCCGGACTCCAAGGGGTGGCGACGCTGGCGGCGTATGCGGTGAGCAACTCGCTGCCGTTCGATTCGTTCGCCATGGCGTGGGATCGCACTCAGATCATCTACCTGGCGATCTACTACCTGACGTTGGCCGTACCGTTCTTCTTTGGCGGTCTTGTGATTGCCGTGCTGCTCACAGGTGCCGGCCAACGGGAGCCGGTGTCATCCCACTTGGTCTACGGGACGAGCCTGGCCGGCTCCGGGATTGGCTGCGTGGTAGCGGTCGTCGGGCTCGATTGGCTCGGCGGGGAGAGGACCATCGCCCTGGCCGCGGCGGTGGCGATGGCAGCGGCCGTCGGATTCGCCACGCTGGTCGAGCCACGGCGAGCCCTGCTGACGGCTGGCGCCGCAGGCACGGTGATCCTGCTGGCGATGGGCGTCGTGGTTCCGTCTCCGCTCAAGATGAATATGTCCCCGTACAAGGACCTGGCGGGGGCACTCCGCTTCCCGGGCGCTGCCATCGTCGCCACCGAGTGGGACCGGGGGACCAGGATCGACCTGGTCCACAGCGACGGCATCCGCTCTTTGCCCGGGCTGAGCTTCACTTACGTCGGTGCTCCGCCCACACAAGACGGCGTCACCTTCGACGGGGACAGCCTAAGCCCGGTCCCGCGGATCGCTCCGGAGGATGCCGACTTCGCCCCCCACCTGCTCACCGCGCTGCCTTGGCTGCTGCGACCCGGCGCCGACTCGCTGATCCTCGAACCCCGAGGAGGGCTTGATGTAGTGGTAGCTCTGGCCGGTGGGGCGGGGACGGTGACGGCGGTGGAGCCCCACGGCGACGTCATCGAAGCGATTGCCACCGAGGGAGCCAGCATCTACGACCATCCCCGGGTCGAGGTGGTGGTCGGCGATCCCCGTACCTTTGTGGAACGCAGTGGCGCCAGGTTCGATGTGATTGATCTGGCGTTGACCTCACCGTATCGACCAGTCACCTCGGGGGCGTACAGTCTGGCGGAGGACTACTCGCTCACGGTCGAGGCGTTCGGCGGCTATCTCGACCGGCTCGAATCGGATGGCATCCTGATGGTGGCCCGCTGGGTGCAGACCCCGCCGAGCGAGGAGATCCGGCTGCTCGGGATCGCCGACGCTGCGCTGCGCCTCAACCAGCTCGACCCGATGGCGGCGGTAGTGATGCTGCGTAGCTACTCGAACGCCATCTTGCTGGTACAACGCGACGGCTGGTCGGCCGCCGACCTCGCCATTGTCCGTCGCTTCGCCGCCGAGCAGCGTTT
>JAAELU010000572.1 GCA_024226255.1 bacterium | reverse complement strand
TCCTGCACAACCTGGTCGGCAACGCCATCAAGTTCACCGAGCAGGGTCGGGTAGAGGTCAGTGCCCACCTCAACGGCGATGAGCTAGAGGTGCGGGTCTCGGACACAGGCATCGGTATCGAGCCAGAGCATAGAGAGAAGGTCTTCGAGTTCTTCGTACAGGCCGATGCTTCGACTCAGCGAGAGTATGGTGGCACCGGACTCGGGTTGGCGGTGAGTCGTCAGTTGGTTGAACTGCACGGTGGACGCCTTTCAGTGGAGTCCACACCGGGTAAAGGCTCGGTGTTCTCATTCACCTTGCCGGTTGCCGAAGCCACGGCCAGCGAGGAGGCCACCGAGCGCAAGCCCGCCCCGGCGTTGATTGAAGTGGAAGAGTCGGTCGCCTCGGTGGAAGCCTCATCGACAAACCCACTCGCAGAGCGAGCTCCCCAGACCGATCGAGGCACCATCCTGATCGTCGACGATGAGTCGGTGGTGCGCCAGGTGCTGCGTCACCATCTCGTTCCGCAAGGACATCGCGTATTAGACGCATCGAGTGGCGCCCGAGCTCTCGAGCTCCTCCAGTCAGAAGAGATCGACCTGGTGCTTCTCGACATCATGATGCCGAGGATGACCGGCTACGAGGTCTGTCGGACGATACGCGAGGCGAGCTCACGCGACGAACTGCCGGTGATCTTTCTGTCGGCGAAAGATCGCCAGCAAGATCGAGTCGCTGGCTTCGATGTGGGCGCCAACGACTATCTCGCCAAACCGATCGGCAGAAGCGAGTTGCTTGCCAGAGTCGATGCCCATCTCGAACTGCTCATGGTTCACCGGGGCAAGGAAGAGAAGGTCCAGGAGCTGATGGGGATGCTCCCGATCTGTTCGCACTGCAAGAAGATCCGTGACGATGACGGCTACTGGAGCCAGCTCGAGGTCTACATCAGCCGTCACTCGGAAGCCCAGTTCAGTCATGGGATCTGCCCCGGCTGTATGGTGGAGCACTATCCCGACTTCGTCTGACGCAGGCCCTGGTCCTCGATGGTGTCTACACCACCGCCTCCTCCTGGCGGCCTTCTTCACGGATCCGGTGGCGATTCGCATGTCCCGGCGCAGGTGGGGGAGCGGAGTGGCCCCCCGCTCTGGGCTCCACTTCAGGGTGAGTTGCAGTGGGATCAGGGCGCCGGTGATGACTTCGACCAGCGCACGGAGCACTCGGAAGCGCGCTGGTAGGCTGCGCCCGGCTGCGGCTGGGGCAAGGCCTTTGAAATGCCTATCCCTGTCCGGACCTTGCTGACAGGAATCAACACTAGCTATTCATTGTCACTTGAGCAGGGTCATCTTCCGCATTCCGGTGTAATCTTCCGCCCGGAGCCGATAGAAATAGACGCCGCTGGCTACTGAACCGCCCCGCAGGTCGCGACCATCCCATTCTGCACTTTTTCGTCCGCGTGACTGTCGACTGTCGACCAGAGTGGCCACAAGCTGACCGCGGAGGTTGTGAACCGTCAATTTCACGTGGCAGTCAACGCGTAATTGGTAGCCGATCCGGGTGACCGGGTTAAAGGGATTGGGCACAGCCGCCTCTAGGCGGGTTTCAGCGGGCGCCGGGATCGGCTCGAGGCTCGTGGCCGACTCGGTGTTTAGCAGCACCGAGACATTATCGTCACCGCTATTGGGCGCGGCCAGATCCAGTACGCCATCCGCGTCGAGGTCGACGGCCATGACCATTTCTGGGGAGTCGCCGGCCTCGTAGGAGTTCAAGGTGCCGAAGCTGCCGACCCCGCCGTTGAAGTGGACCGCCAAGCTGTTGTTTTGCGTGTTGGCGTAGAGCAGATCCAGGTCGCCGTCACCATCCAGGTCGTCTGCCCGACCGCCCTGGGGCGCCGCCGGTGTGGTGTACGAGCCGATCGACACGAAATTGAAACCACCGACGTTTTGCAGGACTGCGATGCGGTTGGGGTTGCCGGTGCCGACGATCAGGTCCAGTTCACCATCACCCGTGACGTCGGCCGCGTGAACCGAGATGGGCCCACCCGTGACGGACTGCGGCGTGAAGGGGCCGAACACCCCGTCCCCGAAGTTAACCAGCAGCGAGAGATTGTGGTCGTCACGGTTGGCCACCACCAGGTCGATCAGGCCGTCGTTGTTCAGGTCGCCGGCGGCTAAGCTTTGCGGGGCTGTGCCGACGGCTACCGAGTAGCTTGTGGTGAAGCCGCCCGTGCCGTCGTTGAGTTCGATCGTGACCCAGCCGGGACTCCCGCCCAGAACCGCCAGGTCCTGGTCTCCGTCGCAGTCGAAATCGGCGGCCCAGGCAGTCAGGGGGTGGGGATACGAGCCGAAAGTCGTCTGCGTCGGGAAGCCACCCGTTCCGTTGTTGAAATGCACCGTCAGGTCGTTGCCGTCGTAGGATGGCACCGCCAGGTCCAGGTCCCCGTCAGCGTCGAAGTCGGCCACGGCTAGCTGGGTGGGTCCGCTGCCCGTCGCCACTGCTGTCTGCGGCGCGAAGTCGCCTTCCCCGTCGTTCAGTAGAAGCGACAAGGTTCCGGCGTCGAAGTTGGCCGCCACCAGGTCGGCGTAGCCGTCCCCGTCCAGATCGCCCGCCGCCAGGCTGCGTGGATTGACGCCGACGGCGTGGTCGACGGGGGAGAGGAACTCGCCCTCGCTGTCTTCGGTCGCGATGGTGAAGGACCAGCAGCGAGGCGGAATCAGCGGCACCAGGCGATCGGACTTGAACTCCTGCGTAAGCGTGACCGTGACCACCTCGCCGGGAACGAAGTCCTCGTCCGGATTGAACGACACGGTGGTGGTGAATACGTCGAAGTCGAAGACGCCGGAGTGTCGGCCGGAGAGCGATCCGGTGGTCACCAGCGCATCGGACGTGATAGTGGCCGAATCCAGGTTCGGACTGAAGATCACCGTCACGTTAGCGTTGACCGCCACGTCCAGATCGTTCTCGTCCGGCGCGAAGGCCAGCACTTCCAGGGGCTGGTTGCCCACCGAGCCGTCGAAGTGGACGATCTGGGCGTAGATGTCACTGGTGCCCACGCCGCCCCGCTCGTCCTCCCAGGTGATGATGGCGCTGCTGCTGAAGGGAGAAACGATTTTGGGTGTTGTCTGATCGCCGCTGCAGGTGCAGATCTCGACGCCGTTGGTCTCCCATTGCGGTGTGCCCCATTGGTTCATCCGCTGGGCGTAGATGTCGGCCTCGCCAGTGCGGTGGTCCTCCCAGGTCACGATCGCCCCGCCAGCCCCGTCCGAGACGAGCCGCGACGAAGGCTGATGGCCGGCGGCATTGCAGACGATGCGGCCGTAATCCGACCAGACACGGTTTCCGTCGGGGTCCATCTTCTGGATATAGACGTCAGCGTTATAGCTCATCAAGATGAGGATGTTACCTGAACCATCGTCGATCATGTCATGCGGGATCACCGGCAGACCGGGTGTGGTCTCAGGGATGATTTCCAGTCCGTCCATGCCCCACAGACGGGTGCCGAGCGGGTCGAGCCTCTGTGCATAGCCGTCGGCGCCCCGGGTATGGTTGGCGTATATACCACCGGAACCGTCAGGGACAATGTCCGAGTTGAGGAAGCCACCTAACCCTCCGCCGAGCGCTGTCGACGAACCCAGTTCGGCTCCGGAGGCGTCAACCCGCTGGAGATGGATCTCGGTGTCGAATATCTGCCATTCGCCCCAGCCGACCCATATCCCGCCGGCGGTATCGGTCGCGAGTTTGGGGGAGCTGCCGTCAGAGGCCAGATGCGTGTCTGTCGCCCACTGAATGAGACCGGCGTCGTCGACCTTCTGGACCCAGATCCCGGTAGAATGCCAGGCGATGAACGCGGCTCCGATCCCGTCTGGCTGAAGCTGGAAGCGCAAGACGTCCGTGCCCAGGTAGACGCCGGAAGCAGTCCAGAGTTGCGTGCCGGAGGATGAGATTCGCTGCAGGTAGAGATCATCGGCCGAATCTCGGTCGTCGATCCAGCCCAGGATCGCGCCGCCGTCGCCGTCGGCCATCACGTCGGCAAACTGCTGGTCGCCCGCCTCGTCGCAGATCAGGATCCCGTCGGTGGTCCACTGCTCGTAGCCGGCCGCGTTGACGTGCTGCAGGTAGACGCCGTTGTCGGCGCCCCGGCCGTCCGACCAGATGATGTACGCGCCACCCGCGTCATCTATCGCCAGTCGCACCCAGTTCTGCTCACCAGACGCGGTGCAGACTGCAAGGCCGTCCTCGACCCACTGGGCGTGGGCCGCCGGCGAGCTGGTGAGGAGGGTGAAAAGAACGAGGATCGGGAAGAGATGTTTTGTCGTATTCATAGCAACTCCCGAGGATAGGCTTGACCAGGCTCCTTTCCACCGTCGTATGCCGAGTTGCCTTTACGGGGAAAGGCTTATGAACGGCAGTTTATCACAGGAGCGTCATGACATCAACAGCGCTGCCATTCCCCGCCCCGGCCGCAGCCGGGCTCAGCCCCGCGGGCTCGAAGGACAAGTCGCCCCCGTCGCTCTGCGGTGGGGCATTGCAACATTCCCCAGGATTGAGCTTCTCCGTTCATGGGGCCATCTTGATCCTCTCGATTTCATCCATCGGCCATGCATCATCTCTGACACGAGACGGGGAGCGCATTGCCCGACTCGTAGCTGATATTCCCTCGGCTCCTGATCGCCTGGGATTGGTCAACGATGGCAGCTTCGAATTCGGGCGTAGCGATGAGGGCTCCGCCTGGAGTTGCCGGAACGATGCCTGGGATAAGGATCGAATCATCGAGATCGATATCTCGCCCTGGCGCGGGTCCCAACCCGAAGTCTGTCTCAAGTGGGCGAGATGCGATGGAAACGACAACCTGTTCGTCAATTGGGTGACGATCGAGGATTCCTGCGAAACCGCGACGGAAAGCAGCTCCTTCTCAACGGTGAAGTCGCTCTACTAGCTTCCTGATGCTCGCATCCAAGGCAGGAATTCGAAGATATAAGCCGACTTGTTGGCGGAAACCCCTTATAATAGTGTGCTCAGGGCTCGCCCGGGGCCTCGTCGTATCCGGACCCTCCCGGTCCATCCCCATCATTCCCCTTCATGGAGATTCATCGCATGATACAACACAGCTCGAAGAACGGGACTCTGTTCGTCTACCCCCTGATCAGGACCCTGCTCCTCATCGCGCTGATCGCGATCGGTGCCGGCAGCGCCTTCGCCGCCGAGGACGCCCTCTGGCGCTCCGTGACCGAAACGGAGATCACGGACATGGGCGAGCGACGCATCCAGCCCGACCGCTTCAACGCCGTTCAGGTGAACCTCGACGCGCTTCGCGGCGCGCTGGACACGGCCCCGGCCGAGTGGAGCGAAGCCGCCGAGAACTCTCCGCGGATCATCACGCTGCCCCTGGCCGACGGCAACCTCGGCCGCTTCAGCATCGTGGAGTCGCCGATCATGGCCCCCGAACTTGGCGCGAAGTTCCCCGAGATCCGCACCTACGCCGGCCAGGGCATCGACGATCCCAGCGCCACCGTGCGCATGGACCTGACCCCCGCCGGTTTCCACGCGATGATTCTCTCGCCGAACGGCTCCGTCTACATCGACCCTTACCAGCTGAACGATCTGGATCACTACATCGCATACCGGCCCCAGGACAACGGTCGCGCCACCGGCTTCGGCTGCGACTACGAGATCGACCCGGCCATCGCCGATGAAATCGATGGGCTGATGCAGCGCGGTGGGCGTGCCAATACCGGCGACGAGCTTCGCACTTACCGGCTGGCCTGCGCGGCCACGGGCGAGTACACGAGCTATCACGGCGGCACCGTCGCCGCGGGCTTGGCCGCGGTGGTCACCGCCGTCAACCGCGTGAGCGGCATCTACGAAGTGGAGACGGCGATCCGCATGGAGCTGGTCGCCAACAACGACGCTCTCATCTACACCAACTCCGGCTCCGATCCCTACACGAACAGCAACGGCTACACCATGCTCAGCCAGAACCAGAGCAATGTGGACGCCGTCATCGGTTGGAGCAACTACGACATCGGCCATGTGTTCAGCACGGGCGGCGGTGGCATCGCCACCCTGGGTTGCGTCTGCCGTTCAGGCCAGAAGGCCCGCGGCGTCACCGGTCTCTACGCTCCCATCGGCGACAACTTCTACGTGGACTATGTCGCCCATGAGATGGGTCATCAGTTCGGGTCCAACCACTCCTACAACGGCACGGCCGGCAGCTGCGGCAGCAACCGCGTGGGCTCCAAGGCCTACGAGCCGGGCAGTGGCAGCACCATCATGGGCTACGCTGGGATCTGCAGCACCCACAACATCGCCTACCATTCCGATCCCTACTTCATCCACTCCAGCTTCGACGAGATCGTCATCTACAGCAACAACAGCTACGGCAACAGCTGCCCGACGATCACCAGCACCGGCAACTCCGCGCCGACCGTGGATGCCGGCACCGGCGGCTGGACGATTCCGATCAACACGCCGTTTGAGTTGACCGGCTCGGCGACCGATCCCGAGGGCGATCCGCTGACCTACTGCTGGGAGGAGCACGACCTGGGACCGGGCGGACACCCCAACACGCCTTCCGGAAACGCCCCGATCTTCCGGAGCTTCACGGCGGTGGACACGCCTTGGCGCACTTTCCCCAGAATGGTGAACCTGCTCGGAAACTACCAGCAGATCGGCGAGATCCTGCCCAGCTACACGCGGAACCTGAACTTCCGCCTGGTGGCGAGGGACAACCAGTCCGGCGGCGGCGGCGTGGCTTACGATGCCCTGGCGATGAGCGTGAGCGCCGACGCGGGGCCCTTCCTGGTGACCTATCCCAACGCAAACGGCATCACCTGGATCGCCGGCGAGAGCCGCACGATCACCTGGGACGTGGCGAACACCGACGCGAGTCCGATCAACTGCAGCAACGTGGATATCCTGCTGTCGATCGACGGCGGTTACACCTACCCCTACACCTTGGCGTCGAACACGGCCAATGACGGCAGCGCCGGCATCACCGTGCCGTCCGCTCCCACCATGGACGGGCGCATCAAGGTGAAGGCCGTGGGGAACGTGTTCTTCGACCTCGGCAACTACGACATCACGATCAGCAGTCTGGTCGCGGTGCCTGGAGACCTTCCCGAGAAGGCCTTCGCGCTGCGCGGGAACCATCCGAATCCCTTCAACCCCCATACCAGCATCGGCTTCGATCTGTACCGCGACGGCCCAGTCAAGCTGAGCATCTTCGACCTGAGCGGCCGCAAGCTGCGCACGCTGGTGGACGCCGACCTGTCGGCGGGCGAGCACACGGTGAGCTGGGACGGCAAGGATGCGGCGGGGAACGAGCTTCCCTCCGGCATCTACCTCTCCCGCATCGAGGGAGCAGGCGGCGCCGACCAGGACAAGCTGGCGCTGATTCGCTAGAACGTGATTCGACGCTCACTTAGAACCCGGGCCGCCGACGGCGGCCCGGGTTTTATAATGCCCTGTTGTGAAAAGTGAGGAGCGGTGCAGAAGAACGCGACCAAACGGTGACTCAGCCCAGCAACACCGTTTCCGGACCCGGGCTGGCATGGCGGCGGCCCTGGTCCCAGTTCTGCACCAGCGTCAAAGGATCACGGGCGCATTCATAGAGAGCTTCAACGGCAGCTTCCGGGATGAATGTCTCAACGAGCACTGGTTTCCGGATCTAGCCGATGCACGACAATTGATTGAGAGCTGGAGGAAGAAGAGCAACACGTCTAGGCCGCACAGCTCGCTGGAGCAGATGACCCCGGAGGAGTTCGCGGAGAAGCAGGATGGACTGTAGAAGCTAATTCAGGACTTGGTCGGCTGAGGGGGGAAGGTCATCTCCAGTTCTTCCATCACGAAGGCAAACCCGAAGACTAATCGGACACGGGCGACGGAAAGGGCCTTGGAAATGCTTATTCATATTGATGTCTCGGTTTGCTTTCGATACTATTCCGGCGTGAGAAAATTAGTCCTGCCAGACTGTTTCCCGCCAACATACCCCCGCTTGTACCGGCTGTCTTCGGTATCTGATTGTCGATATCCTCCATGACACCCCCGAGGGGAGACATTATGTATCACGTCTCTGATAGATCAAATCATCGCTCGATTCTTCTTTTCATCCTTTTGCTCGCGGTCGGTCTTTGCTCCTGCATGGATGATCCCGTCGATCCCGGCGAAGGCGAAATCGAACCGCAGCAGGGTTGCCCCTGGGTGTGGATGACACCATTGACGGAATTCCCGGGGGCCTGGGACGTCTCTTTCGTCGATGCCAACACTGGTTTCGCCACCGCCGGAAAGAATGTCCTGAAGACCAGCGACGGCGGCGCGACGTGGAAAATAATAGAGACCGGATTCAACTACAGTCTGTTCGCCCTCCATTTCACGGATGCCGATACCGGCACCGCCGTTGGTTCGACGGGTCTGATTATCCGCACGACGGATGGCGGCGTCACCTGGGTCAAGCAGGTGAGTGGAACAGATCTCTGGTTCTGGGATGTGGTTTTCACCGATGGGGATACGGGCACTGCGGTGGGTCAATACGGCACCATACTTCGGACAGAAGATGGCGGCGAAACGTGGGTGGATCAGACCGGATATGATGGATATCAATTCAAAGGGGTGTCCTTTTCGGATGCGATGACCGGAACGATTGTTACGGATCACGGCGCGATCCTCCGTACGATCGACGGCGGAGAGATCTGGACACCACAGACGAGCGGGACTTCGTTGGGGCTGTGGGATGTGACGTTCATCGATGCAGATACGGGTATCGTCGTGGGCAACGGCGGGACGATTCTCAGGACCACGGACGGCGGAGCCACCTGGGATGACGTTTATGAAGGCTCGGTGGGCACCTTCAGGGGCGTTTCGTTCACGGATGCGTTGAACGGCACCGTCGTCGGTTCGGACGGCTTGGTCCTCAGGACCATCGACGGCGGCGACACCTGGACCCCGCAGACGAGCGGCAAGACCGGACAGTTGAACAGCGTCGTCTTCACCGACGTCGACACCGGTACCATTGTGGGCTGGGACCGCACCATCCTCCGCACGGAGAACGGCGGCGAGACCTGGGTCAGCCAGATCGAGTTGGTGGATCGGCGGTTGAGCGAAGTCGCGCTGATAGATGCCAATACGGCCGCCGCCGTCGGCACATTCGACCAGATCATACGGACCACTGACGCGGGCCTCACGTGGGAGATTCAGGAGATCGGCATCAACCACCGACTCGAGGGCATATCGTTCTTCGGCACCCAGACAGGCGTTGCGGTGGGCGATGCGGGCACGATTCTACGG
>JAAELU010000571.1 GCA_024226255.1 bacterium | reverse complement strand
TGAACAACAACTCACGACCCCGGAAGTCGATCCAAGCGAACGCATATGCAGCAAATGCTGCGATTGCGATCGGGATGATCGTCGCCGGGATGGCGATTGCCAACGAGTTCAGCAGAGCGTCTGCCAACGAATCGGTTGTCCCCGATGTCAGCACTTGTTGGTAGTTGTCCAGGGTCAGCCCGCCTTCAGAGCCTCCGGTGAACACCGTCCACCAGCCGCTCGACCGCTGACCGTCGCGGGGGCGGAAAGAGTTGACGAACAGCCCGAAGGTCGGGATCGTCCACAGGACGACCAGACCCCAAAGGATCCAAGTCGGGATCGCCTTCAGGAATCCGTAGATACGGGTTCCGAGACCGCCCTCAGCAGATGCAGCCCTTTTGGCCATGGCGCGTGCTTCAGTACTCAATGTCCCGCCTCCTTCTGCATCCGGCGGATGTTGATGTACATCACCGGGAGGACCGACAGGAATATCAGTACAGCCAGCGCCGAACCCTCACCAAAGTTGAAGTTGGTGAAAGCTGTGGTGAACATGGCATTGGCCAGCACCTGTGTGTCGAAGTTGCCGTTGGTCATGACCTTGACAATGTCGAACACCTTCATGACTAGAACGATCAGGGTCGTTATGACCACCCCAATCGTCGGTGCGATCTGTGGGATGGTTACCCGCCAGAAGGTCTGGGACTCGGTGGCCCCGTCTACCTTCGACGCCTCGATGAGATCGGCGGGAACCGCCTTGATCGCCGCCGAGAAGATAACCATCGTAAATCCGGTCTGAATCCAGATCAGCACAATCATCAGGAAGACGTTGTTGAACGGGCTCGTCTCCCGGACAAGGATCGTCTGCTCGATTACCTCGCCGTCCTCGATGATGAAGCCACCGATTCCGATGGTCACCAGGCGGATCAGAATCCACAGGAGCGGAAGTGCCGCAACCGCAGCCCCGATCGTGATGCCAAACGCCTCTGCCTTATAGCCCCTCCAGGCCAGATAAAGAAGAGCCGCGACGATCGCCGCCAGGATGAGTGCGACCAACACCTTGGGCCATCCGCTGTTGCTCAGCTGACCCAGGGCTACCCAGATCGAGTTGAGCACACCGGTCTGATCCTGCGATGTGTCACGTGCGTTGTAGACAAACCGCCAGATAATGCCGGCGCCCACAAACGAGATAGCCATCGGCATGAAGATCAGCGATTTAGCCACGTTCTCCATCTTGGCTCGATCCGCTAGGACGGCGATTGCCAAGCCCATCGAGGTAGCCAGGCTTACCACCATGACCACCCACCACAGGTTGTTGAAGATCGTGCCACGGAATGACGCAAAGACTGCGTTCATCAGCAGGAAGGCGCCCAATACCAGCGGTGCTATTGATCCACCGGAAGCTTCGAACGAGAGGCCGCGGCGTCGCCCGAGCATGATGCCGACGACGACGCCGAGTGCGATTAACACCAAGGCGCCCCAGAACAGCATGCTGCCAAAGACAGCCGTCCAGTCATCCAGATTGAAGTTCTTTGGGTTGTCGAACACCTTTGCGTAGTTGTCGAACCCGACGAACTTGTCGACGCCACCCGCCGCCCTCTCGGGGAAGGGGAGCGTCTCATCCAAGCCCAGGAACGACAGCCACACCGTGCGCAGCGCCGGAAGAACCAGCGAAGCGAAGATGAATAGCAGTGACGGGGCCAGGAAGATGTACACACGGGACTTGGTTGAGACACCGTCTCGTGCTTCGTAGTCCGGAACCGGCTTTAAGCCGATCCAGGCGCCGATGAGGGCAAACCCAATCGTGACCGAAAGGATTGTCCACATCTGATCGCTATCGAGCCCGATGAACATGCCGCGCTTGAAGTCGCCAAGCGCAGGCGCCACCAGTGTGCCTAGCAACCAGCCAAGACCGCCGCCGAGCGCCAGCATGCTGGCGAGTGACGACTTGCTCCGCCGCAAAGCCCATGTTCCGCCGGCAAGCGCTAGACCGACGAGGGTCCAGACGATCGTTGTACCCGGCTCGAACGCTGGGACCATTGCGAGCTCGTAGAACAGGCCGAAGACCAGCCCCATTAGCCCGGTGGTCGCCACGGCAATAATGAACCGTCGGTTCTGGAGGCCGGCAGCCTCTTCTGGGTCGTCGCTCGAGGCCTTGGCCAGGAACCAGCCGCCGACTGCTGCGATGACTGTGGGAACGATCGTGTTCACCATCAGCATCAGCAGGAAGTCAATAACGGCGGTAAACCCAGTTGGTTCCGGCGCTCCGACAATGGGGCCTTCAACAAACGCAACTACGTTGTTGGCCCACATCATCAGTCCGACCAGGAAACCCAACAGGCCTCCGGCGACCGCACCAAAGACATCCCATCGGCTGCGAGCTAGGTCAAAGAGCTTGTTGGCCCCAATGAATATCCCAGCGCTACCGCCGACGGCTGCCACGATGCTGATCAGTGTCGAAATAATTCGATCCATCGTCCTCCCATCCGTCGTGAGCGTGGTGTCAGCCAGGAGGCTGAATCACCGCCGCTCGAAGCCCTAACTCTCCCGCTTCAGGCCTCAGAAAAAGACGCAGGGCGCCGGATCTTGCGATGCCGGCGCCCTGCTGTGTCACTTAGCTACTTCTTCGACTTATGGCCAAGTTGCGTCGATGGCAGCAGCCGCCTCTTCGGCGGTGAGCTGACCGTTGACGAAACTCGTTCCCTCAGTCCAGAAGCTACCGGCACCAACAGCAGTCGGCATCAGGTCGGAACCGTCGAAGCGGACGACCTCTGCAGTCGAGAGAATCTCGAGGAACGACTGTTCCAGCGGTTGGTAGTTGCTTGGGTCGGCAGTGATTGCTGGCGAGAGATAACCCGACAGCGCACCGCCGCCACCCTTCAACTCGGCCTGTGAGGACTGACGTGCGTCTGCATAAGCTCCGGAGGCCATGTACTTCATGACTTCCCAAACCTCGGGACGATCGGCGAAAGCGCCAACCAACGTACCGGCACCGAGCACCGGCTTGTCACCCTTGACCGACGGGAAGTAGAAGACGTCAATTGCGCCCTCACTGCCGTCTGCCGCGGGGGTTCCCTCGGGGAAGAATGCCGAGAAGAACGATGCCTGGCGATGCAAGAAGCACCGGCCCTGCACGAGCGGCTCACCGTTGTCGCCGAAACCGGTCGATGCAATCGACCCGCCGGCTGCGAAGACCGCACCGTCGGTGTTCCAGAGGTCAACGACCTCGTTGAACACCTGAATGACGCGCTCGTCGGAGAACGGAATCTCGTTGGCTACCCACTGGTCATAGACATCGCCACCGTGGAAACGGAGCATGAGGTCTTCGACCCAGTCGGTGAATGTCCAGCCGGTGGCCGGGCCAGATTCGATACCGACACACCACGGGGTGTTGCCGTCGGCGATCATCTGATTAGTGAGAGCCTTCAACTCGTCCCAAGTCTGAGGAACCGTGTAACCGGCTGCCGCGAACGGGGCGGGCTGGTACCAGACGAGGGACTTCAGGTCGGCCTTGGTCGGGATACCGTACTGGGTACCGTCGACATTGCCGAATGAAGTCCACGCCTCGATGTGGTTCTCATTCATTACTGCTTCGACGTCAGCCGGCAGTGGCAGCAACACGCCCTGACGGGCGAAGTCAGCCAGCTTGCCGGGCTGCGGGAACACAAAGACGTCCGGCGGGTTGCCACCGGCTACCTGTGCGTTGATCTGGTCGGCAGCGTCACGAGCACCTGTGTAGATGATCTCGATACCGGTTTCGGCAGCAAGAACGTCGAGGGCGGCCTGCTGTGCGCCGGCTTCTGCCTCAGTCTCCTCGGGGCCGAACACCGTTACGCGGGTACCTGCAAGATCAACCATCGGCGCTTCCGTCGTGGTGGTCGCAGGAGCCTCTGTGGTATCGGTTCCATCATCCGGCGCTTCAGTTGCCGCTGTGGTGGTTTCGGATGGTGCCGCAGTTGTGGTGTCGTCCGCTTCGTCGTTACCGCACGCAGCAGCAAAGAGAGCGAAGACAACAAGCAGCAGCAGCCACTTGAATTGCTTCATGGAGTCCTCCTCCTTGAGCATCGGCCGAGCGCCGATGCGGAGACAACAATACCGACGGTTCGACGAGCCGCAAAGTCAAACCCGCCCATATTTTGGCACAGGCCTAGCTATTGGCCGGACAGCTGCCTGCGTTGTGTGGCGGATGCGGGCAATCGAGGACCGCTTTGTCCTCTCCTACGGAGTTGTGTAGAAAACGGAACCGGTTCCAGTACTAAGCTGGTCGCTTACTCCGGAGAACCCGAAATGGCACAAGTAGTCGTATCCGAATTCATGAACGAAGACGCACTCGCGCCGCTTCGTTCGTTGTACACCGTCCTGTTCGACCCGACCCTCGTCGACGACCGGGAGCGGTTGCTCGCCGAACTCGGCGAAGCCGAAGCGATCATTGTGCGCAACCGTACGCAGGTCGATGTCGAAATGCTTGCAGCTGCACCGAAGCTGAAGGCTGTGGGCAGGCTCGGCGTCGGTCTCGACAACATCGATCTCGAAGCGTGCAGAGACAGTGGTGTTGCAGTTCATCCGGCAACCGGAGCGAATGCCCTCGCCGTTGCCGAGTACGTGATTGCGTCCCTTTTCCTCCTGTTCCGTGGTGCGTACCAATCGGGGGACCGCATGTTGGACGGCTCTTGGCCGCGAGCCGACCTCCAGGGCCGGGAGATTTCGGACAAGAGCCTGGCCTTGATCGGGCTCGGCGGGATCGCCCGCCTGGTTGCGGAGCGTGCATCGGCCCTCGGTATGAGGGTGTCTGCGGTTGACCCGTTCCTGCCGGCAGACGATCCCGTCTGGAGTAGCGTCGATCGATTCGAGAGCGTCGATGAAGTAATGGCCGGGGCGGACGCAGTGAGTGTCCATGTTCCCCTGACTGATGACACTCGCCACATCCTCAACGCGGAAAGCCTTGCCCTGCTTGCCCCCGACGCCGTCGTTGTCAACACGGCACGCGGCGGCATCGTCGACGAATCCGCCCTCGTCGACGCCATGCGCATGGGACATGTTGCCGGTGCTGCCCTAGATGTATTCGAAGGCGAGCCGTTGACCGCCGCCGGCGGAGAGATGTTTGCCGGCCTGGACAATATGGTTCTAACGCCACACATCGCAGGCTTGACCGCAGAATCAAATTCACGAGTGAGCGACGTCACCGTCGCCAATGTATTGCAGACCCTAAGTAGCAAGTAGGAGAGAGAGATGAAGTTCTTCCTCGATAGCGCCATGACCGACGAGATCGAATACGCCCTCGAGATGTGGGACATCGACGGAGTCACCACCAACCCGCGCCATGTGCAGGT
>JAAELU010000570.1 GCA_024226255.1 bacterium | reverse complement strand
GGCTATCTCATCGCCAATCAACTCAAGCAGGAGTCAGAGCAGTATCCGGAGCTGGACATCCCCGTTGTCTGCCTTCCCGCCGCTATCAACAACGACCTTCCCGGCTCCGAGCTGGCGATCGGCGCCGACACTGCGCTGAACAACATCGTCGCCGACGTCGACAAGATCAAGCAGTCGGCCGTCGCCTCCGGGCGGTGTTTCGTCGTCGAGGTGATGGGCCGTGACTGTGGCTATCTCGCCTTGATGAGCGGTCTGGCCACCGGCGCCGAGCGAGTCTACCTGCCCGAGGAAGGCATCTCGCTACGCGACCTCGAATCCGATGTCAGCAGCCTCAAGGACGGTTTCCGCCGCGGCAAGCGTCTCGGGCTGGTGATCACTAGTGAGAATGCCGACCCGGTCTATGACAGTGGCTTCATCAAGCAGCTGTTTGAGCGCGAGAGCGAAGGTCTCTTCAGCATGCGGCAATCGATCCTCGGCCACATTCAGCAGGGTGGCGACCCGTCGCCGTTCGATCGGATTCAATCGACGAGGTTTGCGTCGAAATCGCTTGACTACTTGATCGACCAGGCGCTCAATGACTCACCGCAGAGCGCGTTTATGGGTCTCCAGCACGGCAAGATCATTTTTACGCCAATGACACAGTTCCCCGATCTCATCGAGTCCGACGCTCACCGCCCAACGGACCAGTCGTGGC
>JAAELU010000569.1 GCA_024226255.1 bacterium | reverse complement strand
GAGTGAGGTGCGATCCCAAGGTTCTTTCGGAGAGTGAGAAACGGCGGATCACTCGACGATTTGTCGCCGCCCTCGGCGACGATCTAGGACCGCATTCGGACGTTCCCGCGCCGGATCTCTACACGGACTCGCAGACGATGGCCTGGGTTTACGACACCTACTCCATGATGCATCCCGGCCAGAACAACCTCCCGGTTGTCACCGGCAAGCCGCTCGACCTTGGAGGCTCGGAAGGGCGAGAGACCGCTACCGCCCAAGGCCTGTTCTACGTGTTGGAGCATCTCCAATCCATCGGTGCGCTTCCGGGTCTGCCGGACTTGCCGAGCATGAGGGTGGCTGTCCAAGGGTTCGGGAATGCCGGCCGCAACGCCGCCCGTATCTTCAGGAACGCGGGAGCACGAATCGTCGCAGTCAGCGACAGCAGCGGCGGGATCCACGATCCAGACGGGCTGGAGCTGGCGCAGGTCGAGCTTCACAAGGATGAGACCGGGTCGGTGGTCGAAACGCCGGGCACCAAAGCGCTCGATCATCGCGAAGTGCTCGAGGTTCCGTGCGATCTCCTGATCCCGGCGGCCTTGCAGAACCAGATCACAACTGCGAACGCAGGTCGGATCGAGGCCGAGGTCGTCGTTGAAGGGGCCAACGGGCCGACGACGCCGGAGGCCGACGATATCCTGGGTGATCGTGGAATCTCTGTTGTGCCTGACATTCTCAGCGCAGCCGGGGGTGTGGTGGTTTCCTACTTCGAGTGGGTCCAGAATTTGGCCAACGAGCACTGGACCGAGGCCGAGGTGCACGACCGTCTCCGCGACAGGATGCTCCGAGCCGCTGACGCAATGGTCACGACCCGAGCTGCCCTGCTCGACCGGCTGGACGAGTATCAAGAGGCGTGGACCGAGGCGAACACGGCCGGGCAGCTCCTGTCGCGCCCAACGCTGCGGACCGCCGCTCACGTGGTGGCTGTGCGCCGCTGCCGGCGGGCCACAGAACAGCGCGGCATCTGGCCCTAGGCCACGATCCTGCCACACACCTCAATGATGCGGTACGTTTTGGAGACCCCCAAACCCAAATAGCAATCAATCCTCGTTGCGCCGAGATGAGGGCGCACCACTCTTGGCGCCGCACCGCTCACATCATCCAATCTTTCGCACGAGCGCCCACATCCGCCGGCCGCCCTACGCTCGGGTCTCGGCGAAAAGCCGCTGTCAACTAGAAGTGGTGAGCAAAGGTTGATTCCACCGGGGCTAGGGGGTCATGCCGGTTGTCAGAAGGAGGACCAGCGCGCCTTGCCGCCGAGCGCTCTGGCCGCCACGTCGTGGGCCACTTGCGCGCCGTCGTTGCAGTTGGTGAGCACGACGACACCCCATTGGTGCTCGGGATCGATCACCACCAAGCTCCGAAAGCCCGGCGTCATCCCGTTTTGCCACAGCGCGTCACCCTGATCGCTGTGCTGGATGCCGATGCCGAGGCCCCAAGAGAAATCGTCGTTGATGGCAATCTGTGCGGTGCGCAGCTGGCTAGCGGTGTCACCGTCCAGCAACCGCGGCGCGGCAACTTCAGCCAGAAAGGTCGCTAGGCGAATGGTGGCGACTAGG
>JAAELU010000568.1 GCA_024226255.1 bacterium | reverse complement strand
GTGGAACGGGCCAGCGGGATCGAACGGGACCGGGCTCTCTACGTTGATGAGATGGGTCGGCCGCTACCGGTCGGTGTCGGCCGTGACGGCGAGCCCATGTATGTCGACCTCGATTTTTTCGACGGTCGCAAGGGCGGCCATATGTCCATCTCAGGCATCAGCGGTGTCGCTACCAAGACATCGTTCGCTCTCTTCTTCCTGCGTCTCCTCTCGAGCCGGCCCGACATACTCGGCGAGGGAGCCGCCAATCTGCGCATTCTGGTTTTCAACGTCAAGGGCGAGGACTTGCTGTGGCTCGACAAGCCCAACCGGTACTTCGACGACGCGGCTCGTGACCAGTGGGCGCGGCTTGGCGTCGATCCGGCCCCATTCCCATCGGTTGCGTTTTGGGCGCCGCCAAGAACCCACTCAGGCGATGTTGTCCTGCCGGACACCGGCGGCCGCATGGACAACGTGACCGCCTTCACGTGGACGCCCCGCGAGTTCATTGACGAGGGTCTGCTTCGGTTCCTGTTCACCGACGCCAACGACTCGAGAAATCAGATCCCTTTCATCGAGGAGCGCGTGCGCGCCCAGCTGCAGCGATATGCAGTCGATGTTGCCGGGGAGCCCGGCGCAGTCGTTCTTCGCGACCCGATCGAGGGGTATCGACCCGGGGATCAGGTCACGCCAAATCCCGGCGAGACCGTCATCCGAGATCTTCGCAGCCTCGTTGAGCAACTCGAGGAGTTTGTCGACCCTGAAGAAGGTGAGCCGGAGAAGCGCTGGACCGGGCGCACCCAGGCCGGCACTATTTCAGCTTTCATGCGGCGGCTCCATGCCGCGTCGCACCGCCTCGGCCATCTGGTGCGGGCCGGAGAAAGCCGCCACATCGACCGGTCAGCCGCTCAGGTCTCCGTTGTGGCCATTCAATCGCTTCACGAACTGGGCCAGCGCTTCGTTGTCGGCGCCCTCCTCGCTGAAACGTTCGCCGAAAAGGAACGCAGCGGTCAACGCCTGCCGCTCTCGGTCATCGTTCTGGATGAGCTCAACAAGTACGCCCCCCGGGAGGGGAGCAGCCCGCTCAAGGAAATGCTCATCGACATCGCCCAACGGGGCCGTTCACTGGGAGTCCTCATGGTGGGTGCTCAGCAGTCGGCATCGCGGGTTGCTCCGGAAGTAATGGAGAACGCAGCCATCAGGGTGGCCGGTCGCCTCGACGCCGCGGAAGCCGAGAAGTCCGAGTACGGCTGGATGTTGCCCTCAACACGAGCCCGTGCTCGGTTGCTCAAACCGGGCACGATGGTGATCAGCCAACCGGCGATCCCGGTCCCGCTAGTAGTCGACTTCCCCTTTCCGCCATGGGCGACTCGCAAGGAGGAGGTGGACGTGTCGGACTCCGATCCCTTCGAAGGCGTATGAGGGCACTGCACACGTCGGACTGGCATGTCGGCAAACGGATCGGCCGCTTCGACCGCACCGAGGAGTACCGGGCGGTCGTTGCAGAGGTGGCCGCCATTGCTGAGAGCGAACAGGTCGACCTGGTTCTACATAGCGGCGACGTGTTCGATCGGGCGATGCCGCCTATCCCTTCGTTGAGTCTCGCCCTCGACGGCCTGGTTGCACTGTCCGCTGGAGGCCGACGCCCAGTTGTCGCCATAGCCGGCAATCACGACTCGGCCAGTTTCTTCGAGACATTGGCGCCCTACCTGGCGCCCAACAATGTTCACCTAGTGGGTGAAATCAAGCGCCCCGATCAAGGAGGCGTGCTGGAGCTGGATACACCGGGTGGGCGGGCCGTTGTCAGCTGTTTCCCGTTCCTCAGAGCCGGCAAGGTTATTGACTTCGTCGCCGAGGCCGACGAGTGGTACAAGAACTATGCCGATCGGCTCCGCTCCATTGCCGAGGCCTATGCCGGCCACGCCGCCGACCTAGCCGGCACCGACGCCGTGACCTTTCTGGTGTCGCACTTCCTCGTTGGCGGAGCCAAGGTGCACGGCCACGGAGCACCACGCGGTGAGCGGGCGCTACACATGGGCGAGGCCTATGCAGCAAACGCGGATGCCATTCCGCCGGGTCCACAGTATGTGGCGATGGGTCACATCCACGCTCCACAGCCCGTCCCGGGAGCCCGCGTCCCGGCCGAGTACGCGGGTTCACTGCTCGAAATGGACTTCGGTGAGGCGGGCGAAGACAAACGTGTGGTGATTGTCGACGTCGAACCCGGCCTGCCGGCCAGTGTCCGCAGCGTTCCCCTAAGTTCTGGCCGCCGCCTGGTGCGGGCGAAAGGGGAGTGGGCCGATCTCATCGCCCGTGACGACTTGCGCGACTCATATCTTGACCTCACCGTCGAGACCGCTGGTCCCGATCCCGGTCTGGCCGATCGTGTGCGCGACGAGTTCGACTTTGTGGTCAAAGTGCAGGCCGACTACCCACGCGCTCCGGAACAAAGTAGTGATCGCTCCCATCGATCTCTCGATGAGCTCTTCCACGACTACCTGTTTGAGCGCGATGGGGCAGAGCCGGAATCGGCACTGCTCGACGCCTTTCGCGAAGTGATGGAACTGGCCGATGCGTCCACTTGAGTTGACGATCCGCAACTTCCGCTCGTACTTCGGCGATGACGTCGTTATCGACCTGCGCGATCGCGGGTTGGTCGGCGTTGTCGGACCCATCGGCTCGGGCAAGTCATCGCTGCTCGATGCCATTGCCTTCGCCCTTTACGGCCGCACCCCGACAAGCGGCCGGCACACCAAGGCCCTGATACATCAACGAGCCGACCGTGCCACCGTCAGTCTGCGATTCTCTGTGAATGACGAGATATGGGAAGTGACCAGAGCCCTGCGCCGCAAGGGCCAAGGAATGCACGGGCTGTTCCACCTCGAAACCGACGACCCAGAATCCGTGCAACTCGAGAAGTTCGTGCTCGAGGCGGAGGTGAATGAGCGGATTGTCGACCTCCTTGGACTCGAATGGGACGGATTCTCTCGCTCCATCATGTTGGCTCAGGGACGCTTCGCCGAGTTCCTCAGTGCCCAGCCCGCCGAGCGGGACAAAGTGCTCAAAGGGGTGTTCGGCCATGACAGGATCGACGTTATGCGATCCGAAGCCAAGATTCGGACTGTGACTGAGGCCAACCGGGCTGAGACTCTGGCCGTTCGGCTCGAGGCCGCCGATGCACTCGCGGGTCGCATCGCCGCGATCAAGGAGCAGGTAGCTCTTGATGAGGCGCGTCTCGAGCTGCTGCGCAAGGCTGAAACCAAGTTCGCCGACCAGAAGGAGCGGCTCGACGCCACTGCCCGCATCATCTCGCACGCCGACGCACGCACCGGCGAACTTGAGCCAATGGCAGAGCGGATGCCTGTCCCGGATGTGGTCACCGAAGTGGTCAAGGTCTCGAAGAACGCTCAGGACATGCGCACTCGGCTCGGCGAGACTCTCGGCGCGGCTCAGCTAGATCTAGCGGCCACCGAAAAGGCGTTGACCAAACTCGACCCCAAGGCGATGCGAGCTCGGATCGACGAGGCAACTCGATTGACAACGGTGCTCGACCAGCTCACTACCCAGCACAAGGCAGCCGTCAACCGTCACAGATCCGAGGAGGAGGCCTCCATTGAAGCGGCGCACCGCCTCGACCGCCTTCAGGCCGATCTCGCCGCGGCCAACAGCCATCACGCTGCCGTCGAGGCGCGGCTCACCAACGAGATACGTGAGAACGAGTTGGCCACAAAAGCTCTCCACGTCGCCCAGCACGAGAACATGGCGGACACATTGCGCGAGCACCTCGAAATCGGGGCGCCCTGTCCGGTCTGCGACCAGTCGGTAGCCGTCTTGCCTGCTGACGTGGCCACTCCGGAGATGGCCGCCGCCGAGGCAGCCGCCAAGAGTGCCGCGCTCGAGGTCGAAGCTCTCAGAGAGAGCTTGGTCGAGGCCACTGCCGGAGTGGGAGAGTTGCGCGAAGTGGTCTCGGCGATCGAAGCCGAGATCAAAGGGTTGAACAAGGAGCACGCAGCTACCGCCAAACAAGTCACCAGGCTCGAGTCCGACACCGCCGAGGTCACCGCGTCCCTCGCTGAGGTTTGCGCCACCGGCATGGTCGCCGATCTGCGCCAAGAACTCGACCGGGCCGAAACGGCAGTCGGCGACGCCCGCAAGAGGGTGGACATCGCCCGTGCCGAGCACGACGAAGCGATCCGATCGGAAACCGCGGCTGGTAAGGAATTGGCGACACTGCGGCTCTCGCTGGCCGAGCTGGCGACCCGTCTCGATACCGAGCTCCCTTCAACCGACGACGTCGATGCAATCGTCGGCGCCGTGGGTAAGGTGCGCCAAGCTTGGGCCGACTCGATCGAAACCCTGTCGACTGCGAAACAGGCCGCCGAGCGCGAGCGTAGCGAGCTTGCTGCCGCCGACCGCCTGCTGCGTTCCGAGCTGGCTATCGAGGGCGAATTCGCGGCTCATCTGGCAGAGACCGTTGCCGCGATCGGTGTGCGTCGTCGCCAAATCCAAGACGATGAAGCAACACTCGCCGAGTCAGACGAGGTGCGGGCGGCTCGTGACGGTGCGATCGCACAGAAGAAGACATACGAAACGTTGGCCTCCGACCTCACGGATAGCAAGTTTGTCCGCTACCTCCTCGACGAAGAGAAGCGAGCGCTGGCCAACCTCGGCAGTGAACATTTCGAGCGCTTGTCGTCGGGACGGTATCGCTTCACCGATGACGGCGGTTTCAACATCATGGACCTGACCTCGGCAGACGCGGTGCGCAAGGCCGATTCATTGTCGGGCGGCGAAACGTTCCTGGCTTCGTTGGCATTGGCGCTGGCACTCGCAGAGATGGTGGCGCGAGTGGGCGGCCGCCTCGATGCATTCTTCCTCGACGAGGGCTTCGGCAGCCTCGACCCTGAGCACCTAGACCTGGCGATGGAGGGTATCGAACAGCTGGCGGCGGGAGCCTCCGACCGGCTCGTCCTAGTTGTGAGCCACGTTCCCGACATGCGCGACCGCCTGGAGGACCTCATCGAGCTCGACCGGAACCCTGTAACCGGCGACACGGTTGTCGTGCACAGCTAACGCCGAACTAACCGAACACCGACATCTAGCGCGTAGGATCATCAGATGCCTGGACCGCTCAACGGGATTCGTGTGCTCGAACTGGCCGCCATCGGACCAGTTCCGTTCTGCGGCATGCTCCTCGCCGACATGGGCGCCGACGTGATCCGGATCCGTCGTGCCGATGGACGCCAACCGCTCGGCGACCTCGTCGACGTTTGCCGCCGCGGCAAGAAGTCGGTTGGTATCGACCTGAAGTCCGACGCCGGGATCTCGGTGTTCATGCAGCTGGCCGAGTCAGCCGACGTGCTGATCGAAGGTTTCCGTCCCGGCGTCGCGGAACGTCTGGGCGTTGGTCCTGACGACCTCGAGGGGATCAATCCAGGCCTCATCTATGGCCGAATGACAGGCTGGGGACAGGAAGGTCCACTGGCGACAACTGCTGGCCACGACATCAACTACATCAGCCTCACCGGGGTGTTGCATGCGATCGGAGGTGAATCGCCGGTGTTGCCGCTCAATCTCATTGGTGACTACGGAGGTGGCGCGCTCTACTTGGCACTGGGGGTCGTGGCCGCGCTCAATGAACGGAACAGCTCTGGACGCGGTCAGATTGTCGATGCGGCAATGATCGACGGTGCCGCCTCACTGATGACCCCGACCTTCGAGCTCCTCGCCGCAAGAATGTGGTCCGATCAACGCGCAGACAACCTGCTCGACGGCGCGGCGCCGTTCTATCGCGTCTACGCGACGGGTGACGGCCGGCACGTGGCAGTCGGGGCCCTGGAACCTCAGTTCTATGCCGAGCTGCTGCGATTGCTGGCCATCGATCCCGAGGAGCTGCCGGCTCAGTACGACCGCGCCGGATGGCCCAAAATCGCCGCCAGACTCACCGCGGAGTTTGCCGGCGAGACGCGTGATCATTGGGATCGGCTGTTTACCGGCAGCGACGCGTGCGTGAGTCCCGTGTTGTCGCTGGAGGAATCGCCGCACCATCCCCACAACCAGTTTCGCTCGACCTTTGTCGCCGACTCCGGGTCTCCGCTACCGGCTCGCGCCCCGCGCTTCTCCAGGACGTCTGCAGGGGCCGTCGATGCAGGCCCAGACGATGCCGCAGTCCTGGCCGGCCTCGGCATGGACGACCAGGAGATAGGCCGCCTGATCGACGCGGGCGTGCTGGCGCCGGGCTCCCGATGAGGGCCCTGCTCGTGGGTGCCCGCGGACCCGGCTACGAACTGCTGCGGCGCCTCTCAGATGTCTGGGACATCGTCCTGATCGATACCGACCCGACCGCGCTTCAAGCCGCGGAGGACGTACGCGAATTCACGTCGGTTGTCGGCGACGCATCGAGCCGCGTGGTCCTCAACCGCGCCGGCATTGATGGAGCGGCGGCGCTGGTGGCTGCCAGCTTTGACGATGATCGCAACCTCGAAGCCGTCAGGATCGCCCGTGATGCGGGGGTGCTGCGCATTGTCGGTGTAGCCCACGACGCCGAGCGCCTCGACGAGTATCGAGAGCTTGGAGTGTCGGCGGTTTCTGCAGACACTCTGGCGGCCCGCTCGATCGAGGTGTTGATGGAACCGAGGCGCGTTATCTCGACCACCTTCGCCGACGGCAAAGCCGAGGCAATCGAGTTTCGGATCTCGCCTGACGCACCCGTGCGAGGCAAACGGCTGGCCCAGTTACATGCCGATAGCTGGGTGATCGCCGCAGTCTTGCGCGACGACGAATTGATAGTTCCCAAGGGCTCCACGACGCTCGAGGCCGGCGACCGCGTGACAGTGGTGGGTGCCGCCGCCGAGTTCCCGAGCATCGTCAAGACCTTCACATCGGGTGAATCGCGCTTTCCGCTGAACTTCGGTCGCAAGGTCGCCGTGATGTTGGACAGTGTCGACGACCTTGATCGGGACGTTTCCGAGGCAATCGACGTGGTGCGCTCCACGCCGGCCGAGGGACTAGTAGTGCTGCACCATGACCCGGAAGCGATGACGGATTCCGGGGAGATTGATGCTCTGAACAAGCTTCTCGACGAGCTCGGTAGCCGGACCGAGGGAATCGAGATATCGCTGCGACCCGTTTCCGGTGATCTGGAATCGGCACTGCTTGCATTGCCGGCAGCTGAGAGTGTCGGCATCCTGGTCACAACGCTGCGGACGGGATCGTCGTTGCTGGCGCGCTACCGAATTGCCAAGAGGGTGACCCAATACGCGGCAACCGGGACGCCGGTTCTGGTGTCTCGAGGCCGTCACCCATACGCCGCCGTGTTGGTTCCGGCGCGGCGCACCGTGGCAGGGGAGATCGCGGCTCGGGCCGCCATCGATGTTGCCAAGACGTCGAATGCCGCCTTGGTCGGCGTGACCGCTGTGGCGCCGGCATTTGTCAGCGGCCAGGAAGCGGTTGACGATGCCCGCGAGTCGGCAGCCTGGCTTCGTGAGGAAGCCGCAGTTCAGGGTGTCCAGGTGCGAAGGCGATTGCGTCGAGGCAATCCGGTCAGAGTGATTGAGGAACTGGCGGGTGTCGCCAGCCTCCTGGTTCTCTCGCTGCCGGCACGCGGAATGTCAGTCGTGCAGCCGGGGATCACAGGACACCTGCTGGGCCGCGTGTCATCGTCGGTCCTGCTGGTACCCCGCGGCTCCGCATGATGGATGCCGTGGTTGTCGCCAGTACGGTCCTGCCCAGTGCGGCTCCGCTGATCCTCATCGGCCTGGGGGCGTTCACCCTGCCTCTGATCGCGGGTCGCCTCAAACTGCCCGCGGTTGTGCTCGAGCTGGTCTTTGGACTCCTGATCGGCCCAGTGTTCTTGCTCGTCGAGACGGGCACGTCGGATGCCGAATTCATTGAGCTCCTGGCGGAACTTGGGCTGCTCCTGCTGATGTTCCTTGCCGGATTCGAAATCGACTTTGAGCGTCTGGAGCGGCAGGGGACCGGGCCGCTGATCACCGGCGCTCTGCTTTTTGGAGCTTTCCTCGTCGCAGCGTGGTTCGGTTTCGGTCTGCTCGATCCGGCATCAACCAACGAGCGAGTCTTCCTCACTTTGCTGACGTCGGCAGCATCTCTTGGGATAGTCATTCCGGCCCTTCGAGCGACCGGTCGCTCGGGCACTCGACAGGGCCAGCTAACACTCGTCACCGCGATCATCGCCGAGTTCGGGTCGGCCACGGCGATCGTCTTCTTCGGCGTAATCGTGGAGAGTGGCGGTGGCTGGCGTCTGCTGTCGGTGCCCGCACTGTTTGCCACCATGGGAGGTGTTCTCGGTGTGATGCGCCAGGCTGCCTGGTGGTACCCGGAACGATTCGAGAGGCTCTTCGCCCACGACGATCCCGACGAACTTGGGATCCGCGCCAGCTTGGCGTTGCTACTGGTCTTTGTCGGTATCTCGGTGGCACTCGGCGTGGAGGCCATTCTTGGAGCCTTCCTCGCCGGAGCTCTGTTTGCCTACGTGTTCCGCAACATCGAAGTACTGGAAACGCGGCTCACCGGATTCTCTTACGGTTTCTTCATTCCGGTGTTCTTCATCAACGTAGGAATCGGGTTTCCATTGTCGGAGCTTGGAGAGCCGGGCGTGCTGACCAAGGCATTGGGGTTGATCGGAATTGCCATCGCCATCAAGGTGGGGCCATCAATGCTCCTGGCGTTACGCGGCCTGAGCCTACGTGAGTCCCTCGGTGCCGGGGTCCTGTTGACCGGGCAACTGTCGGTGATCATCGCTCTCGCCGAATTCGGTGTGGAGATAGGCGTGCTCGACGAGGGTCTCGAAGCGGGCGCCATACTGCTCGTGGGCGTGACCGCGATCCTGTCACCGATTGTGTTTCGGGCGCTTTCGCCGCCCCTCGAAACCACGAACGAATCTGTCGACTCCACCGCTCTGGATGTGCCGTGAACTCGCCGGAGAATCAGGGTCGGTCGGAGCCATTCCTCGTGACAGAGTCGGCGCAGGATCGCGCTGCGCGGGTAGAGAGGATCAGCGAATCCGTATCTCGCGGCGCCTACCAGGTAGCGGCCGGCGATGTCGCCGACGCCGTTGTCGCCTTCTTTCGACGCGACTTCGGCCTAGCCGAGTCGGGGAATCCCGACTTTGACGACAACTCCTGCTAGAACTTCAAGGTGCGCGACTCAATAATCGACTGGATTCGAGCTCTTCCCTTGCCCGAGCCACTACTCGTGGTGCTGGTTGGAATGACACCAATATTTGAGCTGCGCGGTGCGATCCCGCTCGGTCGCGAGATCTTTGGTATGTCCCCTTTGACTGCCTATTTCTGGGCCGTCATCGGCAACATGATCCCGGTTCCGATCATCCTCTGGCTGTTCCCCGGGTTTGTGGACTGGGCAGAGGAACACTGGCCATGGATTCACCGGCTGATGGTGAAACTGCACATCCGCACAGAGGCAAAAGCTGCTCGACGCTTCGAACGCCTGCGGGACTTTGCACTCATCACGTTCGTCGCGATACCCCTGCCGGTCACCGGAGCATGGAGTGGATCATTGGCAGCCGTTGTCTTCGACGTTCCAAAGAAACGGGCACTGCCGCTGATATTCATCGGCGTTCTCATCGCCGGCCTGGTTGTCACGTTGTTCCTGGGCGCGCTTGGGATGGCATTCGACTAATGCGCGCAGTCGTCCAACGGGTTATCGAAGCCACTGTGACCGTCGATGGCGAGGCGGTCGGATCAATCGGGGCCGGCCTCGCCATCCTGGTCGGGGTCGCTCCCACCGACACTGCCGCCGATGCCAGAGCGCTCGCCGACAAATTGGCAGGCCTACGGATATTCCGCGACCAGGCCGGGAAGATGAATCTGTCCGTCATGGAAGTGGGCGGGGGAGTACTGGTGATCAGTCAGTTCACCCTCTACGGAGACTCCCGCCGGGGCCGGCGCCCCAGCTTCATCGGAGCTGCGCAGCCGGATGTGGCAGAGCCTTTGGTGGACGCCACTGTCGCTCACCTTGCCAGCCTGGGAGTGCCCACGGCGACGGGTCGCTTTGGTGCGGACATGTCGGTCACCCTCACCAACGACGGACCGGTGACTCTGATCCTCGAGGTCAGCGACGGCCGAGTTCAGTAGTCCTCGGACTCAACGGCCGCTACTTCTGATTCTCCAGCCACGATTTGCCCGCATCACAGAACCGGCTGAAGTCGCAACTGTGGCAGCGAGTCCCAGGCACCGGTGGGTATTCGGGCCCAGTGGTAGCGCCCAGTGCAGCCTCGAGCGCGATCCGAGCCTCGTCGAGCCACTCAGGGGTCGCTTCGTATGAGACTTCTTCGGGGGTAGCCCCGCCGAGGTAGCAGAATGTGACATGTAGCGATTCGGGCACACGATCGCCGATTAGTCCGGCGTGTGCCGCCAGCGCATACGCCTGGAGTTGAATGACTCGAGTCGGGTCAGCAGACACAGTGCCGCTCTTCCAGTCCACTATCTCCCATTGGCCCGGCTCACCCTCATAGACGGCGTCGATCCGGCCCCGGATCCGTCCATTGCTGAGCGCCAGGTCCATTGGGACCTCGACAAACAGTGCCCGGCGCTGGGCATAGCGACTGGTCAGGAAGGTGTCGAAGGGTTTGGACGAATCGGGAGGAACATCGTGAGCGACTGCGTCATAGAGATCATCGGTGAGCTCCCATAGCGGGATGTGGCCGAGTGCATGTAGCTCGATCATCCGATGGACCTCGACGCCGCGCCGCATGGCACGGCTGCTTCTGCGGGGTAGGGGGTCGACCTCAGACCAATAGAACCGTTGCGGACAGCCCGCCAGAGTCACCAGACCAGTGACCGAGGTCGTCGGACTTGCAGGCTCGGAGGGCGCGGCCGGCGAACTCGGTAGGGAGTCAAGCATCAGCTCTGTCTGGTCCATCGCCATATCGTATGCACCTCGGTCTGGCGCCATGCGCACAATGGTTTCGGGATCATCCGCGCCATCACGTAGCGCCGCTTGCCAACCGTTGCTGAACAGTGGATCCGGGCTCCCGGCCGGGGTCTCCAATCGGAGCAGACCGGGGGCCGAACCCGGCTCGTCGACCATCAATCCGCGGGTCACCCGCGACAGATCTAGCGCAGCCTCCATGATCGGGCTCATCGCCTTGGAGCGCTTCTCTGTGTACCAGTGGGCTCCTGAGATGTAGAGCCGCCGTTTGGCGCGGGTAACTCCCACGTAGGCGGTTCGTAGCTCCTGTTGGTAGTGGCGCTCACGGAGCGCATCTCGGTCATCGCGGGCGTTACCGGTGAGACGCGGCAGGTTGTCGCCGTCGATTCGCAGCTCGTACGGCAATGCCGCTGGAGAGGTCATTGGATTGTCGCCGCCGCGGTAGCTGGCCGGCAGCGTGTCTTTGACGACTGCGGGCATGAACACGTTCTCCCACTCGAGGCCCTTGGCGCGGTGAATCGTCAACATCGCGACCACGTTCTCGTCACCCACCCGGGCCGTGTCGAGTTCCTGCGAAGCGCTGTCCTCATCGAGCGTCTCGAGGTAACCGAGGAAGGCACCCAGAGACGGGCGACCTTGCAGCGGGCTCCACTCTTCGGCCAGATCGAGGAACCGATAGAGGTTGAGCCGAGCTGTCAGCGAGGCGTTGGCAGCCAGCGCATCGATTTCGGCCCAGGATTCCGTTTCGTCGAGGACCCGGCGAGCCAACTCGACGAGGCTCAAGCCCTGGGCAGCGATGAGCATCTTGCGATAGGTGGTACCGAAACGTTCGATCCGATGGGTCGCCTCGATTCCGAGGCCTACGACCGAGCTGAGGTCGTCTATTGCCTCGAGAAGCGGACGGCCCGGGTCCTCATCCCCATCGTCGGCGCGGCGGGTGCGCGCCCATTCGGCGATTGGCTTCAGATCGCCTAGTCCAAGCCGGTAGCTCCCACCGAGGAGTACCCGCAGCAGGCTCGGAGCGTGCGATGGGTCGTCGAGTATGTGGAGCCACGCCCGCAGGTCGGCCACCACGGGCACCGACAACAGTCCGCCGAGGGCGGCGACTTCGAAGGGAATGTCATACGCTTCGAAGGCGTCTCGCAGCAAGGGGATTTGGGCGTTCTTGCGGAAGAGCACCGCAATGTCCTGCCAACGGACCCCTTCCTCGTCCACCAGCCGCTGCGTCTCTTGAGCAATGGCTACCGCCTCATCAGCCGCGGAATGGAGTCGTGACACGGTGACCTCGCCGGGCGTTGGGGCCGCCGGCCGGAGTCGTTGGAACTCTTGCACGCCATACAACAGTTCACGCACTGCATTGGCCAGGTCCAGGATTCCTGGAGCTGAGCGGCGATTCGTCGATAGCGGCAATGTCACCGCCGGTATGCCGCTGGCGTCGGGGAAGTGGCTCGGAAAATCGGTGAAGTTTGCCAGCGATGCTCCGCGCCACTCGTAGATGGTCTGGTCGGCGTCGCCAACCGCGGTCAGCGGAAACCCATCCATGAACAACCGGCGGAGCATTTCGCGCTGGGCCGGGTCCGTGTCTTGGTACTCGTCGAGGAGAACCATGCGGTAGCGGGCGGCGATTCGGGCAGCTATGGCTGGATGATCGCCCAGCAGGCGGTGCATGAGTCGGACCAGATCGCCGTAGTCCACGATGCCGAGGCGCTGTTTTGTCTCCTGGACGCGACCCGCGATCTGGGCAAGTTCCCACCGCTTGGCTGCTACATCTTCGTCGGGCCGGGCAGTCCCCACAATGTCGGCAGGAGACCGCAAGTTGTCTGCCATCTGGCGCATGAGTACTGCAACTTCGCTGACCCGATGGGGAGGTGAAGTTAGGTCGAGATAGTCGTAGTCGCGTGAGGTTGCCAGCTCTTGATGAATCAGTTCACGCACGTAGCCAGGTCCAATGAGCCGAACGTCGCGTTCGATGCCCACATACGCTCCGAATTCCCGCAACAGGCCATAGGCGAAGCCGTGATAGGTGGCGACCTCCACTTCTCGCCCCTCTGTAGCCAACTCCGGCAGGGCTTCGCGCAGCCGATCGCTGAGCTCTTCGGTGGCCTTGTTGGTGAACGTCAGGCCAAGCGCTTGCTCGGGCTCCAGTCCGGACCGGATGGCTTGCTGCAGGCGCATGACAATCGTGGTCGTCTTGCCGGTGCCGGCCCCGGCGGCAACGCGAAGCGGCCTCGCCTCATCGAATTCGATGATTTGCTGCTGTTCTGTCGACGGTGTGAAAGTCATAGGAACTGGTCTCCGCCTTCGGAACGCGCCGGACACGAGGAGGAGAATGGACACCGATCGCACCACTCGCCTGGGGTCGGGTCCCAGTTCTCGGCCGCGATATCGATGCCAAGCTCGATGAGGCGTTGGCCAATGGCGGGCAAGTTCTCCATCTCGAGAGCACGAATTGTGAGGCTCTTTTTGGACTTCGATAGCGGATACCAGAACTCGGCTGCGGTGGGTTCACCATTCTTGGCCAACTCGGAATCGGAGCCAACCGCCAGCGCATAGAACCCGAGTTGTAGCGACTCACCGGCCTCCGCCTGTTGCACCGGATACCGCGAGGTCTTGTAGTCGACAATGCGTACCCCAGCGGCATCACGCTCGATTCTGTCTACTCGCCCTCGCCATGTGATGTTGCCGAGCTGAATCGAGACGCTCTTCTCCAAACCGACCGGCACCGCGTCGGACGGCCACATGTTGAACAGTCGAGCTAGACCATCGCGGGCACGATTCCTCCAAGCCGAGGCGAACGGCTCGCCGCCGAAGTCGGCTGGATCCATCAGCTCATCGAGGCGCCGAGCGGCTGCTGGATAGTTGGCATGTCGTTCGCCGCGCGCCATCGCAGCGGACTCCACGTCGTCGAGTACCTGGTGGAGCAAGCTTCCAAAGCGGGCATAGATCGAGTCACCCGCCTGCTTCAGTTTGCGCTCGATGGCATAGCGACGAGGACACTTCGCGTATCCGTCTGCCTCACTGGGCGAGAGGCGCAGGGGAGTGCCGTTGAGCCCGCGTGGTGTGCCCCGGGGAGCGACGCCCACATGGTGTTGCGGATTGCGCATGCCCCACCGCGGCCCGTCGCTCAGCGCAGCCAGTGCAGCCAGTCGCCCCGGGGCCGAAGCTGTCGGGTCGGCGACGACTCGCCGCAGGTCAGCTTCGGCTTCCCGCGCTGAGACTGGGTCACCCCGAGCGGGTCGGGTGGAGTCGAGGTCGGCGAGTGTGGCCACCCCCGCCACGAGGGGAAGAAAGCGGCTCGGCACGCCGCGGCCGGTTTCCGCTCCAACCGATGTCGCGGTCCACACCACTCGAGCCGTCGCCCGAGTCATTGCGGTGTAGGCGAGACGACGTTCCTCTTGCAGGCGAAAGGCCGTGTACTCGGCGGCCTCAGTCGGCAGGTGCTCCATCAGGTGTCGCACTCCCAGCAGCGAGTCACGGGCGCGCAGATCCGGGAACACACCTTCGACGGCATCGCAGATGAATACGGTATCGAACTCGAGCCCTTTTGCTTGGTGGAGCGTTGTCACGGTGAGACTGTCTCGATCGCTGCGGCGGAAACTCAACAAGGGTTGCGCTTCGAATTCCTCGCTCTCCGTGAGCCGGCGGTAGTCAGCCAGAGTGGCCCTCGGATTGCGTTCGTTCCATCGGTCGAGAACCTGCACCAGGGATCGCCAAGCCAGCCTCTCGTCTTGTCGGGCAGGGTCGTGAGCGATCTCTATGGCCTCGTCCATGTGCGACCAGACTTCCCAGGCTCCGCGCGCAGCTGGGACGGAGTCGGCCCACGATGAATCCGCGATCAATGAAGCCAGGTTGTCGAGCCCGGCGGCGTGAAGAGCGTTGGGCCAGTCGGTGTGACCAGCCGATCTCTCGATCGTACGCAGCTCTCCCAACGAAACCCGAAACATCGGTCCCAAGAGGATTCGGCGCAGTGCTCGAGCCCGTTCGGCAGGCCGGGCGGCGTCGACGGTGGCAGAAATCAGGTCGAGAACGAACCGGACCGCCGGATGATCGGACAATCTCGAATCCGGAAGGTCATGTGCGATGCCGCGGCGTTCCAGAGCCCTCGATAGATCCGGCAGAAAGCGTCGTTTCGAACGCACCAGCACCCCGAGCCTGCTGAGCGCCACGCCCTGTGTCAGGTGAATCCGTTCGATCTCGGCAGCAATCCACTCGGCTTCCTCGGTCTGCTGGCCGAAGATGTGCACATCGACGCGGCCCTGGCCGTGCGAAGGAATCACCTTGCCGGCAGCACCCGGCAAGCGTCGGGCGGTGACGTTGACTGCTGCATCGAGAATGGCGCTTGGCGTGCGAAATGAAGTGGTCAGGACGATGCGCTTGCCCGGCGCACCAGTGCTGTCGAGGAACGTATTCGGGAAGTCAACGACATTCTCGAGCCGGGCACCTCGAAAGCTATACACGCTCTGGTAAGGATCGGCCGCCACCGTGAGGTTCCGGTGCCGGCTGCTCAGAGATCCGAGCAACCGGGCCTGGGCGAGTGTCGTGTCCTGGTATTCATCCACCAGGATGAATCTCGGTAGGGCACCTTCGGCGATTGCGCCACCGCCGACCAAGCGCACCGCCTCGCGCAACAAGGTTCCGTAGTCGAGGCGGCTCCGCTTCTTCAGTTCAGCGTCGTAACGCTGCAAGAAAGCGTCCACGCCCCGCCAGTCGGCGCGGTCCATCGCGGCGACTTCTTCGGCCACCAGCAGCTGTTCAGCAGACCGCAGCACAAAATCCGTCAACTCCCGAGCGAAGGTCCTGGTGGTGAGGATTGAGCGATAAGCGGTCGACCAGTTCGCCGGATCATCACTCGCCAACAGCTCTTCTACCAATGCCAGCTGCTCGGGTCCGGTGAGCAACTGAGTCTCCGGATCCCATCCGAGGCTGGAACCGTAGCTCTCGATGAGCCGTGCCGCGTAGGAGTGGAACGTCGAGACGTCGAGATCGCCGATGGATCCTACAGCGTGCCTGATCCGTTCCCGCAGGTCGGCAACGCCCCGTCGCCCGAAGCTGAGGACGAGGAGCGATTCCGTTGCGACGTCGTCTCGAGACAACAAGTGGTTTGCCCGCCTGACAAGGAACTCTGTCTTTCCGGTGCCGGGACCACCAACGATGATCTGGGGTCCGGCGGCGTCGGCAACTGCGTCGTCCCAGTGCTGGGGATCGATCCTGATTTCCGTTGGGCCCGCGGCAGGCACGTTGTGCTCCATGATGTGAGGCTAGGAGCCTCAGGGACGACGCTCCCCTAAATGGCTAGATGGTCTTGGTGAGGCATGGCATCGCCATCGTCGAGGATGTGGATGACGTCGTAGCCTCGCTCGGCCAGAGTCGGTGCCAGAGTGCTGTCCCGGTGGCAGTGGGCGGGGTCCGCCTCGGCGCACAACAGGACGACACGCGACGTAGCCGACAATCCGATCAGCTCCTCAACGCCGCTCACCAAATCGGCCTCTGATGCCGGCGGCTTGCCGCCGAGCTTGCGCCCCATCCACCTGTATCCAAGGCCGGCCGTGGCAGCGGCTTGTTGAAGGGCCTCCCTTGTGAAGTCGGGGGCGTGTTTGGAGTACGGCGCACTGCGCACGTCGACAATGGTTTGAATGTGGTGCTTCGCCAAAGAGGCGACGAGGGTGTCGAAATCGCTAGCGCCGTGACCGATCGTCCAGATCTGCGGGTGCACCGGTTGCTGAGTTTCCGTCATCGCGTCGGCCCTCCGATTGAATTCCTCCGGTCGAGGAGCTCTATGCCGCCGCGCCCGTGCCTGATTCTGTGCCGCCTGACTCTGCGACGGCCGGGTCACCCTGGCTTGCAAAGGCTGGACAGATATCTTTGTAGCTGCACCAATCGCAGAGGCGGCTCGTGCGGGTTGGAAAGTCACCGGAGACGATCGCACGATTGATGGCAGACCACAGCGCCTCGAGCTGCCGCTCCATCGCGTCGAGCTGCCGGTCGTTGATCGGGATCTCGTACACGGTTGGACCGTTGAGGAATAGGAGACGTAGGTGTGTTGGTGTTTTTCCGGTGCGCTGGCGAATCAGTAGTGCATAGATCTTCAGTGCGAAGAACGCAGGAATGGCATATCGCTCGGGAGGCGCCTTGCCCGTCTTGTAGTCGGTGATGATCAACCCGTCGGCGGTCTCATCCATCCGGTCCAGGATTCCACGGATGGTCATGTCGCCGACTTCCTGGAGTATGTCGAGTTCACGTGCTGTCGGTTCGAAGGAGCTTGGGTCCTCGGTGCTGAAGTAGTTGGCCAGAATGCCGAGGCTCTGGATGCCCCACTCACGCTCCTCTTCCTGCGACTCGAACATGTCCGGGTATTCGCTGTTGCGGAGTTCGACCCACGCTTCACGAAATAGGTCATAAAGCCGCTCTGGGGTGCGATCCGTGGCTGGGTCATCAAATAGCCGCTGTAGAGCAAGATGAGCGGTGGTGCCACGCGCTTGGTGGACCGTGGCCGGCGTCTCGATCTTGTCGATCGCCTTGAACTTGAAGAGCTGCGGACACAGCTTGAAATCGCTGGCCCGCGATGGGGATAGCGTCTCGAGCACCTTGGGTGCGGCGAGTTCCACAGTGGTTTCTACGGTCACGATGAGCATTGTATGGAATGGCCCCGACAAAAACCACAAAGATGTAGTTTGCGGCGTCATCGGGGCTCGAGAGTTCGCTGCGGTGGCCCGGCGTGCGGTGTATCAAAGCACCAAGTAGCAAGTGGGAAGTAGCCCGCGCGGTGCCCAATACGCGCCGCCCGGCCAACGGTTTCCGTTGGTTCTCGATTTCGCGCGAAAACAATAGATAGAGCGCGAAATCTAACTAGCTGCTGAATTTGACGGGTGCTTCGTGAGCGCATACATTTCACCTCGCTTCGGAAGGGAAACCCGATGAGGCACGCCAAGACTCCCGCAAGGGCGCCGCCGGCGACCCGGGCAACCGGGGAAGACGCGGCAAGGTCGAGGCACCGACCTGACGGGCCCGCAAGGGCAGACGGAAGCTTCGGCATCCGGCTAACGGAGGGTCACCGCCAAACCGGCTTCGGTCGGCGAGGCACACTGCCAATCTGGCTTCGGTCAGGGAGGCACGCTGGATCGGCTTCGGTCGTGAAGGCACACTGCCAATCTGGCTTCGGTCAGGGAGGCACGCTGGATCGGCTTCGGTCGTGAAGGCACACTGCCAATCTGGCTTCGGTCAGGGAGGCACGCCGGATCGGCTTCGGTCGTGAAGGCAAAACGACCTGACGGGCTCGCAAGGGCAGACGGGAGCTTCGGCATCCGGCTAACGGAGGGTCATTGCCAAACCGGCTTCGGCTGGAGAGGCACATCGGACCGGCTTCGGCTGGGACGGTAACCCGGGACGGCTTCGGCCAGACCGGGGAGAGGCCCCGAGAGGGAGACGCTTCACGGCGAATCTCGCTCGGGGCTCTCTTGCGTCCAGATCCGCGGCGTCCAGACCGTGCTGATCGACGTCACCCTGTCGATCTGGGGACCTTCAGCGCGGAAACTGTCCAGGCATGCAGCTCGCCACCCAATCATCCAGCGCCTCGTCGTTGGACACATCGCGTTCCTGATCGGACGACATCGAGTAGCGATGATGCAGGAAGTCGCAATACTTCTGAACTGCGTCGCCGTCTCCACCCAGGATGTCATCGATCTGCTTGAGCATCGGTTCGAAGACACCCACCCGCCACCGGATGGCCGAGACCGCCTTATTGACCGGCGACTCGACGGCCTTTGCCTCGTGGTAGTGGAGATCGGCGAGGATCTGACGAGCCTGGTTCTCGGTCGCTTCGATTCGTGTCAGATGCGACAGGCGATGCCGATGGTAGGTGCGGCCACCGACTTCAACTCGGAGGCGCAACAGCCTTCCGTCCTCGACCGGGTCCAAGGCCACTTCGCCGACCTGAAATCCGAGCTCGTTGAGTCGGGCAATACGTTCTGTGATCCGATACCGTTCCTCAGGTCCGATGAGCCAATCGCCGTTCAACTCACTCCATAGGCCTTCATAACGTTGCACGACTTCCTCGCCCAGCGTGAAATCTGCATCGTCGAGGTCACCACCTTGTTCTGCAGCGATATCAGCCATGCCGCCGGCGACATTGATGACCATGATCTCGAGATCTGATCGCCGTTGGCCGGCGGAGAGCTGTTCGTGGAGTTCGACTGTTTCGCCATCAACCATGGTGATGTCCAGTGCCGCCGCGTCGTAGCGGTATAGAACGTTCGACAATGAGCAGTCGCCCCAAAAACAGCCGCGCAGGTGAAGTTCGACGAGCAGACCGGCAAATCCATCGAGCAATTGGCTGCGGCGATGACCGAATCCGCCCCCAGAGATCAGTTCTCGATACGAGAAAGCGAAGTCGAGATATCTGGTGATGACCGCGCCCGACCACTCTTTGCTGGGATCGACCCAGTCCCGTTCGATGAGTCCGGCCACCTCGACAACAGGGGCCGCCCGGTTCTCGAGTTCCCGTAGGGAAGCGAACTCATGACGGGCGTAGCGCAGTGGGAGCTCTTTGATCGCGTAGACCTTGTCTCCGTAGGCGACGAATCGCACCACGTGGCGGTGAACGCCGGTTGGCAACTCGACTATTCGCGGGATGTCCCACGTCTCCAGCGGCTCGTTCCACGGGAGATCTAGGAAGTCGGGGTTGCCGGGAAGGATCGTGAGGTGTGGAGTAGCCATGACCGTATTGTGGCCGCTCAGCAGGCAATGGCCTGCCATTCTGCTTTCTAGGCACCACCGCAGCTGGGGACACGTTCCATCAAGACCACCGTCGCATCGTCCTCCGGTCCGCTGAGCAGGCCCGCAATGAACGTCCCGGACGGTTCATCGATGGACCATGTCCAGGTATCGGCCTCCTCGTCGTATGTCTCAGTGAGGCTGCCGCCGTGCGCTGTTCGCAACTCGGCTCTGGTGGAACCGAGACCGATGCCTGTCTCTGTGACGAGATTGAGATCACGGGGATCGGTCGCCCCCTCGTTCCGGCTGAAGTCGTACCCGTAGCTGAATGTGTAGAAGCGGCTGGCGGCGTTCTCGTTATCCGGTGTGATCGGCTCGTCGGCCAGGAAATAGAGATACAGCGATCCCCATCCGACCACTCGCAGCTGTACGCCAGGGCATTCTCCATACAGCGAAGAGTCGGCGTCGATCCAAGAGGAGTCTTCGTCGGGCGAGCCAAATATGGCCGTGATTTCGTCGATTGCGGCGCCGGGGGGTTGCCCGATGTCAACTGCTCCGATGGCGGTTGCCGAAAGTGTCGGCGTCGCAAGTTGTCGGGTTGGCGTCGCTGCGCCGCCCCCTCCACAAGCAGCCAACGCCACGCTGAGGGTGAGTCCGGCGAGGAGCCCGCGGGGCAGCTTGTAGTGCGTCATCACCTGCCGCAAACTAGCTCGCGAAATCAATTACTTGCTCGCGAAAACTAGGTAGCCGAATAATTTGACCCGAGCCGGACGCGCCGCGTATATTGCTCAAGAACCAGCCGGGGAGACCCGGCCGGGGACCGAAAACCCGCAAGGGCAGACGGTGTCGGCAGACCCTTCGGGGACTGAAGGCAGTCCGGAAGGCCGGCTCTCGCAAGGGAGACGACCCACTCGGAAGCCGACCGAGGGAGAAATCCTGAGGAAGGCGGAAGAACTGGGGAAAACCGGAAGGACACCCCCACGGCAACGGCTTCGGTCGGGGCCATGGGATATCGGTTGGACCCTCGGGTCTGGCCGAAACGGAAATCCCGAGAGGGCGATGCTTCGGCAGAGTTCACTCGGGATTTCCCGCGTCCGGGAACGCCCGCGGCCAGCCCAAAACCGGCGCGTGTTTCGGCGTTATCGCGCCCCCCGCTTCCCCCTCCGACCCGGCCCAAAGCGGCCGGCCCACCTCCCCCAATCGTCAGCCGCCCAAAGCGGCGTCTGACGGGGGAGGAGACGCGCTTGTCGCGGCGGTGACTGTGCGACGACCTGATGCGGCGTGGTGACTGTGCGATGACGGGTGCGTCGCCGCCCGTTTGTCAGAGCCCGTCAAATAAAGCGGAGAGTGGCGGCGCAAACGTAGTCTCTCCCCCCGTGACACGCCGCTTTGGGCGGGTCACAGTTGGGGGGAGCGCCCGAGGAACGAGGGGAGGGGGGCTGCGAAGGTAGTAGACAAGGAGAACGTTGCGTCCTGGTGCCAAGTGAGCGCGAGCGGCGTTGCTGCGGCGGTCCGGGGTGTCCGCCGACCTGCAACGCGGTGTTATCGCGCCCTCAGCTACCCCCTCCCAAGCTGCCCGCAGGGCAGCCCACCTCCCCCCAAACGTTGCCCGCCCAAAGCGGCGCGCAACGGGGGAGGAGACACGTTCGTGCACCTTTCTCGCGCCTTTCCATTGAACGACCCGCCACTTCACCGTGTACCCTGCCCTCATGGCGTATTCAGACAAGTTCTTGACGGATGGCGAGAAGGTCATCACCGAATTTCGGCCCCATTGGCGGCTGTTGTTCATTCCGGTGTTCTGGCTGGTCGGGGGGATCGTCGCGATCGTCCTCGTGAATTCAACGATTCCGCCCGACGACGGCACGATTGACATGATCACGAGCGTGGTCATTCTGCTCGCGCTGATTCCGTTGGTGGTTATGCCCTTCATCAACTGGTGGTTCACCGCATATATTCTGACGAACGAGCGTTTGATTACACGGTCCGGTGTTATCGCCAGATCGGGTGTCGAGATACCTCTCGAGAACATCGCCAACGTGCTGTTCCACCAGAACGTTATCGAGCGGGTTCTTGGCGCCGGCGACCTCCTGATCGAGTCGGCGGGAGAGAGCGGGCAAAGCCCCTTCAACGACATCCCGAAGCCGGATGACTTCCAGGCACTGCTCTACCGGACCCGTGAGGATCGTGCCAAGGCGCTGGCACAGACTCAATTGCCGGCTGCGCCGGCAGCTGGGATCCCCGACGCGATGGAGCGGCTGGAGCGCCTTACCCGGTTGCATCGCGACGGCGTGATCACCGAGGCGGAGTATGAAGAGAAGCGCCAACAGCTTCTCGACGAGATCTAACTCAAGCCAGCACGAACGTGGCGACCGCTTCGATGTGATAGGTCTGCGGAAACATGTCGACCGGTGTGACGTCGAGGAGTTGGTAGCCGACATCGGCGAGCAGGGCCGCGTCTCGGGCGAGGCTGGCCGGGTCGCATGAGACGTATGCCAGCCGGCGTGGGTCGGCGGCGGTCACGGCGGCGATGCCGCGTTCCCCGAGCCCGGTTCGAGGCGGATCGGCAACGGCCAACTCGGGATACTCGTCGAGGTGGGCAGCCACAGTTTCCATCTTGCCGCGGATGACGCGGTGGTCGATGCCGGTGGCCTTGAGATTGTGAGACAGGTCGGACGCCGCGGTCTTGTTGGATTCGACGGCGACGACTCGAGCAAGGGACTTGGCGAGGCTGGCACCAAACAGGCCGACTCCGGCGTAGGCATCGAGGACAGTGTCGTCCGGCTCCGGCTCCAGTGCGTCGTGGACGAGCGCGACCAGTGCAGCCGCACCGTGGCTGTTGTTCTGGAAGAAGGCGTTGCCGGAGATCCGGAATCGGATCCCGTTGATCTCCTCGGTTATGCGAGCCGGCCCGTTCACATCGATCACTTGTTTGCCGTCCTGCCGGGCGATTGTCGCCCCCCAATCGGCTGTCTGATCCGGGATGTCGCCGTCAACAATGACGAGGGACTCGCCGGTGTTGGTCCCGGTCCGCATCACGAGCCGAGAGACACCGTCAAGATCTCCGAGGTTGGAAAAGATTGTGGCGAGGTTGGGATCGAGCAGCTCACAAACACCGAGCGAGACCATCTCGTGCGAGCGGGCACGATGCATCGCCGGCGCCCCGTTGCGGACTCGGAAGTCCATCCGATTGCGGTATCCGAACGCCGGGCCGGCGGGTACGACGTCTGACACCGGCGGGTCTGCGATCTTGCCGATGTGGGCCAACTGGGAAGCCACGGTGTTGTGCTTCCACACCAATTGCGCCTCGTACTCGGCGTGTTGCCACTGGCACCCACCGCACGATTCAGCATGAGGGCATAGTGGATCGATGCGCGATCGTGACGCGGTGCGGATTTCGACCAACTCGGCGCGGGCCCAAGAACCGCCGTCTTTGACAACCCGGCCGATAACTGTTTCACCCGGGATCACGCCGGGAACAAAGTGAGCTTTCCCGTCGGCTCGGCCGACTCCTTCGCCGCCATGGGCGATGTCGTTGACCTCGAACTCGACGAGTCCGCCGGGATTGGGGGAGATGGACATCGGGCAACGCTATCGCACGCCACGCGCGACGGAAAACTCGCCGCCTAATGTGCGTTCCATCGAGAGACTGAGGAGACCGTGACAATCCTGACCAGCCCCGTTGGATCTGTTGATATCCCTGATGTTTCAATAACCGAATACGTGTTGCGCGTTGTCGATGAGTACCCCGACAGGCCGGCGATGATTGATGGTATGACGGGCCGCAGCTTGACCTATTCGGAGATGCGTGAGGCCATATTCCATACCGCCGGGGGCTTGGCCGAGACCGGATTCGGCAAGGGCGATGTGCTCGCGGTGATGGCACCGAACCTGCCCGAGTACACAATTGCATTCCACGCGGTAGCGCTTCTCGGCGGCATCGTGACGACGATCAATCCCACCTATACCGCTCATGAGGTGCTCCATCAGCTAATCGACGCAGGGGCCAAATACCTCGTGACTATCGGGATGTTCCTCGATATCGCAAAGGAAGCGGCCGACGGCACAACGGTCGACGAGATCTACACATTCGACGGGGCCGAAGGTTCGGTTCCGTTCGCATCTCTACTCGGCGAAGCCCGCATATCCGAACAGGTTCCTGTCGACTACGAGCAGGACATCGCGGTTCTTCCGTACTCGTCGGGGACTACGGGGCTCTCCAAGGGTGTGATGCTGACGCACCACAATCTGGTCGCCAACCTGGCGCAGGGCGAACCGATGATGGGGTTGGATCCCGACGGCGAAGTGCTTGTGGCCGTGCTGCCCTTCTTCCACATCTACGGCATGCAGGTGCTGATGAACGGCGCTATGGCCAATGGAGCCACCACGGTCACCATGCCCCGATTCGATCTAGAACTGTTCCTTGGAATCCTCGAGGATCACAAAGTCACCCGGGCGTACATCGTGCCTCCGATTGTCCTGGCTCTGGCCAAACATCCCATGGTGGACGAGTTCGACCTGTCTGCTCTCCGGGTCATCTTCTCTGGTGCGGCGCCTCTCGGCGCAGACGTGTCCGCCGAGGCCGCCAAACGTACCGGTGCCGACGTCGTCCAGGGATACGGCCTGACCGAAACCAGCCCCATCACCCACGCCACCATGCTCGGCGAGGTCAAGCCGGGATCCATCGGGTGGATGATCCCGCTCACCGAGGCGCGGATCGTCGACCCTGAAACCGGCCAGGATTGTGCAGTCAACGAGGACGGCGAGCTCTGGATTCGCGGCCCCCAAGTGATGAAGGGGTACCTCAACAACCAAGAGGCAACGGACTACAGCATTGATTCTGAGGGCTGGTTCCACACCGGCGACATCGGCCATGTTGACGAGGACGACCACTACTACATCGTCGACCGGCTCAAGGAACTCATCAAGTACAAGGGTTTCCAGGTGCCCCCGGCGGAGCTGGAGGCGCTGTTGCTCACACACCCGAGCATCGTCGACGCGGCTGTGATCCCGGTACCCGATGACGAAGCTGGTGAGCTGCCCAAGGCCTACGTGGTGCTGAATCCGGCGATCCCTGCAACGACGCACGAGATCATGGACTTCGTGGCCGAGCATGTCGCCACCTACAAACAGGTGCGAATCGTCGAGTTCATCGACGAGATTCCCAAGTCGGCGTCAGGCAAGATCTTGAGGCGCGTGCTGCGCGATCAGAGCGCTTAGGAAGTTACGCTCGGCCGACACTTCGCTTGAGTAGCCAGTAGTCAGATAGGACGCAATGCGCTTCCTTCTGAAGGTGCAGTCGATACTGATTACTGGCTACTGGCTACTGGCTACGGTCCGAGACCGTTGCCATGACACCGCGGACATGCGCATCCGACATCGAGAGCGCTCTGCCTACCTGTTCCACAACGGCAATCTCTGATGCATCAATTGATCCGTCAGATGCCGCCAGACGTATCGAGGCCTCGAGGACAGCCTCTTTGCCGTGCTCGTTGAGGATGCTCCCGAGCTCTTCGAGGTAGTCGACAAGATGAGTCGAGTCGAGATCGCCAAGGTCAGTGGAGAAGTCGGCTTCGGTGTATTCGACGTTGGCGAACTGTCGAACCACCTCGGTGGCCACCCGGCGCTCCTCAGGATCGACGTGGCCGTCGGCCAAGGTCATCGTGACGGCCACGTACCGGATCGCCTGGGTCATCACGTCTTGGATCGAGGCTCCGGTGGGGGCGTCGAGTACCGCTGTGTAGTACGTCGACTTGCAGCTGGTGCATTCCACGTAGTCACCTTGCCGATCTAGGGGGATCAGCGGGATGAAGAACAGCGTGAACCAGCGCCGGGCTTCCTTGTGTTCGTAGGCCCTGTCGCCCCCCTCGCGCGGACAGAAGAAAGTGCCCGAGCCGATTTTGTGCGCCCGCGAGCGCCAGCCGAATACGACGAACATGTAGTGAGCCCTTCCTCGAGCTTCTGATGTCTGGTGTTCCTTCGGAGGCTATCGGCGTTCGGAACCGGCTTCATGAGTGCTGCGCCGCCACGGCCTGGCGTCGTGGCTGAACCAGACCAGCTCGGGCCGCAACGCCTCAATGGACGAGTGTTTGTGGATGTCCACGTCTGATATCTAACACCGTTGGTGCCTAGCCTGTCGCAATGCTGGCCGAGCTACTAGCAACCGAAGGCGTCGAGGAGATTCATCGCCCGGGCAACGCCGTCGGAGTAATGGCGATCCACGGTGGTCTCGAGGAGGGCACAGACGACATCGCAATCGCTATAGCCGCCGCCAGCGGTGCCGCGTTGTATGCCGTCGTCCAGCCCGAGACGCTGTGGTGGCATGTGCCGTCGACCCATTTCGATCCAGGAGAGAGTCCAGCGCTGCGCACCTTTCTCGGGTCGATCGAGTTGGCGATTTCGGTTCACGGATACGGCGATCCCGGATTCGAGTCCACCGCGCTGTTGGGAGGTTCTGACCGGCGTCTGGCAACCGCGATTCACAACGAGTTCGTGGTTCGGGGGTTGGGTGCGATCTCGGCTCTCGACGAAATACCCAGACGCCTGCGAGGCGTCCATCCTGCCAACCCGGTGAATCGGCCGCGGCGCGGCGGCGTCCAGATAGAACTCCCGATGGATCTGCGCCGGGGAACCGTCCGCGACCTCGTGGTGGCCGCGGTTGTCGCCGCCATCAGCGCGGCTGCCGCCGACCTATCCGGCCAGTCCGTCACTGGCTAGTGTCAGCGGCCGAATGAGAGCATTTCATGGCAACTGGTTCTGGGTGTCGGTAATCACCACCGGCATCGTTGGTTTGTGGGGTGTGAGCCTGGCGATTGCCAAGCGTGATCTGGGTCGCGCCTTCCGTGTCGCCCGGGTTCTTGCCTTTGTTGCCATGAGTATCCAGATAGCGGCCGGCCTCGTCCTCTGGGGTCGGGGCATACGTCCCGGCAACGGATTCCACGTCTTCTACGGGATCGTCATCGTCGTGACGTTCAGCTTCGCCTATCTCTACAGGCCACAGATGGCTCGACGTCCTGCTCTTTCATATGGTTTGCTACTGCTGTTCGTGATGGGCCTGGGGTTCCGGGCCTGGTCGAATGTCACGTTATGAATCGATGCGGCGGCGGAGATGGATAGCATGGCCAACCATTCACTGAGGAGACCTAGGTGCTACTAGACGGCAAGCGGCTTGTAATCACCGGTGTGCTTACCGACGACTCGATCGCATGGCACGCGGCGCGGATCGCTATGGAACAAGGTGCTGAAGTGATCCTGACCGGGTTCGGTCGCGCCATCAGCCTCACGAAACGTTCAGCGCGACGCCTTCCGGCTGTGCCCGACGTGGTTGAACTCGATATCAACGATCCTTCCCACATGGAGGCGTTGGCGGCGGACATCGACGCCCGTTGGGGCGCTGTTGACGGTGCGCTTCACGCCATTGCCTATGCCCCGGACGATGCGCTCGGTGGGAACTTCTTGAACACAACCGCCGAGTCGGCTGCGACTGCGTTCATAACGTCGGCCTTCTCGTACAAGACGCTGGCTGTGGGACTCCGCCCATTGATGCAGAAGGCCGGTGGCGGAGCGCTAGTGACCCTCGACTTCGACAACCAGCAGGCATGGCCCGTGTACGACTGGATGGGCGTATCCAAGTCGGCTCTTCAATCGGTGACCCGTTATCTGGCACGCGACCTTGGCGACGACAACATCCGGGTCAACGCGGTCGCGGCAGGTCCGTTGGGAACCGTCGCTGCCAAGTCGATTCCTGGCTTCTTCCAATTCAAGGATCTGTGGGACCAGCGCTCGCCTCTGAAGTGGGATACCGCGGATCCTGAGCCGGTCGCCAAGATGGTGGTATTCCTGCTTTCCGACTGGGCGTCGATGACGTCGGGAGAGATTATCCACGTCGACGGTGGTTTCCATGCAGTGGCTGCTCGCCCTGCGGAGAATCCGTAAGAAGCCAGAAATCAGCAATCAGCAATGCCTGGACTGACTTCTGATTTCTGACTTCTGGACTTCTGCCTAGGCGCTCTCAGCCTCAACGGGCCGGCTTAGTCCGATATCGTCGCCGCGTGTCGTCGTGCGCGACGGCAGGCCCACCGTGAAAGTCGCCCCGCCTCCAATTGTCGGTTCGAACCACACTCGACCGCCCATCGACTCGGTGAGGCCACGAACGATTGACAAACCAAGTCCCGTGCCGCCCTTGCTGCGGGTCTCGTGTCGCGCTACTTGGGTGAAACGATCGAATATGTGATCGTGCAGCTCGTAGGGGATACCGGGCCCGTGGTCGATCACCGAGAGCCAAATCTCTCCGCGGCGCTGCCGGACCCAGATCTCCAGCGGGCTGTCCGGCGCATACTTGATGGCGTTGTAGAGCAGGTTCGTGACGATCCGTCCAAGGTGGTCGGGGTCTGCCCGGATCTGTGACGCCTCTGGTTCAACATCGAGCACCACGATCCCGTCGGAGTCGGGTACTCCCTCCGCGGTGTCGCTCAGGAATTCCTCGAGGTCGATCAGCTGCGGCCGCACGGGGAGAGCCTGGTTGTCGATTCGTGAGACGACCAGGAGGTCCTCGATGAGTGAGCGGAGCCGGTTCGCCTGACGGTGAGCAGTGGACAAGAGCTGTTGGGCATTCGGATCGGGCGGGGCTAGTTGGGGACGCTGCAGGGTGCGGAGAGAACCGATGATCGAGGTCAGTGGTGTCCGCAGCTCGTGGCTCACGGTCGAGACGAAGTCGGTCTTGAGTTTGGCCAGCTCGGCCATCTTCTCTCCCTCGTCACGAACGCTCTGGAACCGGACCATCTGGTTCAGAACTAGGGCGGAGGGGCCGGCGAGGCTTTCCAGGGCGGTGACGTCATCTTCGGTGAAGTGGCCGGCCTTCTTATCGGCAAGCATGAGAACACCGATGATCCTGGACTCGATCCGCAATGGGACCGAGACAATCTCGTTGGCGTCAAGGTCGCTCAAGAACTGGTCGCGGGTGTTCGCATCGGCGAGGTCGCCTTTGATGATCGGTTCGCCGCTGGTGAACACTCGCTGGTTGATGCCGCCGTCGACGAGAGGAAGTTTGTATCCCTCGGCTCGCAGAGTGTGCCCGGCAACCCAAATGGGCGACAACACCTCGAGGGCTTCCTCATTGACGCGGTAGATCATCACAACGCCCGTGCGAGCCTGGATGGCGCCAACGACGCGGCCGACGATTTCGGGAAGAACGTCGGAGAGGTCGGTTCCGGTGCCGATAGTTCGCGACACGTCGTAGAGATGTTGCAGCTCCCCCTCGCGCTCGGTCAGTTCGATATCGCGGCTGACGAGGTTCTCCAACCTCTCTGAGGCGGTCTGCATCTGCTTTCGGATGCCGGTGGCTGCGATCAAGAGAAGGGCACTAGCGGTCACGAAGGTGACGATTCGTGTGAAGTCGTTGGCGGTGAGCTGGTTGAACGTCGATCCCTGGACCACCAGGAAATAGCAGAACAACGATACGAGGGCGACGCCGCCCGTTGTGAGCGGATTGACCAGTGCCGCGGCCGCGAACACCACGACCGCTAGAAATCCGATCGCCAAAACATCATCGGGCGCGATTGAATCGCCGACGAGGAGGGCTCCCGACAGTGCGCTGCCCCAAACCAGGATGGCAATGTCCCCCCAAATCGTCGTCAGTAGCTTCTTCCAGGGGGTGGCCAGGGCGAGAAGTAGTGCGGCGCCGAGCACGATGACGGGAGTGCGGACGTCGGGATTCGAAAACGAGGCGTTGTCGATCAGGTGGAATGCGAGCGCGACAAAGCCAACTATCGAGATTGCCTGACCAAGGCGAATCACCTTCAGGCGGTAGTCGAGGAATTGGTTGTGATCTGTCATTTGTGGAACGCGCCGATCTTATCGGCGTCAACGGTAACCTCACGGCGTGGCAAGAGTCCTACTTCTTTTCGGTGGCCGATCGGCCGAGCATGAGGTGTCTTGCGTATCAGCGGTTGCGGTCATCGAGGCCCTCGAGGGTGCAGGGCATCGAGTGATCCCAGTCGGGATCGATCAAAAGGGCGCGTGGTATCTCGCGGACTCCTCCCGGCGGCCCATGGTGGCAGCGGGTCGTGAAGCCAGTCTGCAGGTTCCCCATGGAACCTTGCACTCGGCGGGTGATGAGATCGCGTTTGATGTCGTGTTTCCGGTGCTTCACGGTCCATACGGCGAGGACGGCACGATCCAGGGCGTCTTTGAGACCACCGGAGTTCCCTACGTCGGGTGTGGCGTGCTCAGCTCGGCTCTTGCTATGGACAAGGACAACGCCAAGAAGGTTCTCGAGGCCGCTGGTATCGCCACGACTCCCTGGATGGTTGTGCGCTCCGGTTCGTTCGACGATCCGACGGCCGAGGTCGATGAGCTGATTCGTAGGCTCGGGTTGCCGTTGTTCGTGAAGCCGGCGGAGCTGGGAAGTTCGGTTGGCGTATCGCGGGCGACGACAGACGCAGAGCTCAAGGACGGAATCATGAGCGCCTTCGCCTTCGGAGACAAGGTCATCGTGGAAGAGGCGGTGACCGGTCGCGAGATCGAGGTTGCGGTCCTCGAAGGCCCCCGGGTGTCCTTGGCCGGCGAGATCGTTATCCAGCAGCAGTGGTACGACTACGACGCCAAGTACAACGATGCTGAGAGCGAGTTTGTCGCTCCCGCCGATCTGACCGAGTCGGAAATGGCGATGGTCCGCCGGCTGGCAGCTCGCGCTTTCGAAGCCCTGGAATGCCGCGGGTTGGCCCGCGTCGACTTCCTTTTCGAGCGCCGAGGCCGCGGATTCCTGTTGAACGAACTCAACACGATGCCCGGTTTCACCCCAATCTCCGGTTTCCCCAAGATGTGGGCAGCCAGCGGAATGACCTACCCCGAACTCTGCAACGAGTTGGTGGAACTGGCGTTGGCAGCCAAGTAGCAAGTGATCAGTAGCAAGTAATCAGCCGTGAGTGCTTGATACTGATCACTGAGTACTTCTCACCTAGTACGTCAGAGCCTTATCAATGGACAGGTCAGGGTTCGGGTGATTCCGTTGGCGGATTGGATCTTGGCGACAACGAGCTTCCCAAGAGCATCAACGTCTTGCGCCTGAGCACGAACGATGGCGTCATACGGTCCCGTAACCGGGTCTGCCGCCGTTACGCCTTCGATCGTCGCGATCTCTTGGACCACAGAGTCAGCCTTGCCAACTTCGGTTTGAATCAGGATGTACGCCTCAACCACAGCGGTTCCCTTCGACGGTGGATGCCAAGCTTACCGGCGGATTGAGCGTCAGTCGGCTGGAATCTGCCCTAGCCGCCGTCGGAGCCAAATCGGAGGCGGTTGGCGTAGGTTTGACCGGAAGCTTCTTCGATATCGAAGATCACACGTTGGCCCTGGCGCAACGTGCGAAAGAGAGAGCCACTCAAGGAACCGGGGCGCAGCAGAACCTCGGACCGATCATCGTCACGAACGATCACGCCCGCGCCGGTCGTCGGATCGTAGACCTTGACGACGCCCTGCACTCAGACCTTCTCGACCTTGCCCGCCTTGAGGCACGATGTGCACACCCGGGCGCGGCGCGAGTTGGTGCCGTGCTTGATGCGGACACGTTGGATATTGGGCAACCACCGGCGTGATGAACGCTTGTGGGAGAAACTGACTTGTTTTCCGGTCCATGGCTCTTTGCCACAAACCTCACAACGATAAGACACGAAGAAGACCTCCTGAGGCGGGCGAAATAGTAACACGAAGGAAGGCGGGGCGAATCGGGGCTCCAGCGGTGCTTCACGATTCCGGTGCCCGATTCGGTCCTGTCTTGGCTTCGGTCGTATTGCGAATCACGTATTGCGAGGATGCGCGGATTGGGAGGGTTGGGTGTGGGGCCCTCCTTGCTTGAGCTTCGTATCAAGCATCGCGTGAATCCACTGAGGGGGACGGCGCCAGGAACTGTCTCCTCCCCAGTTGCACCCCGCTCTGGGCGGACAACACTTGGGGGAGGTGGGCTGCCCT